>CAZYLY010000001.1:0-6327 GCA_964648825.1 uncultured Syntrophomonadaceae bacterium
CGTTTCCAACCTGGTGTTTGATATTTGTAATATTATCTTTTTGAGTATTGAGGAGCTTTTCTGGCTTTGTGTAAGCCGTATTTTTTTCTTTCTTTCATACGAGGATCACGAGTTAGGAATCCGGCTCCCCGTAGTTGGGATCTTAATTCTGGATTAGCTTTAATTAACGCCCTAGCAATCCCTAATTGGATGGAGCCAGCTTGTCCGGTAACTCCACCGCCTTGCACGCGGCAAATTACGTCAAATCTGCCGTTGGTACTAGTTAATTCTAATGGTTGTTGTACTATTAGACGACTAGTTTTATTAGGAAAGAAATCCTCGAAAGTCCTATCATTTATTGTAATATTGCCATCACCTGGTACTAGTCTTACTCTAGCAATAGCTTTTTTTCTTCTACCAGTTCCCCAGTATTGTACCTTAGCCATAGTCTATCCTCCTTACCCTTTCAGTTCGCGAACTTCAGGCTGTTGTGCTTGATGTGGATGTTCGCTGCCCTTATATACTTTTAACTTAGCAAACATTTTCCTGCCTAAGCGATTATGAGGTAACATTCCTTTTACGGCTGCCTCAATAGCTTTTTCCGGTCTTTTGTTTAATAAGTTTCTATAAGTCATTTCTTTTAATCCGCCCGGATAACCACTGTGACGGCGGTACATTTTCTGGTCTAATTTTTTGCCGGTAAGAACAATATCTTCAGCATTGATGATTATCACATAATCACCAGTATCAACATGTGGTGTATAAATAGGTTTATGTTTACCTCTTAAAATTGTAGCCACTTCTGTTGCTAAACGTCCCAAAGTTTGTCCGCTGGCATCGATTACATACCATTTGCGTTCAACTTCTAATGGCTTCGCCATATATGTTTTCACATTTGTCCCTCCTGTGTATCATATACCAGTCTTTTGATGTTATCCTCGGAACGGGGCTGGACCAAGGGACATTTTAAGACTACCTTATAATATTACCGAAAATCCCCTACCCTTGTCAAGGTAAGACCGGGTAATTTTTAATTCTTAATTCTCCTCACACCTAACCCAAAAAGTGTGTCAAAACCCCCGTCCCTATGACATATAGTTAACTTGCATTAAATACAAACCTTGCGGGGGGGCAGTTATAGCTGCTAGGGTACGGTCTTGGGCTTGGATTATTTCCTTAATTCTTGCGGGGGGCATTTGGTTTCTTCCTACTTCTATTAGCAGCCCCATTATAATTCGTATCATATTATATAAAAATCCGTTAGCTTCAATATAAAAGTCTAAGTAATGACTGTTTTCTTCGATATAGCAATTCATAACATTGCGCTCATAGCTTTTTACTGCGGATCCACTGGCGCAAAATGATTTGAAGTTTTGCACCCCTATTATATAGGAACAGGCTTCTTGCATAGCTTGTATATTTATAGGTTCACTTATGCATAAAGCGTAATTTCTAACTATAGCCCGACCTACTTCAGAGCGGTATATTCTATATTTATAGATTTTAGAAATAGCATCAAAACGCGGATGAAAATCTTTAGAGGCTAGTTCACTAGTATTAACTCTAATATCAGCAGGTAGTACACTATTTAAAGCAAATTTCCATTTATCAGCTGGTATACTGCTATTAATATCAAATGATATTACTTGTCCTAAAGCGTGAACTCCTGTGTCAGTACGTCCCGCACTAGTTATTCTAGTTTGCACTCCCACTAGTTTAGTTATGGCAGCTTCAATTTCTTCTTGGATAGTTAAAGCATTATTTTGCCATTGAAAGCCGTGGTAATTGCTGCCATCATATTCAATTATCAGCTTAATTCTATGCATTTTCTCCCCCGCGCAGCTTTACTTATATACTAGATATACTATACATATCTAGTTAAAATTCTACTAAAATAAAAGTACAAAAAGATAAGGAGGATGTTTATTACAACTCCTCCAATGCTACCGTTTTATACTTAAAATAATATTTTTTAAAGTCTAACTAGCAACTAAATAAACTAATTAATCAACTAGCTCTAATATCGCCATAGGAGCGCCGTCACCTTTACGATTTCCAGTTCTAATAATACGTGTATATCCGCCTTGGCGGTTAGTGTAACGAGCAGCGATATCATTAAACAGTTTATTAACTGTTTCTTCTGTAGTTATATAAGCTAAAGCTTGGCGTCTAGAATGTAAATCACCTTTTTTGCCTAAGGTAATCATTTTATCTGCGATTTTTTTGATTTCTTTAGCTCTAGTTTCGGTTGTAGTTATTTTTTCTGTTTCTATAAGAGAAGTAACTGAGTTTCTAAGTACAGCTCTTCTTTGATTACTTCTCAAGCCTAATCTACGGTAACCCAAAAGAGTTCCTCCTCTCTAATCTTCCGGTTTTTTAAAGCCTAATTCCAGCTCTTTAAGTTTGCGTTCAATTTCTTCTAACGATTTTTGTCCTAAGTTTCTTATTTTGCTCATTTCTTCCCGGGTTTTTTCGATTAAATCACCCACGGTATTAATATTAGCTCTCTTAAGACCATTAGAAGCTCTAACTGATAATTCTAATTCCTCAATGGACATTTCTAGAACTTTGTCTTTCTTTTCTTCTTCTTTTTCTACTAGGATTTCAACTTCGGCATAAGTATCATCAATTTCAGTAAATAGTTTTAAGTATTCGATTAGAATCTGTGCAGACAGACTAATTGATTCCTCGGGACTAATACTGCCATTTGTCCATACTTCTAAAGTAAGACTGTCATAGTCAGTTCTTTTACCGACTCTAGCATTATCAATATTATAATTTACCCTAGTAACAGGAGTATAGATGGAATCAACAGGTATTAAACCTACTATTTCATCATTTTTAATCGGCTGCTGGTCAGCACTGACATATCCCCGGCCTCTTTCCACCGTAAGTTCCATAACTAGTTTAGCACCTTCATCTAAGGTTGCTATGTGTAAGTCAGGATTTAATACTTCGATTTCTGAATCTGGTTCAATGTCCCCAGCCGTAAGCTTTTTGGGCCCTTCTTGCTCAAACCTAATGATTTTACGCTCTGTTCCATCATAACGCATAATCATTTTTTTGATGTTTAGAATTAATTCGGTAGTATCCTCAACTATGTTGGGCATAGCCGAAAATTCGTGTAACACTCCATCGATTTTGATAGATGTTACTGCGGCACCGGGTAAGGACGATAATAGAACTCTACGTAAAGAATTGCCTAGGGTAGTACCATACCCTCTTTCTAGCGGTTCAATGACAAACTTTCCATAATTCTTCTCGGGTATTTTTTCCACACATTCAATTTTTGGTTTTTCCATCTCTAGCATCTAATTTATCCCCTCCTTCTTAGAGGTTTTTTATTCTATCTAGAGTATAGTTCTACTATCAGTTGTTCTGTAACCTGAGTATCAATTTGTTCCCTAATCGGAAAGGCTAAAACACTGCCGGTTAAGTTATCTACATCTACACTTAACCATTCGGGCGGAGTTTTGTAAGCTGCCTGTTCCTTAAGTTCTTGGAACTTATCTAATGATCTGCTCTTTTCCCTTACTTGGACTACATCGCCTACTTTAAGTAGCATGGACGGAATATTAGCTTTTCTACCATTAATAGTAAAATGTCCATGGTTTACAAGTTGACGTGCTTCCTTTCGGGAAGAAGCAAATCCTAATCTATATACGATATTATCCAATCTTCTTTCGATTAAAATCAAAAGATTTTCACCGGTAATACCCTTTTGGCGATCAGCCTTATCAAAATACTTACGGAATTGTTTTTCCAAAATTCCATAAGTTCTTCTCATTTTTTGTTTTTCCCTTAGTTGGAGACCATATTCACTAGGTTTTTGTCTACGTCCTTGTCCGTGCACACCAGGCGCATAGGGTCTTTTTTCCACCGAGCACTTCTCAGAGTAACATCTATCTCCTTTAAGAAATAGTTTTTCTCCTTCCCGACGGCACTGACGACAAACTGATTCGGTATATCTTCCCACTTAAACGCTTACCTCCTTATCCTTATACTCTTCTTCTCTTCGGTGGTCTACAACCATTATGTGGAATGGGAGTAACATCTTTAATAACGCTAACTTCAAGCCCCGCGGCTTGTAGTGATCTAATTGCCGCTTCACGACCGGCACCAGGACCTTTTACATAACATTCTACTTCTTTTAAGCCGTGTTCCATGGCTGCTCTAGCTGCATTTTCAGCTGCTTGCTGGGCCGCAAAAGGAGTGCTTTTTCTGGAGCCCTTAAAGCCTGAACTACCCGCACTTGCCCAAGAAATTGCATTTCCATGTTTATCAGTTATGGAAATGATTGTATTATTAAAGGTCGATTTGATATGAGCAATACCTTGGTCAATATTCTTTTTTTCACGTCTTTTAACCCTTGTGGTTGTTCTTCGTGCCACGCATTTATCCCCCTTCTATGGCTATTTTTTCTTACCCGTAGCAGTCCGTTTCGGTCCTTTACGAGTTCTTGCATTAGTCTTAGTTTTTTGTCCTCTTACTGGTAAACTACGACGATGGCGAAGTCCTCTATAACAACCTAAATCCATTAAACGTTTAATATCTAAGTTAACCTGTCTACGAAGATCCCCTTCAACTGTATAACTCTTTTCAATAATTTCTCTTAATTTGGAAACTTCTTCCTCGGTTAAATCTTTCACTCTTGTATCAGGATTTATACCTGCTTCAGTTAGTATTTTCACTGCTGAAGGTCTTCCAATACCAAAAATATAAGTTAATGATACTTCAACTCTTTTGTCGCGTGGTAAATCAACACCCGCTATTCTTGCCAAAATTATTCACCTCCTGTTTTTTAGCCTTGTACCTGTTTATGCTTCGGATTTTCACATATTACCATTACTCTGCCTTTGCGTTTAATTACCTTACATTTTTCACACATGGGCTTAACTGAGGGTTTTACTTTCAAATTAATACCTCCTCGACTTTGACTTAAGGAACCTACTTAAAGCGATATATAATTCTTCCACGATTCAAATCATAGGGCGATAACTCCACCATCACCTTATCACCCGGTAAAATTCTGATGAAGTTCATGCGCATTTTCCCGGATATATGGGCGAGGACCTTATGGCCGTTTTCTAGTTCCACTTTGAACATAGCATTTGGTAGTGGTTCAAGAACTGTTCCCTCGACCTCTATCATATCGTCCTTAGCCATTTACCAGACCTCCTTCCCATCACGTTTCTTACCCTCTTGCACCTCTTGCAATCTTTTTAAATTTTTGCGAATTACATGGTTATCAGGCAATTCGCCTTTGCTTAAACAAGCCTGGACTTCCTCCGCTACTGAGTTCGTAATATTAACATGTTTCAAATTTTTAAGCTTAGGATTTTCAATTTTCCTTAAATCGCCATCAGCTAATATGGCAAAATTATTTTTTACTATGTTAATAACTACAAACATTTTCCCTTCATCACGTCCAGCTTTTGAGTATGCTACTTTGCCTATTCTTTCATCCACTACTGACAGCCACCCCCATTACCGTAAAGTTAGAATTTCCGGACCATGGTTGGTTATTGCAATAGTATGTTCAAAATGAGCTGAATATTTGCCATCACGGGTAACAACCGTCCATTCATCCATTTTAACATAAATTTTGTGGGTTCCAATATTTAGCATCGGTTCAATAGCTAATGTCATTCCTTCTTTTAATATTGGACCACTATTAATTCTTCCAAAATTCGGAATGGGCGGGTCTTCATGCATATCCCTGCCTATACCGTGTCCTACAAAATCCCTAACTACGGAGAATCCGTTTTTCTCAGCATGAGTCTGAACAGCGTTAGAAATTGCTCCTAGTCTTTTCCCTACAACTGCATTTTCTATTCCCAGCATCAAAGCTTCTTCCGTAACCTTGATTAAGCGGGACGCTTTTTCGTCTACTTCGCCCACTGGAATAGTTAAAGCTGAATCCCCGGCAAAGCCGTTTACTATTACTCCAAAATCAATACTTAGTATATCGCCTTCTTTCAATTCGCGATTACTAGGTACCCCGTGGACAACTTCCTCATTAACTGAGGCACAAATTGCACCGGGAAAGGAGCGTCCCCCTCTAGGATTGGGATAATTTTTAAAAACCGGAATAGCATTACGCTTTTTAGACTCATGCTCGGCAATAGCATTAAGGTTAGCTGTAGTAGTACCCGGTTTTACTTTTTCCTCTAAGATACTTAAAATTTCAGCTACTACCGCACCAGCAATCCTCATTTTGCCGATTTCTTCCGGAGTTTTAAGAATAATCATTTAAAGACTCTCCAGTAGTTTTTTGATATCGGCAAATACTTCTTTGCTATCACGATATCCATCAAACTCATATATAATACCTTGTTGTTCATAGTA
>CAZYLY010000001.1:6337-8914 GCA_964648825.1 uncultured Syntrophomonadaceae bacterium
CTAGCTCTCCGCCGCATTTATCACAGTTACCTGCTTCTTTGGGTGGGTTAAACTTTAAATTATATACTGTTTTACAATTTTTGCAGCTAATCCGATTGGAAATACGCTCCATTAGAATTTCATCTGGAACTGATATATTAATTGCTGCTTCGATCTTACTATTTAATGCCGCCATTACTTCATCTAAAGCTTTAGCTTGCACTACTGTACGGGGAAACCCGTCTAATAAGAAACCAGCTTTACAATCATCTTGAGCTAATCTTTCCTTTACAATCCCTATGGTTACTTCATCAGGTACTAGTTTACCTTCATCCATATACCGTTTTGCTTCGATTCCTAATTCCGTTTCATTGCTAACCGCTTCTCTGAATATATCGCCAGTAGCAATATGGGGAATCGGGTAATCGTTTTTAATTAACTCCGCTTGTGTACCCTTACCTGCTCCGGGAGGGCCCATAAGGATAATATTCACCTAAATCATCTCCTATTTTACAAAACCTTCGTAGCTTCTTAACAATAAATGTGACTCTATTTGTTTCATCGTATCAAGTGCAACTCCGACTACGATTAATAATGCGGTACCGCCAAACCATAAACTAGTAACACCAGTTAATCCAATAACAAAGTTGGGCAGTATGGCTATAAAGCCTAGAAATACACCACCAGCAAGAGTTAACTTAGATAATATTTTATCAATATATTCAGCTGTAGGTCTGCCCGGTCTTATCCCTGGTACAAATCCGCCATACTTTTTAATATTTTCCGCTACATCCATAGGGTTAAATATTATAGCCACATAGAAGTAGGTGAAAAATACAATTAATACAAAGTAAAAGAGATTATATGCTACACTACCAAAATGAAAATACGTATTCAAAAATTGGTTAATGGTAGAACTAGGGTCTGACCAAGAAGCGATTGTAGCAGGAAACATCATCAATGCCATAGCAAAGATAATAGGGATAACCCCAGCCGCGTTTACCTTAATAGGTAAAAAGGTACTTTGCCCACCATATAATTTTCTTCCTACAACTCGCTTAGCATACTGTACTGGTATTCTACGCTGCCCTTCGTTTACAGCAATTATGGCTACTATTATAGCTAATGCTATAATTATAAATAACATAATATTGAATGCTCCAATTATTCCTCCTGATAATTCCTGACCTACACCGCCAATTTGGCTAGGAAGTCTGGAAACAATACCGGCAAAAATAATTAAGGAAATACCATTACCTATACCGTTTTCGGTAATCATTTCACCAATCCACATTAAGAAAGCAGTTCCGGCCGTTAATGAAACCGCAATAATTAGGTATGAACCTATACCCGGAGTAGCTATGGCACCAGTTCTGCCTAAGGCAAAGGACATTCCCATTGCTTGAATAAAGGCTAACACAATAGTTCCATAACGAATATATTGGGCTATAATTTTTCTACCTTCCTCGCCTTCTTTGGCTAGTTCATCTAAACGAGGAATTATTACTTGCAGAAGGTTCATTATAATCGAAGCGTTAATATACGGGGTTATACTCATAGCAAAAATACTAAATCTTTTAAATGCTCCCCCCGATATAATATCGAAAAAACCGAACAACTGCCCCTTTAATAACTCTTGCAGAGCTTCAGGGTTAATTCCGGGGACCGGAATATGAGCACCTATTCTAAATACAAATATCATCATAAGCGTAAATAATAGTTTTCTTCTTAAATCTCCGACTTTAAATGCCTGCCCAAATGACCCTAGCATTAAATCACCTCTACTTTGCCGCCCTTAGCAACAACTTTTTCCTCAGCTTGTTTACTTATTTTGTGGGCTTTTATGGTTAATTTCTTTTCTAATTCTCCGTCACCTAATATTTTAACTCCATCATTAACTTTTTTAATTAAGCCATTAGCTTGTAAAAGTTCTGGAGTTACTTCAGTACCATCTGCAAAGATGTTAAGGTCTTTAACATTAACTAGAGCGAATTCCTTTTTAAAGATATTAGTAAAACCACGTTTAGGAATTCTTCTTTGTAATGGCATTTGTCCGCCCTCAAAACCAGGTCTTACTCCACCACCTGAACGAGCTTTTTGTCCTTTATGTCCGCGGGTAGAAGTTTTTCCATGTCCGGAACCGGGACCTCTTCCTACTCTTTTGGTGCGTTTATTAGCACCAGGTGGAGATTTTAGTTCATGTAATTTCACTTTTAAAACCTCCCTATAATTCTTCTACAGTTAAGAGATGTTTAACTTTATTTACTTGTCCTCTAATTTCTGGACAATCTTCTTTTATAACACTGTGGTTTAGCTTTCTTAAACCTAAGCTTTCTATGGTTGCTTTTTGGGTTTTGGGACAACCAATACTGCTTTTTGTCCAAGTAATTTTAATCTGCCCAGCCAAGTGTATCCCTCCTTAGCCTAGTATCTCGTCAATGGTTTTACCCCTTTGTCTTGCAACTTCTTCGGCTCTTTTTAGACTACTCAGCCCTTGCATTGTTGCATTAACCATACTAATAGGATTTGATGAACCAAGTGATTTGGTCAAAATATCTTTAACTCCAGCAGCTTCTAAAACTGCTCTCACCGGACCAC
>CAZYLY010000001.1:8924-10627 GCA_964648825.1 uncultured Syntrophomonadaceae bacterium
ACAAAGCCATGCACATTGCTGATGGTGGTAGCGCCAGCAATAACGCCGGTACCAGGAGCTGCAGGTTTTAGTAACACTTGACCCGCACCATATCTGCCTATTAGTGAATGGGGAATAGTTCTTTCATCGATTAAAGGTATATTAATTAAGTTTTTCTTAGCATCCTCAATTGCTTTTCTAATTGCTTCCGGCACTTCAACTGCTTTACCCTTGCCAGCTCCTACCCGGCCTTTTTCGTCACCGACGACCACTAGGGCACTAAAGCTAAATCTCCGTCCACCTTTAACAACTTTAGCAACTCTTCTAATATTAACTACTTTTTCTACAAATTCTGGAGCTGCTTGTTCTTTGTCAATCATCGTTTCCCTCCTAGCTTCCAAAGTTAGAATTGTAGGCCACCTTCTCTGGCTGCATCAGCCAAGGCGGCTACCTTTCCATGGTATTTATATCCACCACGGTCAAAAACTACCGAGGTAATGCCTTTAGCTTGTGCTTTTTGAGCAATTTGGGCACCTACTTTTTTAGCTGCTTCGAGATTTGCCTTAGAAGGTAAATCACTCAATTCTTTATCTAAGGTAGATGCTGCTACTAAAGTTATGCCTTTTTGGTCATCAATTATCTGGGCGTATATATGATTTAAACTTTTATATACACAAAGCCTGGGGCTTTCAGCCGTACCAGATACTTTTTTACGAACTCTTATATGTTTACTCTTGCGATTTAGCTTTCTATTGGGTTTCTTAAACAACTTGGTCACTCCTTCCCAATGCTATTTAGCACCTGCTTTACCAGCCTTACGTCTGATAACCTCATTTTCGTATTTAATACCTTTACCTTTATAAGGTTCAGGTTTTCTTATAGCGCGAATATGAGCTGCAGTATTGCCCACCAGTTGTTTATCAATGCCCTTAACCGTAATTTTAGTTACCGCTGGCACTTCAAATTCAATTCCTTCCGGCGGATCTATCTCGACCGGATGGGAAAAACCAATGCTAATTACAAGTTTATTACCTTGTAATTGCGCCCTATATCCAACCCCTACTAATTCCAGTTTCTTCTCAAAGCCATTAGTTACACCTTCGACCATATTAGCTAATAAGGCGCGGCTTAATCCGTGTAATGAGCGATGTTTTTTATCATCACTAGGCCTTTGCATTAATAATTGACCATCTTCCAGAACAAAACTGATTTCTTCTGGAATATCTTGGGTTAAAGTTCCTTTAGGTCCTTTTACCGTAATTATGCTGCCATCCCTTTTCACTTCTACGCCTGGGGGTAGACTGATAGGCTTCTTACCAATTCGTGACACTATTCACTCCTCCTTCAGCTACCAGATATAACATATTACTTCGCCGCCCAAGCCTTGTTTGCGGGCGTTTTTATCAGCCATTAAGCCTTGTGAAGTGGATATAATCGCTGTTCCAAGTCCACCCAAAACTTTTGGTACTTCGTCTTTTTTAACATATACCCGCAGTCCGGGTTTACTAATTCTTTTTAACCCTGTGATGACCTTTTCTTTGTTTTGGCCATACTTAAGGTATACTCTTATAACTCCTTGCTTACTATCTGCAATATATTCATAATCCTTGATATACCCTTCTTCCTTTAAAATCTGGGCAATGCCCATTTTTAGTTTGGAACTGGGTACCTCAACGGTTTCATGCATGACCATATTCCCGTTTCTGATACGTGTCAGAAAATCG
>CAZYLY010000001.1:10661-32071 GCA_964648825.1 uncultured Syntrophomonadaceae bacterium
TTGGTTACTCCGGGGAGTTCTCCCTTATGGGCGAGCTCTCTAAAGCAAATCCTGCACATCCCAAACTTCCGCATATAAGCTCTAGGTCTTCCACATATCTTGCAACGGTTATAGGTACGTACTTCATACTTTTGAGGCCTTTGTTGCTTAGCAATCATTGCTTTTTTAGCCATCTTTATACCCCCTATCTAAATGGCATTCCCATTTCTTTTAAAAGTTCTCTAGCTTCTTCATCAGTCTTGGCCGTTGTTACTATTACAACTTCCAAACCTCTAATTTTGTCTATTTTGTCATACTCAATTTCGGGGAAAATAGTTTGTTCTTTAATTCCTAATGAATAATTACCCCTACCATCAAAGGCATTAGCTGATACCCCTCTAAAGTCACGTACTCTAGGCAGAGCAAAATTAATAAGTCTATCTAAGAAATCATACATTCTTTCGCCCCGTAAGGTAACTTTACAACCAATCGCCATTCCTTCTCTTAGCTTAAAACCAGCAATAGAATTTTTCGCTCTGGTTATAACCGGTTTTTGCCCGGAAATTATGGTAAGGTCATTAACTGCTCCATCAAGCGCTTTGGGATTTTGTATAGCTTCTCCCACACCGATATTTAGAACTACTCTATCAACCCGGGGTACTTGCATAACATTTTTATATTGAAATTTCTCCATAAGTTTTGGAGTTATTTCTCCTTTATATTGTTCATACAGCCTGGCCATCCACAGCTAGCCTCCCTTCATGGAGATTTAGTCTAATATTTCTCCGCATTTTTTACATACTCTTACTTTTTCGTTATTTTGCAAAATCTTAACACTTATTCGGGTCGGCTTATGACATTTACCACATAGCAACATAACATTAGATAGATTAAATGGTGCTTCTATTCTGTTAATTCCTCCCTG
Organism: uncultured Syntrophomonadaceae bacterium; assembly: GCA_964648825.1. GTDB lineage: Bacteria > Bacillota > Syntrophomonadia > Syntrophomonadales > Syntrophomonadaceae > JAAYRQ01. The sequence continues at coordinate 11,566 of CAZYLY010000001.1, forward strand.
CGGTAATGCCCGAGTTGGTTTTTGATGTTTTTTAACTCTATTTACACCTTCCACCACCAGCCGATTTTCTTTAGGTATTACCCTAAGTACTTTACCCTTTTTACCGGTGTCCTTACCAGTTGTTACTAGGACTGTATCACCCTTTTTGATACGCAATTACTACACCTCCATCGACTAAAGGACTTCTGGAGCCAAAGATACAATTTTCATAAAATTTCTTTCCCTTAGTTCCCTGGCTACCGGTCCAAAAATACGGGTACCTTTGGGGTTATGGTTATCATCAATGATGACTGCGGCATTTTCTGAAAACGCTATATATGAACCATCATTGCGTCTAACTTCTTTTTTGGTTCTAACTACTACAGCTTTAACTACATCTCCCTTTTTGACTACTCCACCAGGAGAGGCTTCCTTAACTGATGCAATTATTACATCACCTACCGTAGCATATCTCTTCTTAGAACCACCCAGAACCTTTATACATAAGACCCTTTTAGCCCCGGTGTTATCACCTACTTGGAGCATAGTTTCCTGTTGAATCATGTTATAAAACTCCCTTCGATTCTAGGCTTATTGTAAAGTCTTAGCTTTCTTAACTATTTCTAAAAGTCTCCATCTTTTATCTTTACTTAAGGGGCGAGTTTCCATGATTCTTACAATATCGCCCGCTTTGGCTTCGTTATTTTCGTCATGCACTTTATACTTTTTACTAGTTTTAATAGTCTTTTTATATAAAGGATGCCGTTTCACAGTTTCCACACTTACTGTAATGGTTTTCTCCATTTTGTCACTCGTAACTGTGCCTAACCTGACTTTTCTATTTCCACGGTTTTCCGTCACCGTCAGACCTCCTTTAAACTATTACTTTTCAGCAAGCTCCCGTTGCCTTAATACTGTTTTACATCTGGCAATATTTCTTTTAACATCCCTAATTCTCATAGGATTATCTAACTGACCGGTAGCAAGTTGAAATCTTAGATTAAATAATTCTTCTTTATAGTCGGATACTTTTTTATTTAACTCTGCATCGGTTAGTTCTCTCATTTTATTAGCTTTCACTAACCTCACCACCCATTTCTTCTCTTTTTACAAACTTACATTTAACCGGAAGTTTGTGTGCGGCAAGTCGCATAGCCTCTCTAGCAACTTCTTCATTTACCCCGGAAAGTTCAAACATTATTCTGCCGGGTTTAACTACAGCTACCCAGTGTTCTGGAGAACCTTTCCCTTTACCCATACGAGTTTCCGCTGGTTTAACGGTTAAGGGTCTATCAGGAAATATTTTAATCCATAACTTTCCGCCTCTTTTGATGTATCTATTAATAGCGATACGAGCAGCTTCAATTTGTCTATTAGTTATCCAAGCCGGTTCTAAAGCTTGTAAGCCATAGTCACCGTAAGTTATGGTATTGCCCTTGTTAGCTTTTCCAGCCAGACTAGGACGGTGTTGCTTTCTGCGCTTAACTCTTTTTGGGGTAAGCATTATTTATCTGCCTCCTCCACTACATTCTGATTAGGTCTTTTCTTAGCTTCCGGTAAAATCTCTCCCCGGTTAATCCAGACCTTAACCCCAAGTTTACCGTAAGTAGTATTAGCTTCTGCGAAGCCGTAATCAATATCGGCTCTTAGTGTATGAAGGGGTACTTTGCCTTCCGAATACCATTCAGTTCTAGCTATTTCAGCTCCGCCTAAACGTCCAGATATAGCAATTCTTATCCCTTCACCGCCAGCACGCATAGTTCTGCTTACAGTTTGCTTCATAGCTCTTCTAAAAGAAACTCTCTTTTCCAATTGTTGGGCTACATTTTCAGCTACTATTTGAGCATCTATTTCAGGCTTTTTAATTTCTTGTATATTAATATTGACATTCTTGCCTGTCATTTTAGTTAAATCATTTTTTAACTGTTCTACTTCCGTACCCCCGCGGCCAATTATAATTCCGGGTTTGGCAGTATGGATAGTAACTCTCATTCTATTACCGGTTCTCTGGATTTCAACCTTGGCAACCCCTGCAGCATAGAAACGATCTTTAATGGTGTTTCTTACTTTGTAGTCTTCGTGTAAAAGATCGGTATAATCTCTGTCCGCATACCAGTTCGAATCCCAATCGCGAATAACGCCGATTCTAAATCCTTTTGGATGAACCTTTTGACCCACTATTTAACCTCCCTTTCCCTGAGCACAACTGTTATATGACTAGTTCTATGGCGTCTAACATCTGCTCTACCATAAGCTCTAGGGCGCATACGTTTAATTATTGGCCCTTCATCTATCATTATTTCTGATACAAATAGGTCGTCAGAATCCATATCATAATTATGTTCCGCATTAGCTACGGCCGATTGTAACACCTTATTAATAAGGGGTGCTGACCTTTTATTTGTATATCTTAATATTCCTAAAGCTTCTTTAACATCCTTACCTCTAACCAAATCAGCTACCTGACGAGCCTTAAAAGGAGATATTCTCAAATAGCGAGCAACGGCTCTTGCTTCTTCCATAATAAATTTCCTCCTTTCTATCTGGCTTTACTAGATTTTTCGTTCTTTCCGGCATGACCCCGGTAAGTTCTAGTAGGAGCAAATTCGCCTAACTTCATTCCCACCATATCTTCAGTAACATATACCGGAATATGTTTGCGGCCATCGTGTACTGCAATAGTATGACCAATCATTTGCGGCATAATAGTAGTACGTCTTGACCAAGTTTTCAGAACTTTTTTCTGATTAGCGTCATTCATATCTTCTATTCTTTTTAACAGCTTTTCTTCATAGTAAGGTCCTTTTTTTAATGACCTGCCCATCTAAAGACCTCCTTCTTACTTACGTTTCCGTACAATCATATTGTCGGATGGTTTTTTCCTGCGAGTTTTACCACCTATAGCAATCTTACCCCAAGGTGATACCGGATACTTTCTGCCGATTGGAGCACGACCTTCCCCACCGCCATGCGGGTGGTCAGTCGGATTCATAACTGAACCTCTAACCGAAGGTCTTTTGCCTAACCAACGGGATTTTCCAGCTTTCCCAATAGTAATATTTTCATGATCCAGATTGCCTACTTGCCCAATAGTGGCCCGGCAGCTTAAATGGATTAAGCGTACTTCACTAGAAGGAAGTCTAACATGAGCATAATTTCCTTCTTTAGCCATTAATTGTGCTACTGTACCAGCGGAGCGTACTAGTTGCCCACCTTTGCCTGGTTTTAGTTCAATATTATGAATTAGTGATCCTACCGGTATGTCTCTAAGTTGTAAAGAGTTACCCGGCTTAATATCAGCTCCTGGTCCAGCTTCTACTATATCCCCTACTTTCAAATTAAGGGGAGCAATTATATAAGCTTTTTTGCCATCAGCATAATGTAACAGGGCTATATTTGCTGAACGGTTAGGATCATATTCAATAGCCGCCACCTTCGCAGGAACACTTTCCTTAGTGCGCTTAAAATCAACTAAGCGATAAAGTCTTTTATGTCCGCCACCGCGATGTCTTACTGTCATGCGTCCGAGCGCATTACGACCGGCAGTTTTCTTCAAGGGGGCAGTAAGACTTTTTTCCGGTTCTTTTTTAGTTAATTGATCAAACGACAAAATAGTCATTTGTCTTCTACTTGGTGTTGTTGGCCTAAATTTTTTGATAGCCATTAAATTCTTTCCCTCCTTAAAGCCACCTGACTACATACCATCAAATAAGCGAATTTTATGTCCCGGTTTTAAAGTCACAATAGCTTTTTTGCGATTCGGCGTTTTGCCTTCAAATCTACCCATACGTTTCACTTTGCCTTTTACTATCATAGTAGCAACTTTATCTACCTTAACCTTAAAAATACCTTCAATAGCATTTTTAATTTCAGTTTTATTAGCCTTTCTATCTACGATAAAGGTGTATTTATTATCAGCTAGTAAATCCATAGATTTTTCTGTAACTACTGGCTTTATGATAATATCTCTAAAATCTTTCATTTAGGCAAACACCTCCTCTACTCGAGCTACCGCATCTTTAGTTATGAGTAAAGTGTCATATTTTAGTAAATCATAAACATTAACATAGTCTACTCTTACTGGCTTAACTCCCGGGATATTGCGTGCTGATTTAGTAACATTAACATCACCGTCAGCAGTAACTACTAAAGTTTTATTAGCAATATTAAGAGCTTGTAAAGTTGCTACCATCGATTTAGTTTTCGGTTCTTCAAAGAAAAGCTTATCTACCACTATGATGGTATTATCTTTAACCTTAGTCGACAGTGCTGACTTCATCGCTAATCTTCTAACCTTTTTAGGTAGTTTGTAAGAATAATCCTTTGGTCTGGGGCCAAATGCTACTCCTCCGCCAATCCAGACTGGATTTCTGGTACTACCTACCCGAGCACGACCCGTTCCTTTTTGCCGCCACGGTTTTCTGCCGCCGCCTCTAACCTCAGCTCTAGTTTTAGTAGAGTGGGTCCCTTGACGTTTATTAGCTAACTGCATTTTAACAAAATCGGCCATAACAGCCTCATTAGGCTCTATGCCAAAAACATTATCATTTAATTCCAGTTCACCAATGGGGGCCCCGCTCATATCATATAATGTAACTTTAGGCAATTTTCTAACCTCCTCAATATCAGTCTATCTTAAGCATAAGTTTTATACTGCTTAAGCTTTAACTGAATCCTTTATGATAACAAGACCTCTTTTGGGCCCTGGGATTGCACCTTTAATCAGGATAAGGTTTCTATCCGCATAGACTTTTACTACCTTCAAGCATTGAACAGTAACTCTTTCTCCGCCCATTCTACCGGGTAGCTTTCTGCCTTTAAATACCCGAGCCGGTCCCTTAGCTCCTAGTGAACCTGGACCACGATGATATTTGGATCCATGCCCCATCGAACCACGAGCGAAATTATGCCTTTTTACTGAACCAGCAAAGCCCTTCCCTTTGGAAGTACCTGTAATATCAATTACATCGCCTTCAGCAAAAATCCCGACATTAATTTCTTGCCCAATTTCAAAATCATCTACATTGTCTACTTTAAATTCTCTAATGTGGCGCAAAGGCTTTACATTAGCTTTTTTAAAGTGTCCTTTAGTCGGTTTATTCGCTAACTTTTCTTTCAGGTTGTAAAAGCCTACCTGTATTGCATTATAGCCATCAGTTTCGACTTTCTTCTTTTGCAAAACGGTGCAAGGCCCTGCTTCTACCACAGTAACGGGAATTGCTTTCCCCTCGGGGGTATAAATCTGCGTCATACCCACTTTAATGCCCATGATAGCCTTTTTAACATTACCAGCCATCTTAATTCTACCTCCTAGTTTGAGTTTTTCTTCGTGATTGGTTGGAAGCGGGAGTTCCAACTTCACTTCTATTTTTCGGTATTTTACTGCCTAAAAGACTTAAAAAGTACCCACTTATCTTTTAAGCACCGATCCTCACCTATAACTTGATCTCTATGTCTACTCCTGAAGGTAGATCCAAGTGCATCAGAGCATCTATAGTTTTAGGGTTAGGGTCTAATATATCTATTAAACGTTTGTGAGTCCTCATTTCAAACTGCTCACGCGAATCCTTATTAACATGAGGCGATCTTAAAATTGTATAAATATTTTTTTCTGTGGGCAAAGGAATAGGGCCTGATACATCAGAGCCATTTTTCTTAGCTGTTTCCACAATTTTTTGTGAGGACTGATCTAATACCTTATGATCAAATGCCTTTAGTCTTATTCTCACTTTTTGTTGGCCACTCACTATTGTCTTTACCTCCTTAGACTTGCTATATAATACACGCTGCCGGGTGTATGGTAAGGAAAAACCCAACTATCCTATGGATAAGTAAGGGGTTTTTAGGATTTTTCAATCCCTTTACGTTTGGCATCCTACCCCTTACTCCTTACGTCTCACACCTTACTCCTTATAAAGAAGTAACAACTCCGGCGCCTACAGTTCTTCCGCCTTCTCTTATAGCAAATCTTAATCCTTCTTCGACAGCTATAGGAGTAATTAAGTCTATTTTCATTTGGATGTTATCTCCAGGCATTACCATTTCTACCCCTTCAGGTAATTCAATTATGCCAGTTACATCAGTTGTACGGAAATAGAATTGAGGTCTATATCCACCAAAGAACGGAGTATGTCTGCCGCCTTCTTCTTTAGTTAGAACATATACTTCTGCATTAAAGCTGGTAAGAGGCTTAATGCTTCCAGGTTTTGCTAAAACCATTCCTCTTTCCACTTCTTTTCTGTCTACACCTCTTAATAGAGTTCCGACATTATCTCCGGCTTCGGCATAATCGAGCAGTTTTCTAAACATTTCAACCCCGGTACAAACGGTTTTGCGAGTTTCTTCTCTCATGCCCACGATTTCTACTTCGTCACCGACTTTAACGGAGCCTCTTTCAACTCTACCAGTAGTAACAGTACCACGACCAGTAATTGTGAATACGTCTTCAATCGGCATTAAGAATGGCTTATCAGTGGCTCTTTCCGGTAGCGGAATGTAGCTATCAACTGCATCCATTAGTTCCCAAATACGGCCGCACCATTCACAATCTGTTGAGCCACAGCCACATTCTAAAGCTTTTAATGCTGAACCTTTTACTACAGGAATATCATCACCAGGGAATTCATATTCGCTTAATAATTCTCTTACTTCCATTTCTACTAGTTCTAGTAGTTCTTCGTCGTCAACCATATCAACTTTGTTCATAAATACTACGATATATGGTACTCCAACTTGTCTGGAAAGCAGAATGTGTTCTCTAGTTTGAGGCATAGGACCATCAGCAGAAGAAACAACTAAGATGGAACCATCCATTTGTGCTGCACCAGTAATCATGTTCTTTATGTAGTCAGCATGACCTGGGCAGTCTACGTGAGCATAGTGTCTAGCTTCTGTTTGGTATTCTACGTGAGAAGTATTAATGGTAATACCTCTTTCTCTTTCTTCAGGAGCTTTGTCAATAGCATCATAAGATGTTTTGGTTGCTCCGCCTTTAGTAGATAATATTGCAGTTATAGCTGCAGTTAAAGTAGTCTTACCATGGTCAACATGGCCTATAGTTCCAATGTTTAAATGCGGTTTTGTTCTTTCAAATTTAGACTTTGCCATTAGTCTTTCACCTTTCCTTTCAATTCTTTCCTTTTTGTGCTATCTGCATTATTAATTGGCTTAAAAAATGACGATAGTTTAAGAAAAACTTATATTGGCAATCCATATCTTCGGGCAACAATTTCCTTGCTACGCGATTCAGGTACCTCAGCATAATTTTTCAGCTGCATAGAAAAAGTAGCTCGTCCTTGACTAGCAGATCTTAAACTAGTTGCATAGCCAAAAGTTTCTGCCAAAGGCACCGTACCTTTAATAACTTTACTTTCGCGGTTTTCTTCCATCGCTAGAACTCTTCCCCGCCTCGAATTTAAGTCAGCTATTACGTCACCGACATATTCTTCGGGAGCAATTATTTCTACATCCATAATCGGCTCTAGCAAACATGATACCGCTTTGTTTAGTCCTTCTTTGATTGCCATGCTGCCTGCAACTTTGAACGCCTGCTCAGTTGAATCTACTTCATGAAATGAGCCCCCCAGCAATGTTATTTCCACATCATCTACCGGATAACCAGCTAATATACCTGCCTGCAGGGCTTCTAAAACGCCTATTTTAACTGCCGGTACAAATTCTTTAGGTATATAGTCGGGAGATGATTTGTCAATAAACTGTTTGCCAGATCCTTCGGGTAGCGGATTTGTTTCTATTTTTACATGAGCAAAAAGTCCCCTGCCACCCGTCTGTCGTTCAAAAATTGCTTCCGCCTGTGCAGTATTTTTAATCGTTTCTTTATAAGAAACTTGAGGTTTGCCTACATTCGCATTAACTTTAAACTCTCTTAGCAAACGATCTACTATAATTTCCAGGTGTAATTCCCCCATCCCGGAAATTATGGTTTGCCCCGTTTCCTCGTTAAGTTTAGTTCTAAAAGTAGGGTCTTCCTCAGCTAGTCTTTGTAAACTTTCACCTATTCTATCCTGATCAGCTTTAGTTTTAGCTTCTATAGCTACATCTATTACTGGTTCAGGAAAGCTGATAGCTTCCAAAATAATAGGCTCTTTTTCGTCACAAAGGGTATCTCCGGTTACAGTAAATTTAAAACCTACTGCCGCCACGATATCTCCGGCACAAGCTTCCTCGATTTCTTCCCTATGGTTAGCATGCATCTTCAAAATCTTGGTTATGCGTTCTTTTTTATCTTTAGTGCTGTTATATACATGCTGTCCAACTTTTAAACTGCCTGAATAAACTCTAAAATAAGTTAGTTTACCTACATACGGATCAGATGTTACCTTAAAAGCTAAGGCACACATCCCAGCTTTTATTTCAGTAGGACGTGTAATCATCTCACCTGTTTTAGGGTGAGTACCTTCAACTGCAGGTATATCAAGAGGTGAAGGTAAATATTCCACAACCGCATCTAAAAGCATTTGCACACCTTTATTTTTAAAGGATGATCCACATAGTACTGGCACAACATGGTTTTTAATTGTTTCATTTCTCAAAGAACTTTTAATCTCGCTTAAGGAGATTTCCTCACCCTCAAGATATTTCTCAAGAATGTTGTCATCATACTCGGATAGTTTTTCCAGTAACAGATTGTAGTAATAGCTAGCTTGGTTAGCTTCTTCCTCAGTTAAATCCCTAACTGTATACTTTTCCCCTAATTCATCTTCATAGATATAAGCTTTAGAAGTTAGAATGTCAATTATACCTATATAATTATCCTCGACCCCAATCGGTAATTGAACGGGAAGAGGGTTACAACCTAAAACTTCATCTATCATTTGAATAGTATGGAAATAATCTGCTCCAATCCTATCCATTTTATTTATATATGCTATACGAGGAACTAGATATCTATCAGCTTGCCGCCACACAGTTTCTGATTGGGGTTGAACCCCCGCAACAGCGCAGAATATGCCAATAGCACCATCAAGTATGCGTAATGACCGCTCTACCTCTACCGTAAAGTCCACATGCCCGGGCGTGTCGATTATGTTAATAATCTGATTTTGCCAAATACATGTAGTAGCCGCAGATGTAATAGTTATACCGCGCTCCTGCTCCTGACTCATCCAATCCATAGTAGCTGTACCTTTATCTACTTCACCTATACGATGTACTTTACCTGAATAATATAGCATTCTTTCGGTCGTAGTAGTTTTTCCAGCGTCTATATGAGCCATTATACCAATATTTCTAATAGCAGTCAGTCCGGCCTTATCGGTCATTATTCAACCACTCCTCGGTATAATCCTACCAACGGTAGTGGGCAAACGCTTTATTAGCTTCTGCCATCTTATGAGTATCATCTTTTTTCTTAACTGCGCCCCCGGTAGAATTAGCAGCATCCATAATCTCTCCGGCTAAGCGTTCAGCCATGGTTTTTTCTCCCCGTTTGCGGGCATAAGTAACTAGCCATCTTATTGCCAAAGTCTGGCGTCTTTCGGGTCTTACTTCAACCGGAACCTGATAGTTAGCTCCGCCAACCCGTCTAGCCCTTACTTCTACAATAGGAGTAATATTCTTCATAGCTTCTTCAAAAACTTCCATGGGTTCTTTGCCTTGCTTCTTTTCTATTAATTCCAAAGCCCCATAGCATATGCTTTCAGCTGTACCTTTTTTACCATCCCCCATTATTTGATTAATTAGCTTAGTGAAAACCTTGCTATGATAAATGGGGTCTGGCAGTACATCTCTCTTAGGAACGGGCCCTTTCCTAGGCATATCGCGCCTCCCTCCTATTTCTTCTTAGGTCTTTTGGTCCCATATTTTGATCTGCTTTGACTGCGGTTTTGCACCCCAGCAGCATCAAGAGTCCCTCTGATAATATGATATCTAACCCCCGGCAAGTCTTTTACCCTGCCGCCTCTAATTAAGACCACAGAGTGCTCTTGGAGGTTATGTCCTATACCGGGAATATATGCAGTTACTTCTATCCCATTAGTCAACCTTACCCTAGCAATTTTACGCAATGCGGAGTTTGGTTTTTTAGGAGTAGTAGTATAAACACGGGTACAGACTCCTCTTTTTTGCGGACAGCTTTTAAGGGCTGGTGCGGTTGATTTAGTTTCTCCTTTTGTGCGACCTTTTCTAACTAGCTGATTTATTGTCGGCATACCTTGCACCTCCTTCCCCGTTTAATCATTAAGTATAGCCACTGTTGCCGAGCCTACATCTATTCCACACGCATTCCCTAGCCCCTCCATAGTATCAACCATTTCGAAGTTAACTAGGTTCTCTTCACAAGCGTCCTTAATAGGCCCAATAATATGAGGTTCTGCATCACTGGCAATATAAACTTTTTTAACTTGGTTTTTAGTAATGGCTTTTTTAACTTGTTTAGTACCAATTACTATAGCCATGTTTTTTAAGTCTTGAAGCGGCAAAAGCTTACCTCCCCTAATTTACCTTGATTTAAGCATAGGTAAAAAGCGAGCATCCTTGCCACGCACTTAGATATTGTAGCACCTAGCAGGAATGCAGTCAAACATTTTATTCATTGTAATAGGTATTACCACTATTTACTATTCCGCCGTGATCACTTCTGATTCAGCAGTTGTATCTACAATTCCGGTTTTCCGATAAATTGAGTATCCGGTACCGGCGGGGATTAATTTCCCGATAATAACATTTTCTTTTAAGCCGATTAAATTATCTACTTTCCCTTTAATAGCTGCTTCGGTTAATACCTTAGTAGTTTCTTGGAAAGACGCAGCTGATAAGAACGATTCCGTATTTAACGAGGCTTTAGTAATACCTAATAGCATCGGCGAACATACGGCCGGCAGCAAACCATTAGTAATAGTTTTCAGGTTTTCTTCTTCAAAATTAACAATATCTACAAATGCTCCCGGTAATAATGAAGTGTCACCGGCATCTTCGATTTTAACCTTTTTAAGCATTTGTCTTATCATTATTTCAATATGTTTATCGCTAATATCAACCCCTTGGGAACGATAAACTTTCTGAACTTCTTGGAGTAAATATCTTTGTACTTCTTGAAGCCCCTTAGTCTTAAGAATATCATGGGGGTTTAAGGGCCCTTCAGTTAAAGCATCACCAATTTCTACAAAATCACCTTCATTTACTTTAAGCCTAGAACCGTAATGAACCAAATATGCCCCTATTTCTTCATTATTATCATCTAATACTTCGACTTGCCTTCTACCCTTATTTTCGCCAAATCTAACTTTACCAGTAGCTTCAGCCACTACTGCTTGCCCTTTCGGCTTACGCACTTCAAATAGTTCTTCTACTCGGGGTAGACCACGCGTAATATCCTCACCCGCGACTCCGCCAGTATGGAAAGTACGCATAGTAAGCTGGGTGCCTGGCTCACCTATAGATTGGGCGGCTAGGGTTCCTACAGCTTCGCCTATTTCCACATCATAACCAGTAGCCAAATTTCTGCCGTAACACTTTTTACATACTCCATGTTTAGTTTTGCAGGTAAGTACCGTTCTTATTTTTACCTTTTCAATCCCGGCATTTTCAATGGCAATACCTTGTTCATCATTTAATATTTCATTTTCATTAATTAGCACTTCACCAGTTTGGGGGTGTAATATAGTATCAACAGATACACGCCCGATAATACGCTGTTGCAACGGCTCAATTAACTGTGAACCTTCCATTATTTTTTCTACCCATATACCTTCTACCGATTCACAATCAACTTCTCTAACAATAACATCCTGTGATACGTCAACTAACCTGCGGGTCAAATAACCTGAGTCGGCAGTTCTTAAGGCCGTATCTGCTAACCCTTTACGTGCACCGTGGGTAGATATAAAGTATTCTAAAACAGTCAATCCTTCGCGGAAGTTAGCCTTAATAGGCAAGTCAATAATTTTCCCGGATGGATCCGCCATCAGTCCACGCATACCAGCTAACTGACGAATCTGTTGGAAATTACCCCGAGCTCCTGATATAGCCATCATATACACAGGGTTATCTTCACTTAAAGTTCCTTTTAAAGCTTCAGTAATATCATCGGTTGCTTGGTTCCAAATTTCTACGACTTGATTATGTCTTTCTTCATCAGTTAGAAGTCCTAACATATAATCACTTTCGATAGAATCAACATTTTCATCAGCTTCTGCTAAAATCTGGCTCTTAGCTTCTGGAGTTTGGAAATCAGTTACACCTACACTTACTCCAGCTTGGGTAGCATATTGAAAACCTAATGCTTTCAAACCATCTAACATAATGGCAGTCTTAGCATTGCCCTCGGTACGATAACAATCATATACGATATTACCTAAGGTTTTCTTATCAATAACTTGATTGAAAAAGCCTAGGCTGGCAGGAATAATCTCATTAAGAATAATCCTCCCGACAGAAGTCTCAATAATTTGGCTCTCAGTAGTTAAATTTTCTTCTTCATCTATTGACTTCACAGGCATCTCCATTTTTACTTTAATTTTTTCGTGCAATTTAATATGGTCTAACCTGTAAGCCATTTGGGCTTCATCAGATGAGCTGTAAGCTTTAGGTCTTTCATTGGCCCAATTTTCTGCACTTATATAAGTTAAATAGTAGATACCAATAACCATGTCTTGAGTTGGGGTGACTACTGGTTTACCATCTTTAGGATTTAAAATATTGTTACTAGCTAACATTAATAATACAGGTTCAAAGGCTTGAATACCTAAACGATGCAAAGTCGGAGCCCGATTTAATAATACCGGGTGCTCTTTAATAACATCTTCTAAAATATCCCATACTTCTTCCCGACCACGTTCCACCATTTTTTTAGCACTCTTAATATTAGAAGCGATGCCTCTATCAACTAACTTTTTCATAACAAAAGGCTTAAAAAGCTCCAGTGCCATTTCTTTTGGTAGTCCGCATTGGTGCATTTTAAGATTAGGTCCGACTACTATTACCGAACGACCCGAATAGTCAACTCTTTTACCTAATAAGTTCTGTCTGAAACGTCCTTGTTTACCTTTTAGCATATCACTTAAGGATTTTAAAGCCCGATTACCAGGACCAGTAACAGGGCGTCCCCGGCGGCCATTATCGATTAAGGCATCAACCGCCTCTTGGAGCATACGCTTTTCATTGCGCACAATAATATCAGGAGCTCCTAAATCGAGTAGTCTTTTTAAACGATTATTACGATTTATAACCCTTCTATAAAGGTCATTCAAATCTGAAGTAGCAAAACGTCCTCCATCAAGCTGCACCATGGGACGTAATTCTGGAGGAATTACGGGTAAAACGTCCATAATCATCCATTCTGGACTATTAGTAGAAAGGCGAAATGATTCTACTACTTCTAATCTTCTTATAGCCCGGCTTTTACGCTGCCCAGTAGTAGTAGCAATTTCTTCTTTTAAATTCAAAGATTCTTTTTCTAAATCTACCTCGGCCAGTAATTGTTTTACTGCCTCAGCACCTATAGTAGCAAAGAAACTATCGGCATATTTTTCCCGGGCTTCTCTATATTCCCTTTCATTTAAAAGCTGTTTTCTAAGTAAGGGTGTATCACCTGGATCTATTACAATATAATTAACAAAATATATTACTTTTTCTAAAACTTTAGGTGACATATCAAGCAACAGCCCCATCCGGCTGGGTATGCCTTTAAGATACCATATATGACAAACAGAAGCGGCTAATTCAATATGCCCCATTCTCTCCCGCCGCACCTTGGAGGTAGTTACTTCCACTCCGCAGCGGTCACACACAATACCCCTATGTCTAACCCTTTTATATTTGCCACAATGACATTCCCAGTCTTTTACCGGACCAAAAATCTTTTCACAGAACAGCCCTTCCTTTTCCGGTCTTAAGGTTCTGTAATTAATAGTTTCCGGCTTTTTAACTTCTCCACTACTCCAAGAGCGAATTTGCTCCGGGGAAGCTAAAGATATTTTAATGCGTTCAAAATTGTTGACATCTAACAAATTAGTCTCTCCCTTCCAGAAGAATAATTGCTGATTAACTTTAATCAACTTTCGTTTTAATCATCGGCTATATCACTAAAATCATCGTCATCATCTATAATATCAGAGTCATCAATCTCATAATCAGCATCATCGTCCAAATCTTCGTCCAAATCTTCGTCCATATCTTCTTCTAAATCGTCATCATCAGGTTCAATTATCCCATCGTGCCGCGGTTCAGTTATTAATTCGGGTAATTCCACCCCTAATTCTTTAGCTTTTTCCCTTTCATTTACTTCAATATCTATATCCTTAATCTGAATTTCTTCATCATCACCTGATAAGACTCTTACATCTAAGGCAAGACTTTGTAATTCTTTAATTAATACTTTAAAACCTTCGGGTACACCAGGCTCTGGAATGTTTTCGCCTTTTACAATTGACTCATAAGTTTTAAGCCTTCCAACTACATCATCAGACTTAACGGTTAGAATCTCTTGTAATGTATAAGAGGCTCCATAGGCTTCTAAAGCCCAAACTTCCATTTCCCCGAATCTTTGACCGCCAAATTGAGCTTTCCCGCCTAAAGGTTGCTGGGTTACTAAGGAGTAGGGACCAATCGATCTAGCATGAATTTTATCATCAACTAGATGGGCTAATTTCAGCATATAGACATACCCTACCGTAATCTCATGATCAAAAGGCTCTCCAGTACGCCCATCATAAAGGATCGTCTTACCGTTTTCCGGCAGTCCGGCTTCGCGGAACTTCTCGAAAATATCTTCTTCATTAGCTCCGTCAAATACTGGGGTAGCTACACTAATCCCAAGAGTTTTAGCTGACCATCCTAAATGACATTCCAATATTTGCCCGATATTCATACGGGAAGGAACCCCTAAAGGATTAAGTACAATCTGAATAGGAGTACCATCAGCTAAAAACGGCATATCCTCTTCCGGTAATATCCGTGAAATAACCCCTTTATTACCGTGACGGCCTGCCATTTTATCCCCTTCGGAAATCTTTCTTTTTTGGGCAATATATACACGTACTAATTGATTAACTCCTGGAGGAAGTTCATCACCATTTTCACGGGAAAATCTTTTCACAGCTACGATTTTTCCGGCTTCTCCATGAGGTACCCTAAGCGAAGAATCCCTAACTTCACGGGCTTTTTCACCAAAAATAGCCCTTAATAACCGTTCTTCCGGGGTCAGCTCTGTTTCCCCCTTAGGAGTTACTTTACCGACTAAAATATCGTCCGGCCTTACTTCAGCACCTACACGAATTACTCCAAACTCATCTAAATTTTTTAACATATCTTCTGATACATTAGGAATATCGCGGGTAATTTCTTCAGGCCCTAATTTAGTATCACGCGCTTCACACTCATATTCTTCAATATGAATAGAAGTGAAGACATCTTCCTTAACTAATCTTTCCGAAATTAAAATAGCATCTTCATAGTTATAGCCTTCCCAGGGCATAAAAGCTACGAGAACATTTTTACCTAAAGCTAATTCGCCATTATCAGTACTAGGTCCATCAGCAATAATATCCCCGGCTCCTACCCGTTCTCCAATTTCTACAATCGGTCTTTGATTATAACAAGTACCCTGATTAGAACGGATAAACTTTAGCAAATCATATTTATCAAATTGACCTTCGTCATTTTGGATAATTATCTTTTTAGCACTCACATGGGTAACCGTACCCGCCTTCTTGCTCAAAACTACAGCCCCGGAATCTTTAGCTGATTTATGCTCCAGTCCCGTACCTATTATCGGTGCCTCAGTTTTAATTAAAGGTACCGCTTGTCTTTGCATGTTTGCTCCCATAAGTGCACGGTTAGCATCATCATTTTCCAAAAATGGTATCAATGAAGTAGCTACACTAAAAACTTGTTTAGGGGAAACGTCCATATAGTCTACCCGATCAATAGTTACTTCTAGTATTTCTTCAAACCAACGAGCCTCAACTCGCTCTTCTATAAAATAGCCGTTTTCATCTAAGGGAGCATTAGCTTGCGCTACAATATATTCATCTTCTTCATCAGCCGATAAATATTCGATTTCATTTAAAACCCGCCCGGTTTTTTTATCCACCTTACGGTAGGGAGTTTCAATAAAACCGTAATCATTCACTTGTCCATAAGTAGCTAAGGAACCAATTAAGCCTATGTTAGGTCCTTCCGGCGTTTCAATCGGGCATATTCTGCCATAGTGAGAATGGTGAACATCTCGGACTTGGAAACCGGCTCTCTCACGGGTTAAACCCCCTGGGCCCAAGGCGCTAAGTCTTCTTTTATGTGTAAGCTCCGCTAATGGATTAGTTTGGTCCATAAATTGCGATAACTGCGAGCTGCCGAAGAATTCCTTCACAGCGGCGGTAATCGGTCTAATATTAATTAATACTTGAGGAGTAAGAGTTTCCACATCATGAATACTCATTCTCTCTCTTACTACCCTTTCCATTCTGACTAAACCAGTTCTAAACTGATTTTGAAGAAGTTCGCCAATTGACCTTAATCTTCTGTTACCTAAATGGTCAATGACGTCCGTTTTTCCTTCCCCATTTATAAGTTTAAGTAAATAACCAATAGTAGTCGTTATGTCTTCTAAAGTTAGATTACGGGTCTCTATGGGGATATCTAATTCCAGTTTTTTATTAACCTTGTAGCGCCCGACATTAGCTAAATCATAGCGGCGCGGATCAAAAAACAGATTATTAAGTAAAGTTTTAGCCGCATCCTCAGTAGCCATTTCACCTGGTCTTAAGCGGCGATAAAACTCAATTAAAGCTTCACTTTTATTAGTAGTAGTATCTTTTTCCAGCGTTTTTTCAATAGTTTCATCATTATTATAGAGCTCCAAAAGGTCTTCATTAGTTTCATAACCTAAAGCCCTTAATAAAACAGTTACTGGAATTTTTCTAGTCTTATCTATACGTGTATAGATTAGCCCAGCACTATCCATTTCTAATTCAAACCAGGCACCGCGATTAGGAATAATAGTAGCACCGTATAAAATATTTCCAGCTACATCTGGACGACCACTAAAATAAACACCCGGTGATTTAACTAGCTGACTAACTACAACCCTTTCCGCTCCATTAATAATGAAGGTACCCTTATCGGTCATCAGAGGCAAATCCCCCATGTATACTTCCGATTCCTTGATTTCCCCAGTTTCCTTTTCAGTTAATCTTACCTTAAGTTTCAAGGGCGCTTGATAACTTACATCCCTTTCCTTACATTCATTAACTGAGTACTTAGGTTCACCTATGGAATAATCAATAAAATCTAAATCCAAATTACCGGTAAAATCGGAAATAGGGAAAACCTCACTTAAAGCTTCCCTGAGGCCGTGGTCACGAAACCACAGATATGAACTTAATTGTACCTGAATAAGATTTGGAAGTCCGATAGGTTCATCAATTCGGGAGTAACTTAGCCTTTTTGCTTTTCCGTATTCCTGAATATGGGCCAATTTACGCTCACCCCTTTAAAATATTCCTAAACGAATGAAAAGCAAGGTTAATCGTCAACCTCGCCTCGTTACAAGTATTTACTAGGTCTAAAATCAAATTTTGCCATTACATAATAGGAATGGCAATTATTAATGTTAGCACAAGAATAAATGCGAGTCAAGAAAATTATCTATAATTATGTAAAACAATTTATTAAAATAATCTGGCGTTAGTTGAATATATAAATATTCCGTCGCCTCACCTGCGCATGGCTCGTCCACATTTATATATTCAACAGGATTATTGAGCATTTTATTTTTCATCTGTTTCTTCGTCAGTTTCCTCTTCATTTAAACTAGCCAAATAATTTTCAATAGAATATTCTTCTTCAATTAAATGATTTACCCGGCTAATTGATCTAATATAAACCCCACCGATAGATATTAATCCCACAATAATAATAAATAGTCCTAAATAAAAGCCATTAAAGGTTATACATTTAGTAAGGTAGGATTTTTTCAACGATTTCTCCCAGCCCGGATAGACCTTCCATTGGCTAGTCATATCGGCAACCTTTTCCCCTGAATTGCCATAATAAAAACCCGGAACTGTTAGCAGCAAATTAAAATCTTTATCTTCCACAATGGTAAAAAACTCTGTACTATAATCAAGAGCTATAGAAGTATTATATAAAATCAGCCAATTACTTGTATTAACTACAATAGGCAATTTACCTACTAAGTTGTTAAATGACTCCCAATTTTCAATCTTACGATAATAACTTCCTTCACTTTCACCCTGACTAAAACCCCAGTTACTTAAAAGCGCTAATTCCTCCTGGTCATCAGTAAATACTTCTTCTAAAATAGTACCATCATCATTCCAAGTAATATGCCAGTCTGTACTAGCTAGGGCTCCGGTCGTTAACCCTAAAATAAGGGTTAGAGCTAGAAATAAAGACAACCCCAAGTTTTTTGTCATTTACATCATTACCCTTCTTTTTAAATTTTAAACCTAGTCTAAGATTATACTAGAAAATTAAGGTAAGCAATGTCTAAGTTAGGCGAAAAATGTGAGGTAAGGTGTAAGGCGTGAGGAGTAAGGGGTAGGGAGTAGGCGAAAGGCCCGCAGTAAGGGGCATACCTTTCTAATGCAGCCAAGTATTTAGATTTTCAATTCTTAATTCTTAATCAAGGTAGGAAAGCTACGCTTTCCTTGTTACATTATGTTGTTAAAAAGTGGGTCTAAGAAAAAGAAATAGGGAAAGCCTAAGCTTTCCCTTCATTAATTCAAAATTTAAAATTCAAATTTAATAATTAAGAATTAATATTTCTTATTTTACTTCTACAGTTCCGCCAGCTTCTTCGATTTTAGCTTTAATATCATTAGCTTCTTCTTTAGAAACTTTTTCTTTAATCGGATTTGGAGCTTCGTCAACTAATGCTTTAGCTTCTTTTAAGCCTAAGCCAGTAATTTCTCTAACTACCTTAATAACATTAATCTTCTTATCTCCAGAAGAAACTAAAATAGCATCAAATTCGGTTTGTTCTTCCACAGGTTCTGCTGCACCAGCTACAGGGGCTGCTGCTACTGCCATAGGAGCCGCAGCGCTTACACCAAATTCTTCTTCTAAAGCTTTAACTAGCTCGGATAATTCTAAAACAGTTAGACCTTTAACAATATCGATAACTTCTTGAACTTTACTCATTAATAAAAACCTCCCAAAATTAATTTTAATAAATTTTTAACTAGCTTCTTGTTGTTCCCTAATTTGATCTAAAGCTCTTACCAAACCAGTGATATTCGCATTAAGCACAGTAACGAAACTGGTAATCGGCGCCTGCATGGTTCCCAAGACTTGAGCAACCAGAACTTCTCTGGGTGGTAGATCAGCTAGAGCTTTAACTTGTTCTGCTCCAATCATTTTGCCTTCGACTAACCCTACCTTAACTTCCAGCTTTTTGTATTTTTTAATAAAATCAAAAATAGCTTTAGCCGGAGCTACCGGGTCTTCATTGCTAAATAAAACCGCATTAGGACCTACGATGTGTTCAATAAGCTCGTCATATCCTAAATTTTGCAGAGCAAATTCAGTCATAGTATTTTTAAGTACCTTAAATTCTACCCCAGGAGCTCTAAGTTGATTTCTTAAATCAGTCATTTCCTTAACGGAAAGACCGCGATAATCTGTAAATACAACTAATTTAGCCTCAGAAAGTTTTTGCTCAATTTCTTTAACAACTTGTTGTTTTTTTTCTAGATTGGGCATTAATTCACCCCCTTTATAATTATTTGATTCTACATTCACTATAATTAGAGTAATATTTTATTAAAAAAACCTCTGCAGACAGAGCAGAGGTTCAATAAAACACGAATAAAATTCTAGTGTAATTATTCATAAAACCTCGGCAGGTGAGTTAATCTCATTAAGGCAATTGCCGCCGGCTGTCTACAGTTAAAATTTTCACTTATTAAAATAACAACTCTATTTTACTTGTTAGTTGCCATTAATACAAGAGGATTTAGTTTAATACCTGGGCTCATAGTCGAGCATATTGTAGCAGAGCGCATGTATTGTCCTTTGGCAGCTGCTGGTTTAGCCTTAACTAAGGCATCAGCAAAAGCATTTAAATTCTCTTGTAATTTTTCCATTTCAAAAGAGGCTTTACCAATAGGAACGTGTACAATAGCATTCTTATCTACACGGTATTCAATCCTACCTGCCTTTAATTCATTTATAGTACGTTCAATATCAAAGGTAACTGTACCAGCTTTGGGGTTAGGCATTAATCCTCTAGGACCTAGAATCTTACCTAGTTTACCTACTACACCCATCATATCTGGAGTAGCTACTGCTACCTCAAAGTCAAACCAGCCACCTTGAATCTTTTCTGCCAACTCTTCACCGCCGACATAATCAGCCCCGGCAAGTTCAGCTTCTTTTATTTTTTCACCTTTGGCAAAAACTAAAACCCTTCTAGTCTTACCAGTTCCGTGAGGGAGACTTACAGTTCCCCTTACTTGTTGATCAGCATGTCTAGGGTCAACCCCTAATTTAATATGGACTTCCACAGTTTCATCAAACTTAGCTGTGGAAGTCCAAATTAAATTAG
>CAZYLY010000001.1:32081-34554 GCA_964648825.1 uncultured Syntrophomonadaceae bacterium
GCTTCTTTAGGCTCATATAATTTATGTTTGTCAATTTTGCCACTAGCCTCTTTATAGGCTTTTCCTCTTTTCATCTTTCTACCTCCTTGTGGTTACGGATTAATCCTCCCACGATTTAAAAAAGTTTAATCAACTACTTCTATACCCATGCTGCGGGCAGTTCCTTCAATCATCCTAATCGCGGCATCTATATCTCCCGCATTTAAGTCTTCTTTTTTAGTCTCGGCAATTTCTACCAGTTTAGCCCGAGTAACCTTGCCTATTTTTTTCTTATTTGGCTCACCTGAACCTTTATCAACACTGGCCGCCTTTTTAAGCAGGTCTGATGCTGGTGGAGATTTTAATTCAAATGAAAAAGAACGGTCCTCGTAAACTGTAATTTCAACCGGTACAATATAGCCCGTTTGATTAGCAGTTCTAGCATTGTAATCTTTACAAAAGCCCATTATGTTTACACCATATTGACCTAAAGCTGGTCCAACTGGTGGTGCTGGGGTTGCTTTTCCAGCCGCAATTTGCAAAGATATTTTTCCCATAACTCTTTTAGCCATATTTACACCTCCTTACAACTTATCAATTTGTTCATAATCCAGTTCTACAGGAGTTTCCCTGCCGAACATGGAAATATTAACTCTTACTTTGCCTCTATCAGGCAATAATTCTTTAACTACACCTTCGAAGTTAGCAAAAGGCCCTGTCTTAACCCTGATGTTTTCTCCTACCACTACATCAATAATTTTCGGCTTACTCTCCACCAGCCCCATCTGTTTAAGTATTTTTTGTACTTCTTCAGGCTGGAGAGGAATCGGTTTAGTTCCACTACCTACAAATCCGGTAACACCTGGAGTATGACGCACTACATACCAAGAGTCCTCATCCATAAGCATATTAACGATTACATAACCAGGAAAAACCCTTTTGTTAACAACTTTTCTTTTGCCACCCTTAAACTCTACTTCCTGTTCTTCGGGGATAATGATATCAAATATCTTATCCTGCATATTCATGGATTCTACCCTTTTAGTTAGATCGACCTTTATTTTATTCTCATAGCCGGAATAGGTATGCACCACATACCATTCTCCCCTATTTTCGGGCTTAATATCATTTTGTTCCTGTATCGGATCCAATTCTTCTATAGTAATTGGAACCACCTCCTCCACGCTATGCAAATAGATCAAACAGCCTTCCTAACAAAAAGGAAAGACCCGTGTCGAATAACCAAATGATTGACGCTACTAAAACTACAGCAAATAATACTACCCCGGTGTACGCAACTAATTGTGTTCTACCCGGCCAGTGTACTTTTTTTAATTCATTATAAACACTAATAAAATAAGTCTTAGTGTTTTCCCAGCGCGTAGCCATTGTAACTTGGTCTTTGGCAGGTGCATTATTCTTAGCCAATATTATTCACATCCCTGATCTTACTTAATCTCCCTATGGACAGTATGTGCATTACAAAACTTACAATACTTTCTGAATTCCAGTCTTTCAGTTTGTTTCCTCTTATCCTTGGTAGTTTGATAATTTCTTTGTTTACATTCGGTACAAGCAAGTGTTATTCCCACTCTCACCTGACCACACCTCCATCCTTAATAGTTTGTTGCGAAGCAACATGAAATAAGTAGTCCTCCCGAGGGCATCCTTTAAAATTGTTGCTTTAGCAACTCAAATAAGTAGTCCTCCCGAGGGCATCCTTAATAGTTTGTTGCGAAGCAACATGAAATTGTAGTCCTCTTGAGGGCATCCTTAATAGTTTGTTGCTTTAGCAACCCAGAATTAGTAGTCCTCGCAGGGGGCTGTTGCGAAGCAACAGCAAACCAGCAGTCCCCACAGAGAATCCACTTATAGATTATTACATAAACAACATAAAATAAATAGTCCCCATAGGAAATATTCTTATGCGCAAAAATCCTACAATACTCTATCACAAGCTTGAGCATTATGTCAATTAGTAGGCTGCGCCAATTTTTAATTTCTAATTTTTAATTTCTTTTTTTAATTATTAATTTAAATTCATAATTCAAAATTAATAATTAGTTATTTACCATTTTACCCTAAAAAAATGAGTACGAAACTTTTTTATGTATAAAAGGATTATTATTTCATCTTAGATAAGGCGGAAAGCTTAATAAATAAAAAGAAGTGGAATATCCACTTCTCGTTAATTCACTATGGTAGCGGCGGAGGGATTTGAACCCCCGACCCTACGGGTATGAACCGTATGCTCTGGCCAGCTGAGATACACCGCCTTGAATGGAGCCCATAATCGGACTTGAACCGATGACCTCATCCTTACCAAGGATGCGCTCTGCCGACTGAGCTATATGGGCAATTCCTTCTTTTGCTTTAACACCCTGTGGTAAGTTTAGAATGAGTCTACCTTCGGGAAATTGTTGCCCTTGCGGGCAATTATGGTTGCCCCCTGCGGGGACTACACATCTCATGCGCCTGTCGGCGCTTTTTCTTT
>CAZYLY010000002.1:0-20468 GCA_964648825.1 uncultured Syntrophomonadaceae bacterium
TTAAAATTAAAAATTATAAATTATAAATTATAAAGACAGGGAGAGGTGGCTGAGTACGGCTGAAGGCGCTCGATTGGAAATCGAGTAACGTGTAAAAGCGTTCGCGGGTTCGAATCCCGCCCTCTCCGCCATTAAATAAAAATTACTAAGGGGTTTTAGTTTCATAACTAGAACCCCTATTTTGTTGGGATAATAAAAATGTTTATAGTTTATAGAATTAGTTTAACTATAAGAGCGAAAATGTGGAGGATGATAAATATCCGCCAAAATCTAATTAAAGTAGGGATAGTTAAAGATATTTATGAATACTGGAGATGGTATTTCCTTAGGAATTTTATGTCGTTATTTATCAAAAAACAATTTACTTATTTAGAAGGTTTTTACAAAGAAAGAATCGAATACATGAAATACTCTTTAAAGAAAAGGTATAAGACAGTACTTAAATAACCTTTTTTTAAAGGGAGTAATCCGTATGATACAGGGATACTTCGATAACATGTTAATCTGTTTTAATAAGGAGAAAAATCAGCATGAATTTAGAGTTTTTATTACTTAACTGGATAACCTGTCTGGCTGTAATACGAGAACTCTTATTATGTGTTTTAATTATCTTTGCAATTAAGGCTTTGATAAAATATATCAAAAGCTAGTGTTCAAGCTAAAAATGAAGTTGACATTGTGATTGTTCTTACTTTTGTTACGGTTGGTGTAGAGGGTGAGAGACTTTTCGCTAGTTATTTTCACATTAAGATATGAATTTTAAGGGGGCCACAATGTGCCCCCCTTAGTTTTATATAATAACTTAAAACCGGATTTTATGGTCCACGATATCCTGGTAAACTTCTGGGGTTAATGGGATATATTAATCTAAGCGGGGATCTAAAAAGTACAAGGGGTCTTTAACTGCATCAGGAATTAGGAATGCTTTTAGGCTGGACGGCTATGAATGCACAAAAAGCCACTTCGCGGGTTATGGTGTTGATTGCTCCTTCTTTTATCCTTTCTAATTTTACCCTGCCCTTAGCTCTTATGCCCCTGCCCTTGCAATATTTAGCTCAGATTTTCCCCATGAACTGGTATGTGAAATTCCTCAAAGAAATAGCTTTTAAAGGCACTTCGCTTGTTTATTTAGGTAAAGAAATGGAAGGCTTACTTATTATGCTTACGGTTATAGTCTTAGGTTTAGTCTGCTTCATGTTTAAGGAAACTAGAAGTATAAAGGAAGAAGATGTTCTAGCAGAATCTTTGGCCACTAAATAATAGTTGCAGGTTGCATTTTTTAGAATATAATAAAATTAAGGTATAGGGGTGATTTATTTGGGCAAGAGAGAAAAACTTATTAAGCGGCTAAAAAGCAACCCAAAAGACTTTACATTTGATGAAATGCGTACAGCCCTTGAAGCTCTTGGTTTTCGAATGTCGGATCAGGGTAAAACAAGTGGCTCGAGGGTAAAATTCTTAAGGGGAAATATCGCAATAAGCTTACATAAACCACATCCACGCAAGGAGCTTTTAGAATACCAAATAAAGCAGGTGTTGGAGCTTTTAGAAAAGGAGAATATAATATGAATAATCTTTTAGAATACAAGGGTTTTTTTGGGACAGTTGAATATTCATCTGTGGATAAGGTGCTTTTCGGTAAAGTCATAGGAATAAATAGCCTTCTATCTTATGAAGGCGATAGCGTGCAAGCCCTCCAGGATGATTTTGAACTTACTATTGATGATTACCTAGAGGTTTGTAGCGCACAAGGTTTAGAGCCGGAAAAAGCGTACCAAGGCAAATTTAATGTGCGTGTATCGCCTGAAGTGCATAAAAATCTAGTAGTTTATGCTGCTGCCCGCGGTAAAACCCTTAATTCAACAGTTGAGGAAGCTATACGAAACTATATTTATTAAGGGCTAATTAAGTAAAGAAGCCGCGCAGACTGCTGGTCAACGCGGCTTTTTTGTGTTTTTACAAATCTAAATCTCTAAAACCGGATTTTATGGTCTACGATATCCTGGTAAATTTCGGGTGTTAAGGGGATATATTTATCTAAGCGGGGGTCTAAAAAGTACAAGGGGTCTTTAACTGCATCAGGATTAAAGCCTTCTTTTTGTAATTGTTGCTTAAGTTGCTTAAAGCTATTAGTAGCATCAATTTCATCTCTTAAGCGGACAAAATAGGGTCTAGCAAAAGGCGGCAATTTTTCGTTAATATAAGCGGTGAATTTATCCCAATCTATAGTTTGTCCTTCTAATAGCTTGATAGCTACCATGCCGCAGCGTCCTTCCATTCCGGGTACTTGTACACCATAAACATTAGCATCTTCCATCTGCCCGAATTTATCTACTACATCGGAAACTTGGTTAGTAGAAACGTTCTCGCTCTTCCAGCGGTAAGTATCCCCTAAGCGATCGACAAAAGAGATATAATCATTTTCGTGCATCATTACTAAATCGCCGCTGTCAAAGTATTTATCCCCTTCTTGAAATACATTATGGCGAATTTTTTCTTGGGTAGCAGTAGGGTTATTTACATAGCCGGCAAATTGGTTTAATTCATTAATTTCACATAGTAATAAGCCAGTTTCACCTGGTTGACATTTTACTGCCCAGCCATTGGCGTCAGTTTCAATATGGTCTTCGATAAAATCATAGCGTACTACTTCACCCTGGCGCATTCCGGCTAGGTTTAGGCTGCCGCACATCCCTGGTATTTGTTCCATATTAAGAAAGGAGCCTACCCCTTCAGTAGCACCATATATCTCGTATAAAATTTCTACGTTAAAGCGTTTTTTAAAGGGTACCATTAAATCGCCGCGCATACCATTACCAGCTACCATGTGTAATGGATTGTCGCCATCATCGGGGCGTTCGGGTTGGTTGTAAATGTAGCGGCATAGTTCGCCGACATAAATAAACATGCTAATATTGTACTTGCGAACTTCATCCCAAAAAGCCCGAGCGGAAAATTTACGCCGCAGTAGCATTGTACTGCCAGAAACAACTAGGCAGGAAAAGCCAATATCAAATCCGCTATTATGATAGAGGGGCAAAACCATATATTGTACTGTTTCGGGGGTCATAGAACCATATAGTCCAAATAAATTAGCTAAGACTAACCAGCGCCTTTGAGCAACTGCAGTCGCTTTAGGAAATCCAGTCGTACCGGAAGTATAGATGTAGACAATAATATCATCACTCGTAATCAGATTAGTCGTTGTGGGGTTAGCATCACCAGCTGAAGCTAATAGAGGGTTTAGATGTACTAGATTTCCGGGGAGGGATAGCTCTAGTCCTTCAGTTTCAACATATACAGTCGCCGGGTCGAGCAGTTTTACCTGATTAGCGATTTCTTGGTAAGCACTTAAGAGTTCATGGCCGAGGATAAGGGCGCGGGCATCGCAGATGGAGAGGGCGTGGGCTAATACTTCTTTGCGCACCCCGTTATTAATTAGTGATACTATAATTCCTAATTTACTTAATCCCGTAGCTGCCATCAGGAATTCGGGGCGGTTTTCCATTAATAATGCTACTACTTCACCCTTCTTAAAGCCTTGGGCGGCAAAATAATGGGCATATTGGTTAGCTTGTCGATTAAATTCCCCATAACTAATAGTGCGTTCTTCAAATATTAGCATAGGATGATTAGGCCTAGTGGCGGCTTGTCGCTCTATTTCCGAACCAAGCGACATATTAACTTGGGTTTGCCTAAGCTGCATAATATTTTCCAGATAGTTAGGAACAATAGCTGCGTCACTCATAAAAAAAGCCTCCTTTTTTTTATTAAATTTGCCGAAGTATTTCTATGAAGAGTTATTTCGCTAATAATATTCTTTTTCCTGCTAAAAATTAGGACTAAGGGGACAATATCCCTAAGCCATCCTTATACTCTTGACATGGTTTGTTATTAATGTTATTTTGTTAAAAATATAAAGAACTGATGAACAAGAGGAGTAGCTATTATTATTTGTACTTAGAGAGCCGCTAGGTGGTGGAAATGCGGTTACGAAGGTGATAGTGAATGGACTTGGGAGGGAAGCCCGAAATCTTAGGAAAGTAGGCGCTTACGGGGGCTCTACCCGTTATCAGCAGAGTGCATATGCTAGTATGTAAAATGAGTGGACGGTTAATATCGTCAATTTGGGTGGTACCGCAGAAGTATGGAAGCTTTTGTCCCTTGTATAGGGGACTAAGGCTTTTTTTGTTTTGTAAAGGACTTTTTTTAAGGAGTGATAATGATGCAAAATGGAAGATTTGGGATTCATGGGGGCAGATATGTGCCTGAAACATTAATGAATGCCATACTAGAACTTGAGGAAGCTTATAATCATTTTAAAAATGACCCAGAATTCGTAATGACACTTAACAGTCTACTTAAAAATTATGCAGGTAGGCCATCACTGCTTTATTATGCGGAAAAAATGACTAAGGATTTAGGGGGAGCCAAAATTTATCTGAAGCGGGAAGACCTTAATCATACGGGTTCCCATAAGATTAATAATGTTTTAGGGCAAGTGTTATTAGCTAAATATATGGGTAAAACTCGGGTTATTGCCGAAACAGGAGCCGGGCAACATGGAGTTGCTACTGCTACTGCGGCAGCGCTTATGGGCTTAGAGTGTGAAATATTTATGGGCAAGGAGGATACTAAGCGTCAAGCTTTAAATGTTTTTCGGATGGAGTTGTTAGGGGCCAAAGTTAATCCGGTGACGAGTGGAACCCAAACTCTAAAAGATGCGGTTAATGAAACTATGCGGGAATGGGCTAGTCGGGTTCATGATACGCATTATGTGTTAGGCTCGGTGATGGGGCCTCATCCGTATCCTACTATAGTTAGGGATTTCCAAAGTATAATTGGACGAGAAGTTAAGGAACAAATAATGCAAGCAGAAGGGCGGCTGCCGGATGTGTTATTAGCTTGTATAGGCGGCGGCAGTAATGCCATCGGATTATTTTACGATTTTATTGGGGATAAAAAGGTTGGTTTAATCGGTTGTGAAGCAGCGGGGCATGGAGTTGATACTAGTATGAACGCAGCTACCTTGACTACCGGAAGTGTAGGTATTTTCCACGGGATGAAATCATATTTTTGTCAAGACCAGGATGGGCAGATTGCACCAGTTTATTCTATTTCTGCGGGATTAGATTACCCCGGAATAGGTCCAGAACATGCCCATTTATACGATTGCGGCCGGGCTGAATATGTAGCCGTTACTGATGATGAGGCGGTGGCAGCCTTTGAATATTTAGCGCTTACTGAAGGGATTATACCAGCCATTGAAAGTGCCCATGCCGTAGCCCATGCCTTAAAAATAGCACCGCAAATGGAAAAAGAACAGATTATGGTTATTAACCTCTCCGGCAGAGGGGATAAGGATGTCGATGCGATTGCGCGTCTTAAGGGGGTGAATATAAATGAATAAATTATCTGCAGTATTTGCCCAGGGTAAGGCTTTTATCCCGTTTATAACTGCGGGAGACCCGGCCCTTGAGGTGACTGAACAGTTAGTTTATGCCCTAGCAGATGCGGGGGCTGATTTAATTGAAATTGGTATTCCTTTTTCGGATCCAGTTGCGGAAGGACCTATTATTCAAGCTGCTGACAACCGTGCTTTAGCTAATGGTACTACCACGGATAAGATTTTTGCCATGGTTGAAAATATCCGCAAAACTTGTGCAGTTCCATTAGCTTTTATGACTTACGCTAATCCGATTTTCAGTTATGGGGCGGATAAGTTTTTAAGCAAGTGTAAAGAAGTGGCAGTAGAGGCGATAATTGTGCCTGATTTACCTTATGAAGAAAGAGGCGAATTTTTGCCTTTTTGCTTAAAATATAATGTTACTCTAATCTCTATGATTGCTCCTACTTCTGAAAATCGTATTCAGATGATTGCTAATGAGGCCGAGGGTTTTATTTATTGTGTATCATCGATGGGGGTAACGGGAGTAAGACAGGAAATAGGGGGTGACATGGAGGCGATGATTAAAATGGTGAAATCGACTAAGGATATTCCTTGTGCTATCGGCTTTGGAATATCTACACCTGGGCAGGCAGCAGATATGGCCAAATATGCGGATGGTGTAATTGTCGGCAGCCAGATTGTAAAAATAGTGGAGGAGTATGGGTCAGGTTGTATAAGACCAGTAGTAGAATATGTGCGTACTATGAAGGACGCGCTAAAGTAGGGTTTAGATGAGAAAGGAAGAGATGAGGAGAGATGAGCATGATTAAAGAGGTATTACGAAAGCTGACTTTAAAAGAGAATTTAACTCCTGAAGAAGCATATAGCTTGATTGTAGCGATTAAAAATGATGAGTTAACCGAGGTGCAAATAGCCGGTTTTCAAGTGGCCCTGCTAATGAAAGGGCCGACTTTGACCGAAATTACTGCCATTGCTCAAGCGATGCGGGATAATTGTGTTAAAGTTTTACCCCAAGTAGAAGGGGAACTTATGGATACTTGCGGCACTGGGGGAGGCTTAAGCACCTTTAACATTTCTACCGCCACTGCTTTTGTGGCAGCCGCAGCCGGTATTCTGGTAGCTAAACACGGTAGTCGCTCGATATCCAGCTTATCAGGCAGTGCTGATGTTTTAGAAGCATTAAATGTAAACATTAATCAAAGTCCAAAAAGCGTGGAAAAATTAATCGAAGATGTAGGCATAGCCTTCATTTATGCCCCTTTATTTCATCCGGTCATGGGTAAAGTTCTGCCCCCCGAAAAGGAACTAGGTATTAAAACTATTTTTTACACGATTATTGGTCCCCTTATTAACCCTACCCAAGCCAGCCAGCATGTTTTAGGGGTATATAGGCCGGAGTTATTAGATCCAGTTGCCCAAGTGGCGAATTCTCTAGGTTATAAACGTGCCATAATTGCCCACGGATTAGATGGCTTAGATGAAATTTCTCTCTTAGGTAAAACTAGAATTAATGAAATAAATAATGGAAAGATTACGAGCTATGAGATTACTCCTGAAGAGTTAGGATTAACCCGCTGTACGTTAGCTGAAATTGCTACTGGAACACCCCAAGAAAATGCCGCCATGATTAAAAATGTTTTGGCCGGAAAAGACCAAGGGGCACGTAAACAAGCTATTATCCTAAATGCCGCTGCCGCCTTAATGATAGGGGGTAAAGCTGATTCCTTAGTAGCAGGTATAGGTATAGCTGATGAAATTATTACTAGTGGAAAGGCTCATGAAAAGTTAAATCAACTAGTGGCTGCTTCACAGGATTATGCGGAGATAATTTAATATGAGCAGTGGATTATGTACTAAAAATTTATGGGCTGAGTATCAAGGGGGTAAAATTCCGGTTATTCCTGATATTAAGTGTTATTCCCCGCGGGATGGGGATTTATTAAGGGGCAGGGACCCGATTAAAATAGCTAATAACTTAGCTTTACAAGGCGCGCCCCTTATTTCGGTGGTAACCGAGCCTAAACATTTTAGAGGTTCTTCGCAATTATTGCAAAAAACCGTTAAAGCGGTAAATATTCCAGTATTACGTAAAGATTTTATTACTACCATAGAACAATTACAAGAAACTGCCGACTTAGGGGCTAAAGGAATATTATTAATTGCCGCCCTTGTGAATAAAGCTAAATTAGCGGAACTTTTTGCTGCCGCATTAGCATTAGGGTTAGAACCATTAGTAGAAGTGCACAATGAAGAGGAACTTAGGATGGCTAATAAGCTTAACCCAAGTTTTTTAGGGATTAATAATCGAAATATTATGGAACTGGAAAAGGACGGGGGCAATGTTAACAGAACTGAAAGGTTAGCGAAGTTAGCTTATAAAGACGCTTTTATCATAAGCGAAAGTGCTATTAGTTCACCTTTAGAGGTGAGGCGAAGTTCGGTAGCGGGGGCTCATGGAGTTTTGGTTGGAACCGCTATTTTAACTGCACCTGATGAAGTGAAAATGTATCAGCACCTTAGCCAAGTCAAAAGGGGAAGATAATGTGCTCTCAAGTCATTACCCGATTTTATTTCGAAATCCCTCGGCATTTTAATTGTACATATTATGGGGAGCAAGTCAAGAGTTACTATGAAAATCTTTGTTTTAATAAGTACTAGGTTGTGATTATGGGATAAAAATTTGTAACTAATTAATTTGCCCGATTTTGGATGTTTTCTTTTGTAGGAAAGCGGCGTAATATATGTCTATAAAAAAATGATATTATTTTTTGGCTTCCAAGACTTGCAGACCAACTTTTATATATATTTGGACTTCAAGTCTTTTTTATTTCTGAAGCAATTTAACTAAAACCTCGAAAGGGGAGGATAATTAAAAAATAATAGTGTTTTAACTCTTAAATTATTAAGTAACATGAAGGGTGTGTTGGATTAAATGGTGCTAAAAAAGATGGGCGCTATTCTTTTAGGTAGTTTTTTAAGTATACCCCTACTTCTAGCCTTCCCGCTAATAGCCTTGGCTAGTGAGGCTGATTTAGTAATTCCTCAGTTGAGTGCAGATCAAAACAGTTTATTGTTAATAGGAATCTTCGTATGTGTTTTAGGGATGTTATTTGGTTTGTATCAATTTAACCAAGTGAAAAAACTGGAAGCTCATCAATCAATGCTAGATGTAGCTAATGTTATTTATGAAACATGTAAAACTTATTTGCTGCAACAAGGTAAGTTATTATTAATACTTTTTGGATTTATTGGCTTTTGTATAGCTTTTTATTTTGGGTTTTTACAAGAAACTTCTTTAGGCGGAGTTTTATTAATTTTAGCTTGGACCGTAATAGGGATTTTAGGTTCTTACGGGGTAGCTTGGTATGGTATTCGCATGAATACTCTAGCTAATAGCAGAACTGCTTTTGCCTCCTTGGAAAAAAAGCCCTTAAAAGTCTTAAATATCGCCCTGGATGCTGGTATGAGTATCGGTGTTTTACTTATTTGTGTAGAATTAATAATGATGTTAATCATTTTATTATTCGTACCGCGGGAATTAGCTGGGGCTAGTTTTATCGGTTTTGCTATCGGGGAATCTTTAGGAGCCAGTGCCTTACGTATTGCCGGAGGTATTTTTACTAAAATTGCTGATATTGGTTCCGATTTAATGAAAATAGTATTTGGAATTAAGGAAGATGATCCGCGTAACCCAGGGGTTATTGCGGACTGTACAGGTGATAATGCTGGTGACAGTGTAGGGCCTACTGCAGATGGATTTGAAACTTACGGTGTAACCGGGGTAGCCTTGGTTACTTTTATCGTTTTAGCAGTAGCTCCGGCTTTGCAAACTACTTTATTAACTTGGATTTTCGTGATGCGGGTACTTATGATTATTACTTCAGTCGGTTCTTTCTATATTAATCGGGCGATTAGTCAAGCTAGATTTGCGGATAAGGAAGATATTGATTTTGAACAGCCTTTAACTAGTTTAGTCTGGATTACTTCCATTTTTTCTATCATCGTAACTTATATTGTGAGCTACTATATTTTAGGCCCTGGTTCGGGGGTAGTAACCGAGCTGCAGAGTTTATGGCTGGTTTTAGCGACTATTATTAGCTGCGGAACTTTAGGAGCGGCTCTAATACCGGAAGTTACTAAAATATTTACTAGCCCCAAATCTAGTCATGTAGCGGAAGTAGTTAAAGCTTCTCGTGAAGGTGGCCCTTCATTGAACATCTTATCTGGATTAGTAGCGGGTAACTTCAGTGCATTTTGGATAGGGATGGTATTTTTAGCTTTAATGTACGCGGCTTATGTAGCCAGTGGCTATGGGCTAGCGCAAATTATGATTTATCCTTCTATATTTGCTTTTGGTTTAGTAGCGTTTGGGTTCTTAAGTATGGGGCCGGTTACGATTGCGGTCGATAGCTACGGACCGGTTACTGATAATGCCCAGTCTATTTATGAGTTATCCTTAATCGAAACTATTCCTGATATTGAAAAAGAAATTAAAAAGGATTTTGGTTTTAATCCCGATTTCGAAAAAGCTAAATATTATCTGGAAGCTAATGATGGGGCGGGTAATACTTTTAAAGCTACGGCGAAACCGGTGCTAATCGGTACGGCTGTAGTAGGGGCTACGACCATGATATTCTCTCTTATCCTAGTTATTCAAAATGTTTTAGGTGTTCAGCCGGAAACTATTTTGACCTTGCTTAACCCTTATACTTTATTAGGGTTTATTGCTGGGGGAGCAGTAATATACTGGTTTACCGGGGCTTCTACTCAAGCAGTTACAACCGGGGCTTACCGGGCGGTAGAGTATATTAAAAATCATATTAATCTAGATGCGGAATCTGATCAAAAGGCTAATATTGAAAATTCTAAAGAGGTAGTTAAAATTTGTACCCAATATGCGCAAAATGGAATGTTTAACATTTTCATTGCCATATTCTCTTTTGCTTTAGGTTTTGCTTGCCTGTCTGCACCAGTAGCCAATGAGCAGCCGGTAGCTTTTTTCGTAGCCTACTTAGTTTCTATTGCTGTTTTTGGCCTATATCAAGCTGTGTTTATGGCTAATGCTGGTGGCTGTTGGGATAATGCTAAAAAAGTAGTAGAAGTTGATTTACAGGAAAAAGGCACTTTACTTCACGATGCGACGGTAGTAGGGGATACAGTGGGGGATCCTTTCAAGGATACTTCTTCAGTCGCCTTAAATCCGATTATTAAGTTTACGACTTTATTCGGATTACTAGCTATGGAAATAGCTATATCGGAAACCTTTAGACAAGTAGCTCCCACAGTAGGAGGAGTATTCTTACTGATTGCTTTATTCTTCGTATGGCGTTCTTTCTACGGAATGCGGATTGAGAGTAGTAAATAAAAGATTTTATAATTATAAAAGGGCGAGGTTGATTGCAGCCTCGCCTTTTTTAGTAAAAAATTTCTGTAATTATAACTAACGGCTTTGGTCCAGGCATTTGATTAGATATAATCTATGATATTATTTAAGGGAAGTTTTTATATGTTAAAATTAGATATTCATTAGCTTATATTGAAGGAGTATAAAATGGAGGCATTAAAACGAAAGATTGTAGATGAAGGGCAAATTATTGGGGATAATATATTAAAGGTGGATAATTTTCTTAATCATCAGCTAGATGTGAGTTTTTTAAATAAAGTAGGCTTAGAGTTTTATGAGCATTTTAAACATTTAGGAGTGACGAAGATTTTAACCATTGAGGCCTCGGGAATTGCGGTGGCCTGTCTTACGGCGCAACACTTTGAGGTTCCGGTAGTATTTGCTAAGAAATCGGAAGCGAAAAACCTGGATGCGGATATATATGAAAGTGAGGTGCATTCTTTTACCCGGGGAGTTACTTATAAGATTAAGGTGGCTCAAAAATACATAAATTCGGGGGATAAGGTGCTTATTATTGATGATTTTTTAGCTAATGGACGGGCGGTTTTAGGCTTAAAGGATATTATTGAACAAGCGGGGGCAACTTTAGTCGGGGTCGGCATCGTCATTGAAAAGGGTTTTCAAGAAGGGGGACAAATACTGCGTGATAAGGGGATTAATTTGGTATCGTTAGCTATTATTGATGATATGAAAGATGAGCAAGTTTGGTTTAGATAAAAGGGGTATTACTATGAATGAAAAGGTGGAACTAACCAAGGCTAGGGCTTATGAGTTATGGGATAAGAGGATCATTGATACTTTTGAGGTAGGTACTTTCAAAGGTTTACAAGAGATTCATAAATATATTTTTCAAGATGTATTCGATTTTGCAGGTGAAATGAGAAATATCAATATTAGCAAGGGCAGCTTTCGTTTTGCTCCGATTTTATTTTTAGCAGATAATTTGCGCATAATTGAAAAGATGCCGGAGACTACTTTTGATGAAATTATCGAAAAGTATGTGGAAATGAATGTAGCCCACCCTTTTAGAGAAGGGAATGGACGTGCTACTCGCATATGGCTTGATAGTATGTTAAAGAAAAATCTGAAGATATGTATAGATTGGCAAAAGATTGATAAACACGATTATTTACAGGCTATGGAACGTTCTCCGATTAATAGTTTAGAAATTAAGACCCTGCTTAAGGATGCCAGCACCACTGATATTAATAGTCGGGAGGTGTATATGAAAGGGATTCAAAGGTCTTATGAGTACGAAGGGTATAGTATTTAAGGAAAAGTAGCTTTTATGATTGGTAGGATATATAAGTTGCATTAAGTCTTTAAAAAAGTTAAAATAGATTTGCCGTGCTAGATGGGGAATTAGCGGTGCCCTGTAACCTGCAACCCGCTACAGCAGGATTGAATTCCTGCCTGAGGGTCTATCTTGTAAGGTCTGGCTTTAATAAGTGGCGTTGAAGTCTGGGTCCTGCGCAATGAGACATCCTGAACTGTGTCAGGTCTGGAAGGAAGCAGCACTAAGGGATTCACCTTATGTGTCGTAGGGTAGCCTGGATGGAGCTAACTGTTCGAGTAACGCTTGGAAGGTATTCTCGAAGGCAGGTGCACGGCTTAATTTTATAGTATAATAAAAGCAGGTTATTTACCTGCTATTTTTATACCAGCAAATACATTAAAAATTAAACATTAAGAATTAAAAATTCTACTAGCTCAGGGAGGTGCTTTTAGTGGCATATTTAGCTTTATATCGTGCTTGGCGGCCGCAGACTTTTGCCGAAGTGGTGGGGCAGGAGAATATTGTAACCGCTCTACAAAATGCTATTGTGGAAAACCGTTTAGCTCATGCCTATCTTTTTTCCGGACCACGGGGTACGGGCAAGACTAGTATCGCCAAAATTGTAGCTAAAGCTGTAAATTGTCCGAACCTCCATGAGGGCGAGCCTTGTAATACTTGTAGCTCTTGTATAGATATTAATAATAGCAATCATATGGATGTAATGGAAATAGATGCAGCTTCTAATCGGGGAATTGATGAGATTAGGGATTTAAGGGAACAAGTTAGGGTACTGCCGGCGCAAGCTAAGTATAAGGTTTTTA
Organism: uncultured Syntrophomonadaceae bacterium; assembly: GCA_964648825.1. Taxonomy (GTDB): domain Bacteria; phylum Bacillota; class Syntrophomonadia; order Syntrophomonadales; family Syntrophomonadaceae; genus JAAYRQ01. The sequence goes on from CAZYLY010000002.1 coordinate 12,912, forward strand.
TTATTGATGAGGTTCATATGTTGACTAATGAAGCCTTTAATGCTTTATTAAAAACGATTGAGGAGCCTCCTAATGCGGTTATTTTCATTTTAGCTACTACTGAACCGCAGAAAATACCGGCTACTATCCGCTCCCGCTGCCAAAGTTATAGTTATAGACGTTTGACTATTGATGAAATTAAGGGGCGGTTATTTGCAGCAGCTAAGGCGCAAGACTTAGTCTTAGAAGAGGAAGCGGCTCTGATTATAGCCAGAAGGGCTAATGGAGGCTTAAGGGATGCTCTAAGTATGTTAGACCAGCTTTTTTCCTATAAAGGGCAACATATAATGAAACAAGATGTAATTGATGTTTTAGGGATAGTAGACCAATCGTTTTTAGTATATTTAATGGATGCGGCTATCGAGCAGAACATGGTTAATATTATTCAGATGTTAAATACGGCTTTAAATGAAGGGAAGGAAGCAGCCCAGATTGCCCAGGAAATGTCCTTATATTTGCGGGATTTATTATTATACGCCAATGGCGCCAGGGGGGTTGATTTTTACTTAGCTGATGCGAATATACAGCCATTAATGGAGGGGCAAAAGGCTAAGGTGGATAATGATAACCTGGTTAAGGCTTTACATATAATGATGGAAACAGCGGATAAGCTTAAAGTTAGCGAGGGGCAAAAGTTCATATTAGAGATGGGCTTTTTAGAACTAAGTGAGCTTTTTAAACCAAACATAGTTACTGCTTCTGAAATAACCGAAGAACAAGCAACTAGAACTACTTCTTCTGTCCCCCGTACTGAGAAATCGGAAGCCCGTAAAATATTATGGAATAAAATCTTAGTGGCCGTAAAGGAAAAGAATATACCTACCCATGCACTACTTTCCCAAGGGATTTTACTCGGTTCTAAGGATGATGTAGTTTATATCGGATTTAAAAAAGGTTTTAAATTTCATAAGGAACGAATGGAAGAGAAGGCTAACCGCGAAATCGTGGAAGAGGTCTTAGCCGAATTATTTAGCAAAAAAGCGGAAATTCAGTTTGTTTTCCTTGATGATGACCAATATAATAATATTGTAGTTAAAAAAGCAATTGAATTCTTTGGGGAAGATATTGTAGAAATTAAAGATTAAGGAGGAATTTTTATGTTTAATCCTGGTGGCGGTAATATGAAAAATATGATTAAGCAAGCGAAGAAGATGCAGGAACAGATGGCTAAAATGCAGGAGGAATTACAAGAAAGGGAAATCGAAGCATCGGCAGGCGGCGGTGTAGTCAATATTATTATGAATGGCAAACAAGAATTAAAATCGATTAAGATTAGTCCCGAAGCAGTTGATCCAGATGATGTAGAAATGTTAGAAGATTTAATTTTAGCTGCTGTTAATGAAGGGGTTAGAAAATCACAAGATATGGTTTCAGCGGAAATGTCTAAAATTACCGGAGGACTTAACATTCCGGGCTTATAAGGTACACGTATTAATGGTAACAGGGGGCTTATATAATGAGATTGGCTAGACCTTTAGAAAACTTAATCGACCAACTTACCAAACTTCCTACTATCGGACCTAAAACTGCTCAAAGGTTAGCCTTATTTTTGTTAAAAGTTCCAGAACATGAAGCCGAAGCTTTAGCCCAAGCAATTTTAGAGGTCAGGTCTAAAGTTTTTCCGTGTTCTATTTGTGGTTATCTAACCGATACGAATCCTTGCCGGATATGCCAAGACGATAATCGAGATAGAAGTCTTATCTGTGTAGCTGAAGAAGCGAGTGATGTTATTGCCATTGAGAAAACTAATTATCAAGGGCAATATTATGTTTTAAATAAAGAATTTCACGTGATGGAAGGCCAAGATTTAGACGAAATAGATTTAGAACCCTTAAAAAAGCGTTTAGCCAGCGGGGAAATTAAAGAAATGATTTTAGCTTTTAATCCCGATTTAGATGGGGAGATTATGGCACGGTTTTTAGCCGCGGCGGCGGCTGAACATCAGGTGAGGATAACGAGACTAGCTCATGGTCTGCCTGTAGGCGGTGATATAGAGTTTGCTGATGAGCTTACTTTAAGGCGGGCTTTAGAAGGGCGAAAAGACTTCCAAGAATAAATTCAGCTTTCTTATCATACATATTAGATATTAATTTATCTATTATGATGGGAGAATAATATGGGGGTTACTGCCTTTGTTAGTAGGGTGGCCAATTATTTTTCATTTAAAGAACCACCAGCAGCTATAAAATTCTCGGATGAAGAACTTTTAGAAGATGCGCATGAAAAGCTAATTCAAGCCAGAAATGTTTTCGCTACAACTGAGCCTGATTTTATCGATTATGCAGTGTACAATCTTAGGGCCGCCGAAGAAAGGTATAATTCTTTGATTAAGAGATTGAAAAAGAAGTATCATAATGCTTAAAAGGAGGTTCTTATGGAGATTGTAAATGTTATAATGGCAGCATTATTTTTACTAGTAATTTTATACATAGTAGCCCAGGTTTTCTTAAAGCCGATTAAGTTATTATGGAAAGTTATTTTTAATTCTGCTATCGGGCTAGTATTATTATTAATAGTTAATTATGTAGGTAGTTTTGTGGCTTTTAAAATAGCGATTAATCTGATTACCGTTTTAATTGCCGGATTTCTAGGTGTTCCGGGCATATTATTACTTATTTGTTTTCAATTACTTTTAAAGTAGATAAAAAACTTTTATGTACCTGCTCTTAAATGCAGGTCTTTTTGTGCACATTTTTATCGAAATATGAGTTATAATTATCTATCTTAAGATAAATATTGACGCACAATTGATAACTAATTTATACTTATACAAATGTTACTACAACTTACTGTTTTTTTTATTAGATTTAATCAGGAGGTGTTTTACTTTACAAAGCAATCTGTAGCAAGAATCGTAGAAGCATTTATTGGTGAATATGCTAGCGGCAAAAGTGAAATGGCTATAAATCGAGCAATAGAATTGAAAGAATTAAACCATTTAGTAACATTAGTTGATCTAGATACTGTGGAGCCTTTTTATACTTTAAGACCACTGAAAGAACTTTTAGAAGAAAAAGGGCTAAATGTTATTAGTTTTTCTACTGCAGACTCATTTGGCTTAGGAGAAACAGGAGCTATGCTTAATCCGCGGGCTAAGTGGGCATTAATGAATGAAGGAGATATAATATTAGATATTGGCTATGGAGTTTATGGGGCTAAAACGCTTAATCTGGTAGAAGGTGCATGGGAATCACCGGAGTTAAAAATTATAGCGGTCATAAACTATGCTCGTCCTATGACTAACTCCGTGGAAAAAATAGAGGAACATATAAAGGATATAGGTCGGGTAGATGGAATAATTGCTAATACACATTTAGCTAATGAAACTACTCTTGATGTAATAGTTCAGGGTAATAATGAAATAATAAAGGTAGCGGAAAAACTTAATATTCCGATTGAGTATATGGCTATTGATAAAAAACTATATGAAGAAGTTAAGGGATATAGTTTTGCCGCACCGGTAAAGTATATTGATAGATATATGCCTGCAGCAATGTGGTAAATATAAAGTAAAAATATTTTTTAATTTTTTAACTGTTTAGGAGGTGCTTTAAATAAATGCAAAATGTTATAGGTGAAACGAAAAAGGCATTTATTACAGGTAATGAAGCGGTAGCTTGGGCTACTTTAGCAGCTGGGGCTGATGTTATGTTTGGTTATCCCATCACCCCTCAAAATGAGGTCATGCATTATTGGACTAGACTTGCTCCTAAATATGGGAGGGGCTTTTTACAAACGGAAGATGAAATATCAGCGGGATTTACAGTTTGTGGGGCAGTTCAAGTAGGCAAAAAGGCCTTTACTGCTACTGCAGGCCCTGGTAATGTGCTTATGCAAGAGCCTTTTGGTATGGCGGAAGCCATGAGATTACCTTTAGTAGCTGTTATCCAACAAAGGGGTGGACCTTCTTCGGGAACTGTTATTTATTCCCAACAAGAAGTAACATTAACTACTTATGGTGGTAATGGAGAAGGACATCGGATAGTTTATTCGACTGCCACTCATCAAGAAATTTATGATTATACGATCAAAGCTTTTAATACTGCGTGGAAATATAGATTTCCTACTTTTGTTTTAGGTGATGGCTATCAAGCTAAGATGCGGGAACCATTAGAAATGTATAACCCAGAAGAAAAGGGCATTGAAATAGTAAGCCCTTATCCTCTAATTGGCCTAGATGGGCATATTGGCGAAAATAGGGAACCGCAACATCTTAACAATATTTATAGTTTAGAAGAGGAATTATATGATGTAGTGCTTAAGTTTGCGGAAGAATATGAGGCTATTACTCCAGAAATAGTCGAGTATAAAACGGAGCAATGTGAAGATGCTGATGTTATTATTTTAACTCATGGAGTAGTATCAAGGGCTGCTGATGACGCAGTTAGAGCCTTACGTAGTCAAGGGATAAAAGCTGGTTCTTTCAGGCCTATTACTTTAAGACCCTTTCCTACTCAAGCTTTACGTAATATTTTAGCTAATACTAATGCGAAGAAGCTACTCATAGCCGAATCAGCTTATGGGCAACTGGATAAAATCGTTAAACAAGAAATATACGGAGAAACAATCAAGATTGAGAATCTGTTTATGCCTGGGGTTGGTATAATAGATTACGATATAGTTAATAAGGTTAAAAGTATTCTATAAATTTATTCATTTTAATTCATAAGGAGGTAAAAAAATGCTTGCACCAGCAACACCAAAATCATGGTATCTTCCTTCCAAGCCGCATAAATTTTGCCCTGGCTGTGGCCACGGTATAGTTTTAAAGGCTTTAGGTGAAGCAATTGATGATTTAGAAATACAAGACAAGACTATATTCGGTTGTGATATAGGCTGTTCATTACTAGCTTGGAACTTCTTCGCCTGTGATAGCACCCAAACTCATCACGGTCGTACTACCCCGGTTATGGTAGGGATTAAAAGGTCTCGTCCCGAACTTATAACAGTCGGTTATATGGGCGATGGGGGCGGATATTCAATTGGTTCCCAGCATTTATTAAATGCTGCGGTAAGAAATGAGAAAGTCACTTTAATCTTAGTTAATAATACTAACTACGGTATGACGGGGGGACAAATGGCACCCACTACCTTGCCCGGACAAAAGACTGAAACCAGCCCCTTTGGAAGAGATCCGATAGAAACCGGTTATCCTACTAAAGGACCGGAATTTATTGCGGAACTTACTCCTGATAGTGCTTATGTAGCCAGAGCTACCGTTTCCAAATATAATCAGTTAAAAAGATTTATCCGTAATGCGCTAAGAAATCAGATAGAAGGCAATGGTTTTTCCTTCGTGGAAGTTTTATCTACTTGCCCGACTAACTGGAGAACTAATGCCCAACAGACTTGGAGCTTTTTAGAAGACGAGATGGAACCATACTTCCCAGTAGGGGAATTAAAAAGTCCCTTCGGAAAGGGGGATAATTAATGTCTTTAGTAAGAATTGCCCTAGCAGGTGAAGGTGGTCAAGGCGTGCAATCAGTTGCGGAGATTATTGCCGAAGCAGCTTATAATGAAAAGAAACAAACTATTTATATTCCTAACTTTGGCCTTGAACAAAGGGGCGGTGTTTCGATTGCCTTTATTCAAGTTAGTGATGAAAGAATCGGAGCCCCTAAATTTAATAAGGCCGATGTAGTTATTGCCCTTAGTGAAAGAGCCATAGGCAGAACTTCAATATATTCTGATGATAATACCCTTTTTGTATATGATAAGGATTTTAAAGTGGATGATAGCGAACTTCCCGCACAAGCCAAAAAAATCATCGGAATTCCGGCTATTGAAACGGCCAACCAAGAACTGCACCCGAGAGTTTTTAACATTATTATAATGGGAGCAGTTATAGGACTTACTAATGTAGTTACTTTTGCCGCTGCTAAAGATGCTTTAGAAAATAAATTAGGTCATAAATTTGAGAAGAATCCCAACTTAAGGGAATTAAACTTTAAAGCCTTAGAAATAGGTAAACAAATGGCCGAGGAATCGCTTAAGGAAGGGGTGGCTAAGTAATGCCTAAAATGCCAGAAGCAGTTTCAACCACTATGGAAAAAGCCAACTTCCATATCTTTCCCGAGTATTGTAAGGGATGTGGGCTATGTAAAGAAAAATGTCCTAAGGATACTTTAATTTGGTCGGAAAAATTAGGGGTATATGGCACTCCTATTGTTAAACCCAAAGATACGGAAAGCTGTATAGCTTGTAGTATATGTGAAATGGTTTGTCCAGATTGTGCTATTATAATTGAGAAAACTAAGAAGAGAAAAGTAACGGCTTAAATAAGAGAATGAGTTGAATATATAAATATTCCGTCGCCTGGCCTCCGCATGGGGAAACACCTGCTGCTCGTCTCGGGATAAAAGGGGTACGGGGCTAAACCGCACATCCGTGTGCGGTAGCCCCCTCGTGACGTCCTGTCACTCGCCCCCTTTTCCCCCTTCGCCTTCGCAGGGTGTTTCCGCCATGCTCCGTCAGGGCTCCTACATATTTATATATTCAACTAACGTAGACTACTTTTCGTAGTAGAATTTGGGCCCAGTTTAGGTTTAATAATAGTTATATAACTATCTCGTTCATGGGGCAGGGTGCAGGAACTGCAATTTTTAATATTTTGCTCGGTGTAAAAGAAGTTACCCCCACATTCGGTACCTAAAGCATATAAGGGGCAATAGCAAAACAGGCAATTAAAATTCTCCGGCTCATCAGTATCATGGCAGGGAAAATATTCACATTCAGTATGGCTGAAAAACCAAGCTTTTTTAATTTCTTCTTTATTCATAAAATTCACCTGCTTTTTTATTCCGCTCTAGTTAGTAAATACATCAAACTATTAACAATAGCAGCAGCTACGTTACTGCCGCCTTTGCGTCCTTTGGCAATAATATATGGTACCCTAGTTTGCATAATTAATTCCTTAGATGCAACTACATTTACAAAGCCAACCGGTACTCCGATGATTAAGGCCGGGGAGATTAGCTTTTCTTCGATTAGCTCATGCAATCTTAAAAGCGCGGTAGGGGCATTGCCTACGGCAATAATAGGCTGTCCGGGGAGTGTGGCCGCTTTATCCATCGAAGCTGCGGCGCGGGTAGAATTATGCTCCTTAGCAGTTAAAGCAATATCTTCATGATCCATAAAACAGAAAACTTCTAAGCCTAGCTGGGTTAAGGCGGCTCGGTTTAGACCGGCTTTTACCATATTCGTATCAGTTACAACCTTCTCTCCCCGCGATAAAGCCGCCAGCCCCGCATTAAGGGCTGTAAGGGAAAAACATAGGTTATCCACATAATCAAAATCAGCAGTTGTATGTATAACCCGCTTAATTATAGGAGCTAATTGGGGGTCGAGCGGTTTACTAAGCTCACTTTCGATTATAGCAAAACTGCGTTTTTCAATTTCTTCCGGGAGCAGCTTCTCTAATTCCATATTTATATCCCTTCTTCTATTAAACGGTAAATAAAATCCATGTTTAGATTTTGGCGTAGATTCTCGGCTAGATAGTTATATTGTCCCTCTTTA
>CAZYLY010000002.1:20478-31585 GCA_964648825.1 uncultured Syntrophomonadaceae bacterium
TTCGGAGTAAATGTTAGCCTGCTTGGGGGCAACTAAAAGACTATCTTCTTCTTCAATGTCGATAGATAAATAAGGGATAACCCCCGCTACCGGCTTATTAGTTAAATCCTCTAACATAATAAGCCCTGGAGCCAGTAAATCAATATCCCCGCGAAACTTATTAATTATAGTGGCTTTTATTATAGCTTGTTCCTCTGGCGGCAATAAGGCTATGGTGCCGTAAAGTTGGGCAAATACACCGCCCCGGTCAATATCGCCGACTAAAAGTACCGGTGCTTTAGTTAATTTAGCTATACCCATATTAACAATATCATTTACGCGTAAATTAATCTCCGCCGGACTGCCAGCCCCTTCAATCACGATTAGGTCATATTCGGCGGCTAAGTTAGTATAAGCTTTTTCAATATCAGAAAGCAGGGCCGGCTTTAAAGCAAAATAATCTTTAGCCGACCTAGTACCTATATTTTTACCATTTACTATAACTTGTGAACCGCTATTAGTTAAAGGCTTAAGCAGAATAGGATTCATGTTCACATTAGGGATTACCCCGCAGGCTTCGGCTTGAATAGCTTGCGCTCGTCCCATCTCTAAGCCCTCAGTAGTGATAAAAGCATTAGAAGTCATATTTTGGGACTTGAAGGGGGCAACTCGGTAACCATCTTGTTTAAATATCCGGCATAGCCCGGTACAAAGCAGGCTCTTCCCGGCACTAGACATAGTCCCCTGAATCATAATTGCTTTAGCCATTTAATACCTCCTTAATGGTATTTATTAGTATCTGGTTCTGGTTACGAGTTTTAAGTCCGATACGAAAATACTTTGCATTTAAACCGGGGAAATTAGCGCCAGACCGTACTAAAATACCTTGTCTTAAAAGAAGTTCATATAAGTTTTTCTCACTTTTTAATAATAAAAAGTTAGCCTCGCTAGGGAAAACTATTAATCCTAACTCAGAAAGCTCTGTAGTTAAAAAGCTTCGTTCAGCAGCTACTAAGGATTTAGTTTTTTCTAGCCAGTCCTTTTCTGTAAGTGCGGCTATGCCAGCTACTTGTGCTGCTGCGGAAACATTCCACGGGGGCAAATAAGCAGCTATATTTGGCAACAAATCTTCCTGGGCGCTAAATAAGGTGCCTAACCTCAAACCGGCTAGACTATATATTTTAGTGAAAGCTTGCAAAATAAGCAGGTGCGGATAGCTTTTAAGTTCTATTAACAGGCTTTCCCCGCTAGTAAAGTCGATAAAACACTCATCTAAAACTAAATAAATCTGATTTTGCAGACAAAGCTTAACTATTTTATCTAATAAGACCGGGTTAATTAGTTTTCCGGTAGGGTTATTGGGGTTGCATAGAAATAAAATATCTACATCAGGGGTTAATTTATCTAATATATCTTCATTAAAATCGAAATCCGGCGCTGCTAAAAAGTAATAACTAACTCTACTGCCATAAAGTAAAGCAGAGCGCTCATATTCCGAAAAGGTCGGGGCGGGGATTAATACCTGCTGCGGTTTAAGGTAAGCACATATGGCCATAATAAGCTCGGAGGCACCATTACCGCTTAGAATCATAGCCGTATCCAGCTTATGCTTAATAGCAAGCTGCTTTCTTAAGTCACGACAAAGGGGATCAGGATAATTTTCATAACTAGATATATTACTCAGGAGAGCTTGCTTAACCCTAGGGGGCATCCCTAAGGGGTTAGTGCTGACTGAAAAATCTAATTTAATATGCTTATTTGTATAAATATCTCCCCCATGCTTATAAGGCCACATAAAACATCCCCCTAACTAGTAAAGCAAAGAGCAACATTAAAACGGCTGTAAAATATAGTAATTGATGAGCCCCGTGTATATCTTCGGGGGTGGTAGACCGTATATTATCACCTATATAAGGCCTTTCCTTAAGTTGCCCCTGGTAATAGGCCAAACCGCCAAGCTGTATTTGTAAGGCCCCGGCCACAACTGCTTCTGATTGAGCCGAATTAGGGCTAGCGTGATTAAAGCGGTCGCGCTTCCATACATAAATAGCCTTGCTAGCATCTTTACCAGATATATAGGCAGCACCTACCATTAAAAAAGCCGTCAAACGGGCGGGAATAAAGTTAAATATATCATCTAGTCGGGCGGCAAAACGCCCAAAGTCTAGGTAGCGTTCATTTTTATAACCCAGCATAGAATCTAAGGTATTAATCGTTTTATATAAAACCCCTAAAGTTGCGCCGCCTAACATAATATAAAAAAGGGGTGCCACTACACCATCAGTAGTATTTTCAGCGATAGTTTCTACCGTAGCCTTAGTTATACCTGCTTCATCCAGATTAGTAGTATCACGTCCTACAATCATACTTAACCAATAGCGTGCGGCAGCTAAATCATTTTCCTTAAGCGCGGTATAAACCTTATTACTTTCTACTTGTAAACTCTTAGTGGCTAAAAGCTGCCAGCAAAAGAAGGTTTCTATAGCTAGATAAAGCCCGGCCGAATAATAATAAGTTATAGTTAATAAAGCCGGAATCAGGGTACAAATAAAAACGGCGCTAAGAGTTAATAAAATTCCTCCCCATCTTTTAGATGTAAAGGGGTAGAAGAATTTTTCTAAGCCGATAATCAGCTGACCTATTTTTCGCACTATATGGGGCCAGCGAGGTGGATCCCCCATAATGAAGTCGATAAGAAATCCCAGGATTAAGGCTATAGTAGCATAGATTAGCATAAGGCCCCTCCCGTAATCAAGAATAAATCATCTTCGAAATTGCCTTGCACATACTGGCAATTTCCTATATGGGACTCATGGAACTTACGCTGCGGAGCGGCAAAACCTTCTAGGATTGCCATAATCGAGCCGCCATGTACCACCAAAGCGTTAAGGCTATTATCAGGTAAGTTGGTCACCACTTGGGCGAAAGCCTCACAAGTACGCTTTTTAAAAAGGGTAACATCTTCCCCGCCCGGAATAGGAGCCTTACAGTTAGTACTAAGCCATTCACGATATGCCGGGTGAGCAGCTAATTCGTCAGCACTCTTGCCTTCAAATATGCCAAAGTCACATTCCCGCAAATCATTGATTACTTCTATATTTTGCTCCGGGAAGAGGATAGTAGCCGTTTGCAGGCAACGCAGCATAGGGCTGGAAAAGACTTTATCACAAGGAGGTAATTTTAAAGCTAGAGCGGCAGCTTGCTCGCGTCCTTTAGTACAAAGCGGCTGGTCAGTACGTCCAATATATAATTTTTGTTGATTGCCAGCAGTAAGAGCGTGGCGAATTAAAAGTATAGATTTCATAATAGACCTCCTATCCATACAGCGACTAGAAGGCTAAGTTCAGTAAACTGAATGAAAAACCCCGAAGTATCTCCGGTTATACCTCCGAAGTGCCGGGAAGTTAGGCGAGAATAACTGAATATAACTATTAAAATAGTAAATATCATAACTAAGCCTATTTTTAAATTAAGCCCTAGTAAGAAAACGGCACCAGCTAAGGATAATAAAAGCATAATTGTAAGCAAACTATAGTTTGCGGCGGCTGCGGTAAAAGTATGTAACATACCTTCCTTTCTGGCTTTAGGCAGAATAGTTGTGCTTAATACACAAAGGAGGCGGGAAAGGATATAGATAATAGCGACTATCCACCAAACCGATTGCGCATACAAAGTTTCATATAAGGCAAAAGTTAGTAGGAAATAAAGGCTGCAAGACATTACCGCAAAAGCCCCGCTGTGGGGATCTTGCATAATTTCTAATTTGCCTTCCCTAGACTGCCGGGAAAAAATCGCATCCGCCGTATCCATAAATCCATCCATGTGGATACCACCCGTTATTAACCACGGCAAAATAGTCGCCATAGCGGCAAACATAAGGCTCCCTATCCCTAAGAACATACTTAAGGATTGCCATAAAATCAGCGAGGCAGCGATAAATACTCCTACCACCGGCAAAAAGCCTAAAGCATTAGCAAGATCCTTACTATCCCACTTAGTAGCAGGGGTAGGCAGGATACTATATGTACTTATAGCGATAAAGAAAGAGTTAAGCCAATTCATTAAGAACTCCTTTGCTATATACCGGTTTACCTTCTTGCATATCGACTACAAGATCGGCCCTTAGAAATAATTCTTCATTTAACCAAGCTAAATCCTCCATATATTGCCTAGTTTCTTCATTATAATCACCAGCCGCAAAATGGCTGATAGTTACGGCGATAATATCAGCGACTTGTTGACTAAGAAGCTCTATATCAGCTAATACTTCAGTAGCGGATTTACTCTGGTCAAATTTTGCATTAGCTAGAAGGTTAGATACATCCTCTAATAGCACGACACTATCAGCCGGAATGGCTAGCCTGCTTATAAAATAAGGCTCCTCAATCGTAATAAAATTAAGTCCGGCACGCTTAGCAAGGTGCCGTGCTACGCGTAATTGTCCTTCCTCACCATAAGGCAGCATAGTAGCAAGATAATAGGGCCTAGGATTAAGCTTTACGGCTAAACTTTCCGCAAAAGCACTTTTGCCGCTATTATTTTCACCTCGGATTAAAATCAACATACTTATCTCCTATATTCGTCAACTGCTATATCGGCAAAAGTAGCTGCCTGATGATAAACGGCGGCAGCCATATCTAGTAAAGGGAATAAAGCCACGGCTCCGGTTCCTTCCCCCAAGCGCATAGCAGCGTGTAAAATGGGTTCCAAGTTTAAAGCCCGGCATAAAGGCTCCCCCGCAGGTTCTGCACTTACATGTGAGGGTATAATGAAATTATGTATTTCGGGATGTAAACGGGTAGCACATAAAGCAGCTACAGCCGAAATCATTCCATCCATGACAATGGGAACCCTGTAAACCGCCCCCCCGATAAAAACACCGACCATGGCGGCAATATCCAGCCCCCCCACTTTAGATAAAACCTCTAAGGGATTATGAGGATGCGGCTTATTTACTATAATAGCTTGCTCAATCGCCGCCCGTTTACGCTCCAGTCCCGCATCACTAAGCCCAGCTCCGCGCCCGGTCATTTCGATAATGGGTCTTTCTAATAAAACTGTCGCCATAGCACTAGCAGTGGTGCTATTACCGATTCCCGCTTCTCCAACGGCAATGAGACGAAATCCTGCTGCTTGTTTCTCCTTAACTAAACTAGCACCTAGTTCAATTGCCTTAATAGTAGTATCCCTAGTCATGGCAGGGCCTTTAACCATATTATCAGTGCCCGGCATCAGTTTACATTCGAGTAAACCATCCACGGTATCCTTCATACCTACATCGATGGGAAAAACTTCGGCCCCCGCCGCCTGTGCCATAATGCAGACACTAGACCTTTTTATGGCCATCATCTGGGCAATAGCGCTAGTAACCTTCTCGTCACTTTGGGCTACTCCTTCGGCCACTATACCGTTATCGGCGCAAAAGACTAAGACACATTTGGGCTTAATATTAATATTAGTGTCATTATGAATAGCCGCAATTTTCGCTAATAATGTTTCTAAATGTCCTAAGCTGCCGATGGGTTTAGCTACCTTATCGAGGTGTTTAATACAGGCCGTATAAGCCTCATGATTAATCGGTTTAATATTATTTAGTAGATTTTCTAGTTGCATATTCTAAAGCCTTTCTCATAAAATTTTGGGCAAAGCCAGGGTTAGCCGGAAAGTACAAATAAGGAAATCCGGCATATAGGGTTGAAGTCGTATGTACCCCTAACCAATTCTTATCTGAGTAGGGTTTTCTAGCTAGGAAGTCAGCGCCACTATTAGTACTCGCATAATAATGGTATTCGCGGGACCGAATTTCTTCGCCTTTATTGCACAAGAGGTTATCCTTTTGGGCTGCTAGGGTAATGTAGCCAAAGTTAGGCCGCTTATCCGCCTTATATACTTGTGCCGGAATAACTTTTACCATAGGAAAACCTGCAAAATTTTCATGTAAATAAGCAAAGCCGCCCCCTTCAGCAATAGTCGGTAAACCACCATTTATAAGCCTTCTAATGACGGAGAGCATGGTTCTATTAGCCGCTAACTGTTCTAAATAATTCTCTGGGTAGCCGCCCCCCAAATATAATCCCGCAACACCTCTGGGTAGAGTTTCATCCTTAAGCGGGCTAAAAAAAGCAATTTTAGCACCTAAATTCTGTAAATAATCTAGATTTTCTTCATACATAAAGCCAAAAGCCTCGTCTTTAGCTACGGCAATAAGGACTTCATCTACAGGTGCACTTACCCAAGGTGAAACATCTATAGGAGGAGCTGTTGCAGCTATAGCTAATAAAGCATCTATATCTATATAGCGCTTAGTTAATGCCGCTAATATATCAAGCTGGGCTTCTAAATTCCCTGTGGATGGGTCTAATCCGAGCTGCCGAGCCGGGAAGTGAATTTCCGGTGCAGGGGGTAAGAACCCCAGGGCGCTTATCTTCATTTTAGTAGCTAAAGAGGCTAATCCTTCGTATAAGGCCGGAGAAGCATTATTAAATATTACTCCTTTAATATGGCTAGGCTTTCTAAATTCTAAAAAGCCTTTAAGCATAGCCCCGGCCGAAGTGTAAGTACCAGCCGTATTTATAACTAATATTACTGGGGTGGAAGTTTTCGCCGCTATAGCATAAGTACTGTAATGTCCTTCAATAGTAACCCCATCATAATAGCCCATAACTCCTTCTAAAATGGCTACATCATCACTATATTTCGCAAGCTGGTAATTCAAGTGTTCCTCCTCGCAGAAAAAAGGGTCTAAATTATAAGCAGCTACTCCAATACTGCGGCGATGAAAGAGGGGATCGACAAAATCAGGACCACATTTAAAAGCCGTAGGATTAAGCCCTCTACTTTTTAGAGCTTTAAGCAGACCGCAAGTTAGTGTAGTTTTGCCACATCCTGAACTAGTTCCGGTTATTAAAACCCTATCCACCTTATCTGCCCCCCCCACTAATGATAAATACGGGTGAATTAGCCTTAAGCATATGTAAATCTCCGGCTAGATTAGTTTTAGTTACCCCCAGCTGAATAATTTCAGGGTTAAGGTTAAACCTAGAAAATGCTTGAATGGCGGCTTGTAAAGTTTCGAGGGTAATAGCATTGATTACTACTCGAATGGCGGGATTATTTTTAAATAAGACCTCAAAGATGGCTTCTAGCTGGCGGTTGCTGCCCCCGATAAAGGCTATATCTAGGGGCGGCAAATTTTCTAATGCAGCTGGTGCCCTGCCTAATAGTGTAGTAACATTACCTAATCGGAAAGCTTGGCAGTTAGCTTCGATTAGTTTAAGTGCCGCCGGGTTTTTATCTATGGCGAAGACTTGCCCCTCATAAGCGGCCAAAGCCATTTCTACCGTAACTGAACCCGTACCGGCTCCAATATCACAACAGATAGCTTGAGGGAAAATATTTAATTTACTCATAGTTAAGGCGCGAGTTTCAGCCTTAGTCATAGGCACCTCACCGCGGATAAATTCTTCATCGGGAATACCGTAACGAATACGGGGGTCATTATTAAGATTTTCTACTAGCAAAACGGCCAGGGGAGATATTTCGCTATTAGTTAAGGCAGCTATAGATAAAGTAGAAATTTTCTCTTCATTACTGCCGAGGTTTTCTCCGACATAAACCGCAAGCCCGCCAAATCCTGCCTCCATTAAAGTCTTACTAATAGCAGCAATGTTATTGCCCGTTAGAATAAAAGTCTGACGATTGCGGCGTACTATATCAATAAGATTAGGCTCCCTGCCATGACAGCTAGTAATAGCCACCTCCTGCCAAGGTTTTTTAAGCTGGGCTAAAAAATAACTTAAAGAGGAAACACCTGGGATTAGGGTTAGAGGATATGGATAAGGGTGCAGCTCCCGGCATAAGCCCTCAGTAGAAAAACCTGTATCCCCCGATACCAGAATACAAAAACTAGATTTATCCTGGGCCTTTATTATGGCCGCCACTTCTTTTGGGGTATACGCAGCGAAAGCTAGGGGGTTTAATTCGGTGTAAGGCTGAATCAAACGCCTTGCCCCGATTAAGACTTCACTGTGCATAATGGCCTGCTGACCGGCTATAGTTAGGCTAGCTTCCCCCATGCCGGTTCCGACTATAGTAATACTTTTCATATAAATTCTTCCTCCAGCTCTTTAAGCAAAAGCAGTAAAGGTAATCCACTTACTTGGGCAGGTCTTTTTAGGATGGCTACCCTCATATTATTCTGACGGGCCGCCTCGATTTTTTCATAAAAGCCCCCGACTTCACCAGATTCCTTAGTCAGCAAAATAGCCGCTTGGGCCTTTTGAAACATAGCATAATTAAGTTCGGTAGTAAAAGGTCCTTGCATACAAATAATTTGCCGAGCGGAAAAACCGGCTTGACAACATTTAGAAAGAGCCTCTGCATCAGCTAGTATCCGCAGCCACACCCTATCCCTATACCCCTTTACAGCCGTAAGTGCTAAGGAGCCTTTAGCTCCTAAAGTAGAAAATATAATTCCCGAAGTTTTATTTAACCAAGCAACTAATTCGTCCATATTAGTAAAAGTTAAAGCATCATCATTAGTAGGCGAATCTTCCCGCAGCAAAGGTAAAAGCTTTATGTTATGAGTTTGACAGAGGGATAAAATATTATCACTAACTAAAGCCGCATAAGGATGGGTAGCATCAATTACTAGGCTAGGCTTTTCGCGCTGCAGCAGTTCCTGCATACTTTCCTTATCTAAGCGTCCCGTATGAGCTTTAAGGGAAGGATAAGCCGGCAAGAGATGTTCCCCATATTCTGTAGCCGTACAAACCAAGGTAGGCAGGTTTTTTTCGCCTAACTTAGCCGCAATAATTCGGCCTTCATAAGTTCCGCCAAATAAAATGATCTTAACCAAGCTTATACCCCCTTGGTGTTACCATTTTTTCTTGTAATAACTTAGTTTGGCTATTGCCGATGAAAACCGTAGTAAACATATCTACCGTTTTTAATTTCAATTCATTAAGAGGCAGAATTTTACTATATTGCCCCTCCCGCCCGATGTTTCTTACTATGCCGCATATTGTAGTAGGCTCTTTATAATTTAGAATAATTTCACAGGCTTTAGCTAAATAATCATGGCGTTTCTTACTAGCCGGGTTATATAAGGCCAGGCAGAAATCAGCGGCTGCAGCATTAGCAATACGTTTAGCAATTAATTCCCAAGGAGTAAGTAAGTCCGAGAGGCTGATAACTGCAAAATCATGAGTTAAAGGTGCACCTAAAATAGCGGCTCCCGCTAAAGCCGCGGTTACCCCGGGTATAATTTCAATATCTACTGGGGGGTAATGGTCGGCTAACTCATAAATAAGCCCGGCCATCCCATATACACCGGCATCCCCACTGCATATAAGAGCGACACATTGGCCTTGGGCAGCCACAGTCAGGGCTTCTTCGCAGCGTTCAATTTCCTTAGTCATAGGGCTAGTAATAGTAGGCTTATCGGGATAATCGCTCTTAATTAGCTCTACATATTTAGTGTAACCTACGATTATATCGGCAGTATGTAAAGCAGCCCGGCAAGCTAAAGTCATATGGGAAGCATCCCCGGGGCCTATTCCTACTACGTACAGTTTTTTCATATATCTCCTTTCGGGAAAACCACCTTATAAGGAGCCATGGCTAAGGCCATGGTTACCCCCTTATTAGCTAGTTTCTCCACTAACAATTTTCCCCCTACTCCGCTGCCTAAAAGGGCACTGCGTTCACAAACATTATCTACTCCGGTGATGTGTTCAACAAACTCCGAACGGTTAAAAATACCGGGAACCGTCTGCAACTCTGCGGCCGAGAAAGTTTTATAGGGCAAATTATAATTAAAGCAAAACTCTATAATACCAGCTTCTCCAGCTTTTATATCAAGACTGCCCACTTGGTTAATAGCTAAAGGATGGCAATTAGCTTGCTCCAGGATTAACTTAAAAGTCTCCTCTATAGCTGCCGCCGGAGTATTCTTTTTACAGCCCAGGCCCAGTGTTACTATAGGAGGAATAAGGTGCAAAGCGTCTCTATTTATAATATTGAAAGGGGTTATGACTACCTCCCCCTTAGCAGCATTTAAAGCGGTTCCAGCCGGCAGAGGACCGATAATATTAAAATCAGTTCGGATATTAATGGTTGCACCGGCCAACATACGGGCGGCGACAGTTTTAATCTGCTGAGGATTAGCAATTCTTAGCCCCGCTTTTACCGCCCACACATCAAAAGCAAATACTCCGCGTAAATCAGTCGCAGTGGTAATTACGGGTATAGCATTAAGATAGTTAGCCAGGTTTTTAGCCAATTCATTGGCACCCCCAATATGACCAGATAAAAGCGCAATAACATATGTAGCCATTTCATCAATGACGACTACGGCTGGATCGCTAGTTTTACTCCTTATAAAAGGGGCTATAGCCCGAACAGCTATCCCGCAAGAGCCGATAAATATAAGGGCCTCATGGTCGAAATGGGTTTTAGTCCATTCTGCCAAGCCCTGGTCTGGGCAAGGTGTAAGGCTGCAAGTTATATTATTAGCCGTAAAATAGATTAGCAAGTTTTCCCCTAAAGAAAAGCCCCGTTGGCTAAAAGTAATAATTGCTATTTTCATATTTTACCCTCACGAAAAGCCGTAGTAAAAGTCGGGTCATATAACTTAGATAATTCGTAATCATCACCTAAAAAGTCACCTACCAATACTAAAGCTAAAGAAGATATATTATTTTCCTGGGCCGTCTTAGCCAAAGTGCCCAGGGTGCAGCGAAAGACCTTTTCCTCCGGCCAAGAGGCTTTATAGACTATGGCCACCGGAGTATTATTATCATAAGCACCTGCTAGTAGTTCATCTTGCAGCGACTCGGCTAAGTGAATACTTAGAAATATTATCATGGTTGCCCCGTGTGCAGCTAAAGAAGCAATATTTTCCCCTTCCGGTACCGGAGTTTTACCTGCCATGCGGGTAATAATTACACTTTGGCTTACTTGAGGTAAGGTGTATTCAGATTTTAAGCTGGCTGCGGCGGCACCAAAGCTGGATACCCCAGGGCATACTTCATAAGGGATACCCCGGTCTTGAAGAATATCCATTTGCTCCCGAATAGTACTATAAATAGAGGTATCCCCGGTGTGTAACCTTACGGCGATTTGCCCC
>CAZYLY010000003.1:0-12516 GCA_964648825.1 uncultured Syntrophomonadaceae bacterium
ATAGCTGATATTTCCATTTCTCCGAAGTTTTCCGGTCCAGTTTGACCTATCTCCCTATAGAAAAGCATGTCTGCGAGTAGGCAGGCTTTTTCAATCGGTAAAATAAATAAAATATTGGCTGGTGCCGATCCCGTTACATTAAGATATATACCAACCACATAAGAATCTGCCCCTCCAATAATATTAGGAACTTCATAGAAGGGCAAAATATTAACCCGAGGCACCGCCATATCAATTTTAGTATTTATCATTTGCGCCAACGCTGTTGCAGCATTACCAGCACCAATATTTCCGATTTCCCTTAATGCGTCAATTTGAATAGTTGACAGTTTATTAAATTCATTATCCATTAAACAACCACCTACCCTATACCTCTAATATCTTTGGTAAGTCCAAAAGTATTAATAACCTACTATTTACTTTCGCAATCCCTTTAATATGTTCAGCATTAATGGAACTGTATACCTTAGCTGTTTCTTCAATATCACTAGGCTTAAGCCTTATAACTTCTGATACTTCATCGACTAATATCCCTATTTTTAATTCATCAAATTGAAATACAATTATTCTTTTGTCATCCTCTGAACCAAGCTCTTGGATATTAAATTTTTGATGTAAGTTAATAACCGGAACAATATTCCCTCTAAGGTTGACAACCCCATCAATATATTCATGGGTTCTGGGTACTCTAGTGATATTTAAAAGGCGATTAATTTCTTGTACATTTAAAACATCTACCCCATATTCTTCTTTCCCTAGCTTAAAAGCTACAACCTGAAACTCTTCACTTAAATAATCCGACATATTATTACTGTTAATTAATTCTTGCATTTTATCACCCCACTAAAACAATGTAGCTATATCTAGTATCAGCCTTACATTACCATCGCCGGCTACAATAGCACCTGCTATCCCCGGAATGCCTCCTAAAACCTTACCTAATGATTTAATAACTATCTCCTGCTGTCCAATTAAAGTATCTACAATTAGTCCTATCTGTCTTTCTGCCTTACGTACAACTACTACATACATTTCGGGTTGTTCGCCTGCACAATTCGGAGCATCTAAAAGGGTGTTCAAGCGATAAATGGGGAGTACGTTACCCCGCATCATCATTACTTCTTGGTTTTGCACCATTTTAATTTCTTCTTTGGTAATCATAGTAGTTTCATCAACCGAACTTAAAGGAACTGCATAAACTTCATCTCCCACTACGACCATTAAGGCTTGAATAATAGCTAATGTTAAAGGAAGTTTAATTATAAATTTGGTTCCTATGCCATCTTTCGAATCTACAAATATTTCTCCATTTAATGCCTCAATTTTTGATTTAACTACATCAAGACCTACACCGCGTCCCGATACATCACTTACATTTTTAGCAGTGCTAAAACCGGGATAAAACAGTAAATGAACTGTCTCTTCCAGGGTCATTCTTTCTGCTTCTTGTGCAGTAATTAAGCCTTTGCTAATAGCAATTTCCTGGACCTTCTTGGCATTAACCCCGCCCCCGTTATCTTCTACTTCAATATATACGTTATTACCTTCATGACGGGCGCGAAGGCTTACCGTCCCATAATTAGGTTTGCCTTTAGCGAGCCTTTGCTCGGTAGACTCTAAGCCATGGTCAACTGCATTTCTTAGTAAATGAACTAGAGGGTCACCGATTTCATCAATAACTGTTCGGTCTAATTCAGTTTCCTTACCCTCAATTATAAAATCTACTTCTTTATTAAGATCTTTGGCTAAATCCCTTACCATGCGAGGAAATCTATTAAATACTTGCTCAATAGGCACCATTCTTACTTTCATAACTACTGATTGCAAATCACCCGTTATCCTATCAATCTGTTCAATAGTTTCATTCAAATCACCTATTTTGCTTGTAGCTCCAATTTGTTCTAATCTACCCTTGTGCATTACTAATTCGCCTACTAAGTTCATTAAATTATCTAAGCGCTCAATGTCTACTCTTACTGTATGTTTAACTTTCGGAGCCTTTCTAATATCTTCTTCGTTGCCATTAGTTAAAATTGGGTCATCTTCTTTTTCTATTGTTTCATCCATTACTTTAGCTTCAGCTTTTTTAGATGTAATCTGTTCGATGTCAATTTTGTCAATGTTATCTACTTTTACTTCAGATATATTTCCGATTATTTCTTCAATGGTATCTGCTTCCAGATGGGAAATTGCAAATATTATAAAGTCGTTTTCAAAACGTCCTTCATCTAATTCTTGGGCTGCGGGAATAGATTTTATAATTTCCCCTTCTTCTTCTACGGCTTTAAAAACCATAAAAGCTCGAACTGCTTTCATTAGACAGCTGGGGTCAATAGAAACCTTGACACGGTAAATTTTAAAGCCCCGACTATGGGCTTCTTCAATAACGGTGCGGTCATAATCATTCAGTGATAGTTCCTCACGCAATTCATTATTATTGATTATTTGAACAGGCTCATCCTTTTGAATGGCAGGAGCCTTACTTTCCAGAAGTAATTCGCCTTTTTTTATATTTTCTAATAATATTACTAAATCATTATTATCCAAAGAGCCAGAGCCGGTAGTTTCAATATTTTCCACCATTAGCTGGATGCGATCAAAGCATTTAAATAATACATCAACAACTGCAGAATTAGCGGTTAAGGTTCCTTCTTTTAAATCTACTAAAACATTTTCCATATGATGAGTTAAATCAGCCATATCTTCATAACCCATCGTTGACGACATGCCTTTTAAGGTATGTGCAGCTCTAAATATCTCATTTAATGCCGATAAATTGTTAGGGTTTTTTTCCAAATCTAATAGCTTTTGATTTAAGCTCCCAAGGTGTTCCTTGCTTTCCTCTAAAAAAACATCCAGATACTGGGACATATCCATGTTCATATTGGTCACCTCTCCATACAAAATTACAATCTATTTATAAAAAACCACTTAAAATAATCTCATTATCTCATCACTTATACTTGTAAGGGGTGCAATTTTATCAACCTTCCCTGTTTCTACTGCTGCTCTTGGCATTCCGTACACTATGCAGGATGATTGATGTTCAGCTATAGTAAAACCGCCTTTATCTTTTATTTTAGCTAATCCTTCAGCCCCATCAGAACCCATCCCCGTCATAACTACTGCAATAATCCGTTTATCAAACTCTTCAAATACTGAATTAAACATCACATCTACTGAAGGTCGATGTCCTCCAAAAGGAGGCGATTGATTTAATGATATATAAAACTCTTTTTTATTTACGTTTAACTTATTTTTTATAGTTAAATGATAATCTCCGGGGGCAATATATGCACACCCCGGAATTATGGGTTCATTATTTTCAGCTTCTTTAACTCTAATATTAGATATAGAATCTAGTCTTTCGGCTAAAGATTTAGTGAACCCCGGGGGCATATGTTGAACTACTAATACCGCAGCATTTAATGAGCTAGGCAATTTCGGTATAACTTGATGTAATGCTTTAGGCCCCCCAGTTGAGGTACCTATAACTACTAAATTTTGTAAAGATCTAGAACTGTCTAAAATTTTATCAGTTTTAGTCACCTGATAATCTATAGGCGGGGTTATACTATTATAATTCTTCAGTTTTTTCTTTGTACCTGCTACAATTTTAATTTTTCCTAAAATTTCGTCTTTTACTTTATCTATATCTAAAGATATTTGTCCTGAAGGTTTAGGTATAAAGTCTACGGCTCCTAAATTTAAAGCCTGAACTGTTTGCTCTGCTCCGGCTTTGGTAAGACTGCTAAGCATTATTATAGGCACAGGATTTTCCTTCATTATTTGAGCTAAAGCCGATAAACCATCCATCCCAGGCATTTCAATATCCATAGTAACAACATCAGGCTGAAGCTCTCTAATTTTTTTAATTGCATCAGCCCCGTCGCGTGCTTTTTCTATTACTTCCAAACCGGGATCAGCATTAATTATATCAGATATTACTTTCCTCATAAAAGCAGAATCATCTACAACTAGAACTCTAACCTTGGGCATATTATCACTCCTCTATTCTATAATACCTTTCTGAATCCATTCTCTTTGTTTTTCAAAAATATAAGCAAAAATCTTATCCCTTTTCGCCTCATTAATTTCGGAAAAATTAATAGCTACTTTATTATCTTCGGAAGCAGTTCTGGCTTTCTGCAATATCCTTACTACCTTTGCTTCGCAGTGAATAGCATTCCGGCCCGGTAAATTTATGCTTAAATTAAGTTTTTGTCCTGCTCGTAAATCAGTTTTAGTCAATAATAATATACCTCCACCGCTAATATCTAAAGTCATCCCTTTATATTCCATCATATCAGGTAATATATTGAAAATAACCTCTAGATTAACCGGAAGTCTAAAATAAGAGCGGCGTTGTATTTTTATTAATTCTTCCGGTTTAGTTACTATTAAAACAGGTATTGGTTCCCTATGGCGATTAGTAACTACAGAATTAAATGCATAGGTATTATCCTTAGTCGAAAAAGCTACTCTTAACTTAGAACCTATTCTAAACGGTACTAACTCACCTTTACGGATAGGTACAGCTAAATAAAAAAACTTATCCGTCTTTCCCTCTACCCTACTAGGCAAATATTCAATATTATCAGGGCCAATAACATATTCTATTTCTACCAGTTGATTTAAGTTTATTTCATCAACTTTCATTACCATTCTCCTAATTTAGCTAATACCGGCCAACTTTCTAAAAAAGTTTTTTATCCCCCTTCCCGGGGAAGGTAAATTCATTATATCAGCTTCAGTTTCTATACCTTCTTTAAGTAATGAGTCACCAATCATATTAACATTTTTAGCCGCCATGCTTTTGGGAAATAGTTGCATAAAAGGCTGCTGTCGTTTAATTCCTTCAGTTATTAAAGGTTCATTAACTATGTAGCCTAAAAATTTAATATCGATTCCTAAATACCTATTACAGACCAGCTTAAATTTTTCTGCAATCATTATGCCTTCATGCCCGTCAATTACCCGGTTAACTACTAAATAAACATTACCGGCAAAACTACCCTTATTTAAGCTTTTTACAATACCATAGGCATCCGTAATAGCTGTTGGTTCGGGGGTTGTAATAACTATAACATCATCACCCGCCAATAAAAATGTAATTACACTTTTAGATATACCAGCCCCAGTATCTATTATCATATAATCATAAACACCATCTAATTTTCCCATTTGCACTAATAAGTTTTTTAAGCGGTCTTCATTCAAATTAGCTAATTCATAAATACCGGAACCACCGGGAATTATATCTAAACCATCATCGGTAGTAATAATAATATCTTGTATACTTTTATTTCCTGTAGTTACGTGATAAAGATTATACTTGGGAAGCACCCCTAACATTATATCTATATTAGCCATACCTAAGTCAGCATCAAAAAGAACCACTCTTTTGTTCTTGCGGCTTAAATCAATAGCTAATCCTAAGGCTAAAGTGCTCTTTCCTACCCCGCCTTTGCCGCTGCTTACGACAATAATCTTAGTCTGTTTAATATCTTTTAATATTTCTTTTTCTATTTTAAGCTTAGTTTTCAGGGCTATTTCTCTTAATTTTTCCGCTTGATCCTTCATAATGCTTCATCCTTTCCCAGAAGCATTTTAGCGATAAAAAGTGCATCCGGTATTTGTATATCATCCGGTACATTTTGGCCATTAGTTAAATAAGCTATAGGTTTTTTTATTTCATATAATGTATTAAGAATTTGTCCATAATTATGGGTTTCATCAAGCTTAGTAAAAATAATCTTATCTACATCAAGTATACTAAATCTTTGGTAAATATTAATTAAATCACTGCTTTCTGTTATTACGCTTAAAACCAAAATAATTTCATCAGGCTCAGCAATTTCAATAAAACTTTTCAATTCTTCCATATGTTCATCATTATAAGGGCTACGTCCGGCTGTATCGATTAAAATGATGTCCTTATGCTTTTGTGCTAATAGGGCTTGTTGTAATTCTATAGGTTCAAATACTACACTAATAGGTATATCGATAATTTCGGCAAAAGTTCTTAATTGTTCAGCTGCTGAAATTCTATAAGTGTCTAAGGTAATTAAAGCCACATCTTTCTTATCTACAAAAGTAATATTAGCAGCAATTTTAGCTATAGTAGTTGTTTTACCTACTCCGGTGGGACCGATAAAAAATACTACAGTCCCCTTTTTATCACTTTTAAATTCAATAGGTTTTATTTCTTGAATATGTTGTTGTATAGTATGCAATAAAACTTCTTTAGTCCATCTTTCATCATTTATTCCACTTTGAGGCAGTCTGCTCTCCACGCTGGTAGCTATTTTTAAGGCAATTTCTTTATCTACATTATTACTGACTAGTTTTTCATAAAGTCTGCGTACTTCTTCAGACATACCTTTAATTAATTCAATTTCATACATATGTTTTTTAATATCAGTCATCATCGATTTAAGGCTTTTTAAATCCTCTTGCAGCTCTATATCAATCGTATCTTTTTCATTTACCTGACTAACTAGTTCTGGTGCATACTCAGTTTTAAAGGCAGCTTTTCTAACCCGGTCTAAATTTACTTGTAAAGTATCATCAATTGCCATAGTAACCTCTACTTTAGTCTGGGCAAATAAGCCTAAAAAACCACCCGTTTTTATTTGACGAGTGTGAAGAATAATGGCGTCATTTCCCATCTCATCTTTAGCTTGTTTTATAGCCGTTTTATAGTCCTTGGCAATAAAATTTTTAATCTTCATTATGACACCATCCCGATTACTTCAACATTAACATCAGTATCTATTTCGTTATAAGATATTACTACTATATTAGCAATAAAACGGTCAATGAGCCGTTTAAAATAAATTCTTAAAACGGGAGCACATAAAACAATGGGCGTTATACCTTGACTAGTTAAGTTTTCATAGTGGCTGGTCAGCTCATCAATTATTTTCTGCGCCAAATCCGGGTCTAAGGCTAAATAAGAACCGAATTCACTTTGTTGTACCGACTCTCTTAGCTGCTCCTCTAAACCAGGGTCAATAGTTAACACGGTTAATTTCATATCATGATCTAAATATTGTTTAGTAATTTGCCTTTTTAATGATTGTCTAACATATTCGGTTAAAACATCATTATCCCTACTAACTTTGGCATAATCGGCTAAGGTTTCTAATATGGTAACCATATCACGTATAGATACCTGTTCTTTAAGTAAATTGCTTAATACCTTTTGAATATCTCCAATATTCATCAGGTCAGGAATAAGTTCATTTACAACTGCTGGATTATTTTCTTTAACAAAATCAATAGTATTTTGGATTTCTTGTCTGCCTAGTAATTCAAAGGCATGGCTTTTAATAACTGCGGTCAAATGGGTAGCTAATACCGAGGGTGGATCAACCACAGTATATCCAGCCTGTTCGGCATTTTCTTGGTCACTAATTTCTATCCATTTAGCCGGCAAATTAAAGGCCGGTTCTACAGTATCAATTCCTGATAAAGATAAGTCACTTTCTATACCAACCCCAATAGCTAAATAGTTGTCAAGTATTAATTCACCTGATGCTATCTGTATTCCTTTAATTTTAATAACATAAGAATTAGGTTTTAATTGCATATTATCCCGAATACGGATTGGGGGCACTATAAATCCTAGTTCTACGGCACACTGTCTTCTAATCATTACGATTCTATCTAGCAAATCTCCGCCTTGTTCAGTGTCGACTAAGGGTATTAGGCCATAACCTAATTCCATTTCCATTTTTTCGACTTGTAATAGTTCTATAACATTATCCGGTTTTTTTATTTCTTCTGCTTCTTGAATATCTTCACCAGGTATTTCTTCCTCTTCTTCCTTGACCGAGGACCTAAACGTAAAAAATAAAATACCAAAAAAAGCAGCTAGAGAATACATAGGTAATTTAGGTAAACCAATCGTACCTAATATAAATAAGATTACGGCGGCAAGTCCTAAAGCACGGGGATGGTTAAATAATTGCCCCCCTACTTCCTGACCTAAGCTTAGTTTAGAAGCACTCCTGGTTACTACTATTCCAGTAGCAGTAGATATAAGCAGAGCAGGAATTTGAGTTACTAAACCATCGCCGACCGTCAAAAGGGTATAAGTTTGGGCAGCTTCGGATAATTGCATACCCCTTTGTGCCATACCTATAGCTAACCCCCCGACAATATTAATGATGGTAATAACTATTCCAGCTATAGCATCGCCTTTAACAAACTTACTGGCACCATCCATTGCCCCATAAAAATTAGCTTCATCTTGAATTTTAGCCCTTCTGGTACGAGCTTCTGTTTCATCTATTAATCCAGTATTTAAATCGGCATCAATCGCCATTTGTTTTCCCGGCATAGCATCAAGGGTAAAGCGAGCTGCAACTTCAGATACCCTTTCGGCCCCTTTAGTTATTACAATAAATTGAATAACGACTAATATTAGAAATATTACAAAACCTACTACCATATTTCCGCCGACAACAAAAGAACCAAAGGCCTGTATTACTTCGCCAGCTTGGGCATTAAGCAGAATCAGTCGTGTTGAAGAAACATTAAGTGATAATCTAAATAAAGTCATTATTAAAAGTAATGACGGAAATACGGAAAATTCTAAGGGCTCTGAATTAAACATAGATACCATTAGAATAATTAAAGCAAAGCTAATATTAAATGTAAGCAAAATATCTAAAAGGGTTGGCTTAATAGGTATTATCATCATCATTACAATGGTAATAACTAGTATAGCTATTAAAACATCGCTTTTCTCTTGCAGTTTATTCAACCAACCTGCAGTTGTGTCCATCTTTATCCTCCCGAACCGAAAACTTACATAGCTAATTGTTTCTGTTTGTAAACAAATGCTAATACCTCCGCTATAGCCTGATAAAGCTCTTCCGGCACTTCGATGCCTGTATCTAAAGCATAATATAAAGTTCTGGCCAGCGGAGGGTTTTCTACGATAATAATTTTATTTAACTCTGCAATTTCCTTTATTCTTAAAGCCAGAAAATCTTGTCCTTTAGCAACTACCATTGGTGCTTCCATACTTTCAGCATCATATCTTAAGGCTACCGCAAAATGAGTAGGGTTAGTTATTACTACATCCGCCTTGGGCACTTCGGTCATCATCCTTCTCATGGCTGCTTCCCTTTGGATTTGCCTTTGCCGCGACTTAATATACGGGTCCCCTTCCACTTGTTTATACTCTTGTTTGACATCATATTTACTCATTTTTAGTGACTTCTCATGTTCATACCATTGATAAATATAATCTAAAATACCTACCACTATAAAAAATATTCCTACCTTAAGGGCGATTTCGAATACTATATTACTTAAGGCTATTATAGTAGCCCCTAACTCCATATCAACAAAACGAGGAAATATATACAAGTATTTTTTAAATATAGTGTATACTATATAGCCCGTTATGGATACTTTTAGTAAGGATTTAGTTAACTCAACTAAGGCACGTTTAGAAAATATCTTTTTAAATCCCTCTATCGGGTTTAGTCTTTCAAATTTAGGGGTTAAGGGTTCACCGCTAAAAACAACCCCCACCTGTATATAGGTAATTATTAAAGCGGTTAAAAAACAGGTTAAAAAAATAGGGAAAAGCAGTTTGCCTAATATAAATAAAACTTCCAAAAATAATTCATAAGCATATTCATTAGAAAAATCAGTTAAAGTGCGATCGATAATATATAATGTTGTAAAATCTTGTAATAAACTCACCATGTAAGGGAAAGTTACAAACAATACGACTGTTCCAGCTAATAATATTACGGCTGAATTTAAATCGGTACTTTTAAAAACTTGGCCTTTTTTTCTAGCTTCTTCTCGCCTGCGCGGGGTAGCGGCTTCCGTTTTTTCGCCGGTACTGTCATCAGCAAATAATTGCAAATCTAAGGGAAACCATAAATAATCTTCAAACTGTTTATCCATGTTTTATTACCCCATTAGCATAATAATATTATTTAAATACTCGAAAAACCGAGCAAATAAAATACTATATATCCAGACATATATTGGTAACATCAACAGTAAGGCTCCTAGTCCCACCAGGATTTTAAGGGGCAAACCAACTATAAATACATTCATTTGGGGTACAGTCCTAGCTATAAACCCCATAGCAATATCAGTAGTTAATACTGCAATTATTATGGGAGCAGCTATTTGCACCGCAATAATAAACATAAATACGGTAATTTCAATGATTAGCCTGGTAAAGCTAGAATCTATATGAAAACCCAAAACCGGGATAACCTTATAACTTTGTGCTAAAGCTTGGATTAAATAAAGATGTCCATCCACTGATAGATAGATTAATAAAGCTAAAGTTTGGGTTAGGTTGCCTAATAACGGTATTTGAGTGCCTGTCTGGGGGTCAACTACGTTTACAATACCAAACCCCATTTGCATATCCATTAATTGTCCGGCTAATTGAATCGCCCCAAAAATTATATATACTACAAAACCTAAAGTATAGCCGATTAAAATTTCCACGATAATGGCGGCAAAAAAATGTAAGGGGGTTATTATTTCCTGTCCATATTGTACGGGAATAAAAAAAGCTAAAGTGCCTGCTAATACTACAACAACTAAAGCTTTTATCCTGGCCGGAATTTGTCTGCTGGCAAAAATGGGGGCACTTAAAAATAACCCTGTTATGCGACCCAAAATTAATAAAAATGATTCGAGTACAAATGGCATAACTAATACCTATCCTTATAAAGCAATTAAAGTCGGTATTGACATATATAAACTTTGGGCAAAACTAGTAACTACTCTTAACATCCAGGGTCCGAAAAAGACTACGACTAGTAATACTACAACAATTTTAGGCACAAAAACTAAGGTCATTTCCTGTATTTGGGTAGTAGCCTGTAAAATACTTATTAATAAACCGGTTAATAGGGCTGCACCCAGGATAGGAGCAGCAACTAATAATACAGTTAATACTGCTTCATTAGCTATACCTAAAACTATGTCTTCATACATTTATATTACACCCTCCCTATCTGAAACTAAGCAGAAGTGATTGAATAACTAAATTCCAACCATCTACTAATACAAATAATAATATTTTAAAAGGTAATGATATCATCATAGGCGGGAGCATCATCATACCCATTGACATTAAGGCACTTGCTACTACCATATCAATAACTAGAAAAGGTATGAAAATAATAAAGCCTATTTGAAAGGCGGTCTTTAATTCACTAATTACAAATGAAGGTATAAGAACATAATTTGGTATATCACTGAAATTCTTAGGTCTTTCTATATCTGCCATTTTTACGAAAAGAGCCAAATCTTTTTCTCTGGTCTGTTCAAACATAAAAGTTCGCATAGGATCCATACCTTTTTCAAAGGCTTCCTCTTGACCTATTTCGCCTTGCATATACGGTTGTAGAGCATTAGAATTGACTTGCTGAAGTGTTGGTGCCATGATAAAAAATGTTAGGAATAATGCCAAGCCGATTAAAACCTGGTTAGGCGGCATCTGTTGGGTTGCTAAAGAAGTTCGGATAAAAGATAATACTATTACTATACGGGTAAAAGAAGTTAATAGTATTACTATTGCCGGAGCTAGGGTTAATACAGTTAATAAAACAATTAATTGTATTACTGAGGATAAGTTCTGGCTGTCTCCCCCTTCTCCCCCAATAGTTAAGTTTACATTAGGCAACTGAACAGGCTCTGCTAAAGCCATAGGTGAATATAAGACTAAAAAAATTAGGCTTAAAAAAATGATGGTAATAACTTTAGTCTTGTTTGTTTTAATCATTTCTATCACTTCTTTTAATAATCATTTCATTATTGCCCAAATCATTAGATATTTTCTCTATCCTTTTTATTTGTTCATCCATTAAAAAATGGAACTCTTTTTTACTAGGTTTAGGGGTCGAAGTTGTATTAGGTTTAAATTTGTCCCTTACAAAACCTTTAATGTCATCCCAATCTATAGAATTAGTTTTTTCTACGTTATCATTAAAACTAATTTCTTCTAAAAGTTTAGCATTATTTATTTCAAACAACAGATTAATGTTGTTATCAGTTATACCTATTGCGTATAACTTTTCCCCTACTTCGCACAATACTATCCCTTTATTCTGGCCTAGAACTACTTCATCAACAACATTAATCCAGGTACCCTGCATTTTACCAGTTACCTGTTTACTAAAAAGCCGAATTAATAACCAAGCTGCCCCTACAATCAAACCTAAAACTACTATTATTTTCAGAAAATCTAACCATAACATGTTACCTGATTGCAAAGCAGGGTCTGGTTGCTGTTTATCCAGTTCGGTATTTAGAGAATCCATATCATTCACGGCAAGAGCATTAAGTGAAAGAAAGCATATTAAAAAAAGAGTTAAAACAATTATAAAATGATACCTTTTAAGGGATAGCATTAATATCACTTCCCCCAGCTATACTAATCAAGTGCTTTACCTACTGCCTCAAGTACTCTTTCTGGTTGGAACGGTTTGACTATAAAATCTTTAGCCCCGGCTTGAA
>CAZYLY010000003.1:12526-28898 GCA_964648825.1 uncultured Syntrophomonadaceae bacterium
TTGAATAGCATCAATTACCATTGATTGCTGTCCCATAGCACTACACATGATAATACGAGCCGCAGAATCAATTGACTTTATTTCCTTAACTGCTGCAATTCCATCCATTTCAGGCATAGTAATATCCATAGTAACTAAATCAGGTTTTAAGTCCTTATACTTTTCTACTGCCACTTGCCCATTTTCAGCTTCTCCTACTACCTCATACCCGTTTTTAGTGAGAATGTCCTTAATCATCATTCTCATAAAAGCTGCATCGTCCACAATCATAATTCTTTTTCCCATCATAAACCTCCTAATTATTATTGAAGTTTATTCATTCTATCTAAAGGACTAATTATGGTAGTAATTCTAATACCATAACTTTCATCTATTACGACTACCTCTCCTTTAGCAATGAGTTTACCATTTACCATTAAATCTACTGGCTCCCCTGCCATTTTATCTAATTGTATAATAGAACCCTGGTGTAGGTCTAATATATCTTTTATAGTTTTATTGGTTTTACCTAATTCTACAGTAACATCTAAAGGAACATCCATTATAAGACCAATATTTTGCGGCAACTGAATATTATCGCTTTCTCTAAGAGGTGCAAATTGAACCGGTTGTACAGTAACTTGTTCACCCCTTTTCAGATTAGTTGGTATGCTGTTATATGCCTCATGGCTCCACATATCTTGAGACGCTGCCGGCTGAACAAATTGTTCCACCGACATCTCCCTGACGGGCGGCACAGATTCTAACGTCGGCGACGGAGCCGGTGTTTCCATTATCGTTTCGACGGGCGCTTCTTCAGCAGTTCCTCCCATGAGCATACCTATCATATTTTTAACGGCTTCCATTGGTATAATTTGCATAATTTCGCTATTAATAAGACCTTCTATTTCCATTTTAAATTTAATACTAACCATATCATGATAATCAGATGATAATTCAAGATATTCCTTCCCTAAATCCATAACCGTAAGTTTGGGGGGAGCAATATCAATTCTAGTATTAAACATAGAAGAAAGGCTAGTAGTAGCTGAACCCATCATTTGATTCATAGCCTCTCCTACTGCACTTAACTTTATCTCATCTAGTGTAGTATCTTCACACTGGCCTTCTCCTCCCATCATTAAATCTGCAATAATACAAGCATCGTCTTCTTTTATTACTAAAACATTAGTACCATATAAACCATCAGTATAACTAACTTCCACTACTACATAAGGCAGCGGATATTTAGATTGTAACTGCTCGGTATTAGTAATCGAAACATTAGGTGTAGTAATAGATACTTTACGCCTTAATAAGGTCGATAAGGTAGTCGCAGAAGTTCCCATACTAATATTACCGATTTCACCTAGAGCATCTTTTTCAAAATCAGTAATACTATCACTACTTAATGGTGGTGCTGTTTCTTCATTAATATTCGTATTTAAAGTAGTTTCACCCTTTAAGAGAGCATCAACTTCTTCTTGAGTTAAAATACCATCATTCATCTGTATTTCCCTCCTTTACAATCTGGGAAACCTGAATTGAGTATTTGTTGCTAAAAATACCCGGTTTTCCTAAAAATTTAGTAGTATGACCAATTACAACTTCTAGTTCCTCATTTATAGTCTTATTTAAGGTGATTACATCACCTACAGATAATTCCAATAAATCTTTTACGGTGATTATTGTCTTGCCTAACAATATTTTCACCGGCACATAAGTATTATCCAGTTTATTTTTTATGGCATCAACGTGAGCCGGGGAAGCTTGTTTGCTAGTTGACGAATAATAATAATGTACGCTTAATTTGTCTATGATTGGCTCTAAGACCAAAAAAGGAATACACATATTAATCATGCCCAATAAGTCATTCATCCGCGTTTCCAGGGAAACGATAATCATTATTTCTGATGGTGAAACTAGTTGGGTAAATTGGGGATTAGTTTCCACCCTATCTAGTGAAGGTTCCATTTCAATAATACTTCCCCAAGGATCTTGCAGATAATCTAACATTCGCTGCACAATGCGTTCCATAACAGTTTGTTCAATTTCAGTTAGAGCCCTGATCTTCTCGGGTGCCTGACCTGGCCCCCCCAACAACCTATCAATCATAGCAAAACCTAAATTAGGATTGATTTCCATTATAGCACTTCCTTCTAATGGAAAGAGGGAAAATATATTTAATATAGTCGGATTAGAAATTGAACGCACGAATTCTTCATACGTTGTTTGTTCCACAGATAAGACTTCCATCTGTATTGACGAACGCAACTGGGCTGATAAATATGTAGCAAGTGAACGAGCATAGTTTTCATAAATAACCTGCAAAGTGTGAATCTGGTCTTTAGAAAACTTGTTAGGTCTGCGAAAATCATAGACTCTAACTTTCTTTTTCGTTTCTTCCTCTTTTAATTCATTAGCATCTACTGATCCACTACTTAAAGCAGATAATAGCATGTCTATTTCATTTTGAGATAGTACATCACTCACTTTGAAACCCTCCTAATAAAGAGGCATTATTGCATAATAAAACTAGTAAAATATACACTCTTAATCGAGTCCTTACCTAATTTAGTATTAAGCTCTTGTTTTATTTCTTCTTTCAGTCGTTCACGGTTTCTTACTTCTAAATCGGCAACCGATTTAGATGATAATATGGATAATATACTATCTTTTATAATCGGCATAAATTCATTAATCTCTTCATTACCTTTTTTGCCGGCTACTTCTAAGAATATTTCCACTTTAATAAACCTAGTTCCTGCTATGTCACCAATATTAGTTGTAAATTCGCCAACTTCTATTAAATTTCCTGTTACAACCTCTTTTGATTTTTCATTTTCTTCTTTCGGCAAAAGCGGGCTCATAAGGCTCTTCATTAAAAAGTAAGATGCCCCCATAGCTATTAAAAAAATAACTAATCCGGCAATTATAATTTTAAAATTAAGCCCTGATTTCGATGTTTCTTCTACTGTTTTTTCTTCCGCCAAAATATTCCCTCCCGACCCTTACTTTTTAAGTGCAGTATTAATGGCTCTATGATAATTAATTATGGCTGCCTGAATAATTTCCATACTTTCTTTAACTACATATTTTCTTCCTGTAGTAAGAGTAACAATTGTATCAGGAGTTTGTTCTAACAGTTCGATTAAATCTACATTTATTACTATTTTATCCCCATTTAACCTCGTTAGATAAATCATGCTTTTCACCTCAATTCCATCAACCTGGGGAAATAACTCCCCAGGTTATGGACTAATTAACGTTTAAGGTTTACTAACTCCTGTAACATTTCATCAGATGTAGTTATTATTCTAGAATTAGCCTGAAATCCCCTTTGAGTTATAATCATATCGGTAAATTCTTCAGATAAATCCACATTAGACATTTCCAAGTTACCGGGAAGCAGAGCTCCCATTCCTTGCTCACCCGGGGCTCCTACCAAGGGGTCCCCAGAGTTGTTTGATACTTGGAACAAGCTGCTTCCTGCTTGAATTAAACCAGCCGGGTTTTGAAAATTAGCTAATGCTACCCGCGCCAGATTCCTGGATTCTCCATTATCATACACTCCCATAATAGTACCATCAATACCTATAGTATAGCTAGTTAAATTCCCCATAGCATATCCATTTTGGCGTTCTGCCCAAGCAGTAGACTTAGATTCCCATTGGGTGATGGCGCCAAAATCAATATTTAATTCAATATCCTCGGCACCATTAGCACTCCTATTTAATATAAGGTTCTCTCCAGTTAAAATAGTAGGTTGTGGTAATAAACCCCCGTCATTAAAGACTAAATTGGTTATCCGTACAACATTAGTATCTGGTATCGTTTGTGCAGCTTGATTAGTAATATCTAACCCAGGAAAAGTTGCTTGTGTTGGTCCGCCAAATTCTGGATCTAGTGAAATATCACAAGCCCAGGTACTGTTTGGTACCGCATCGTCAACTGCATACTTGAAAAATCTAAAATATAGTATTTCTTTGTTTCCTAAAGTATCAAAAACTTCCTTAGAAGTAACGACTACTTCGTTTTCATCTGGAATTGTAGTCGCAATATCGAAACCAGTGACAGTTGAGTGGTTTAGGGTTTTAGAATCCAAGTTTCCAGTAAACTTCATTTCTGTAGTAGCACTCGGAGATACACTTTTAAAATCAGATATATCAATAGCTTCACTAGCTTTTACCGTATCAATATCCCAATTGTCATCTGCCATCCATCCATGCACTAGATAGCCATTGGAAGTGCTTATCATATTACCTTGTTTATCAAAGTCAAAATTACCGGCTCTAGTATAAAACTTTTGCCCCCCATTTTCTACTATAAAGTAGCCATTGCCATCAACGGCTAAATCGGTAGTTTTATTAGTAGAAGTAGCTGGGGAAGGGGTGTGAATCTGATCAATGCTACTAATCGTCATCCCCAACCCTATGCCCATGGGATTAGTTCCTCCTCTGGCATCTGTAGGTCTAGAAGCCCCGCGTACACTTTGATAGAGGGTATCTTTGAATACTACCCGGCTTTTCTTATACCCCGCCGTGTTAACATTAGCGATATTATTACCTATAACATCCATTTTAGTCTGGTGGTTCCTTAATCCAGCAACCCCAGCATACATTGAACGCATCATATCATATATGACCTCCTTTTCTTATGGTAAGGCGTTTCTGTCAATCAACACCTTCAAGGCTTCCTCTAAGAGGTCCAGCCTTAGACTATAACTGCACTGTCAATATTAGTAAAGACGTTTTCTTTAAGACTTTCTCCATCTACTGCGGTGATAACCGTATTGTTTTTAACACTGACTACTAGAGCTAAATCCTGCATTAGAACTAAAGAATCACGGGCTCCTTTCTCTCGGGCTTTTGCTACTGCGTCATTAAGTTTTTCTATATCAGCAGCACTAAACTCAATATTTCTGGTTCTCAGCCTTTCCTGGGCGTGATTAGAAAACTTTAGCTCCAGGTTTAACTTTTTATCTAAAACTTGGGCAAAACTATTATTAGTTGCGGTTGTTTTAGCAGCAGCTGCATTTTTTTGCGGTTTTATTGGTTGTATAGGCTGCGCTGGGAAAAAAATCTTATTCGCCATCCGCTTCACCTGCTTCCGGTTTTATTGCAGCTAACAAGTTATCCAGCTTTTCTAGGATTTTAGCTAAAGCATCATCGTTGCTATTGGGCATTTTCCCCATTTCTATAACATCCCCAAAAGGAACCTTATGTTTGCCAATAATATATACCGGACGCCCTTCGTACATTGATATAGAGCTTACCTGACCTACTAAAACTACTTGGTCCTCAGGAGTATCTTCATCCAGGTCCGGGTTCACATAAGCAACTTCTCTGCCTATCATAGTGCTAGCCTGTTGCAGCATCACGCTGGGCATTAGTTCTTCTGTGATAGTCTTCGACATTTCCCCAAAACTCTTATTCAAGTTTTGCATCTGCTCTAAGGAACTAAAAGATGCCATTTGGGCTATAGATTCTTTTGTATCCATCGGCTCTAACGGATCTTGATACCTCATTTGGGTTATAAGGATTTTCAAGAAATCATCTTTACCTAAAATAGATTTATCCTTATTTTCAGTATTGGTACTATTTTGATTTACCGCATTAGTACCCCAGGGAACCGGTGCCCATATTTGTTTAACACTCATTTTATCACCTCCTAAATCAAGAAACTTAGTGACGGGTTTTCATAAGGTTGGTATGCTGCTTCTTGATAAGCATCACTAGAACTAATAAATTGGGCTGGCGTCTCTACGAAATCTTCTTCTGGGTCTTTAGGAAGATAATTAACAAGAAACTTTGGTTCTTCCCCTTTTGATTCCCGGCCGCTTTCGGAGCCATCGAATAAACCGCCATTATTTAGCTGGACATTAACTTCAGTTTTTTCCACCCTTATGCCTTGTGCTTCGAGTGACTGACGTAAAGTGTTAAGGTTGCTTTCCAGTAAATGTTTTACCTGTTGGTTTTCGGTCAAAAATCTGGCGGTTAAAACCCCTTCTTCAACTACCAGCTTAATGGTCATCTTGCCTAAAAATTCCGGCTTGAGGTCAATTTTAATTTCGGAAGCATTTTGTTTTATTAATAATTCCGCTTTTTTAACAATCTGGTCAATAAGCTCTTGCGCCTCTACTTGTTTATTAACCATAGCAGTAAACTGAGTATCTAGCTTCATAGTAGCTGCATCTAATTTACCGGGGCTAATATTGGGATTAGGCATACTACCGTTGTCATTGGTTTCTTGTGCAGATGGTTCAGGCATTAGTTTTGTATCTCCATTAGCAGCCGGCGGCTTTATCCCGTTAAAACGGTTAGCTTCTGCTACCATTAATCTTTTGATATCGGTAGTATTATGGTTCTCCTTTTTGACGGCTGCTTTATTTTCATTAAGCCGGCTTTCTTCAACCTTCTTAGGTTTAATTTCCGGTTTAGTTAAAGTAGTTACAGCTTCTGTATTAACCTCTTTAGCAACTTTACTTGTATGTGCTTCGACATTATTTACTCTTGCCTGATTTTCAGCAGGTTCATCTGGCTTAATTGCTAAGAGATTAGTTACGACTTCTTCCACCGCCACTTTAATTTCGTGAGCCGGCAAGTTAGGAGAATTTTGACTTAAGATTTCAGCTAACCTAGCTTTTAACTTATCTAAGTCGTGGCTATCCAAATTCTTAACCTCAGTAATACCTGCTTCCTCTAATAGTAGCGTTACTTGAGCTAATAAGTCCTCCAGTTTAAAACCGCTTTCAATAGAAGGCAAAGGTTCTTGGTCAGCTGGTTCTATAGGTAATGTGACCACTTGTTCCTGATAATCAGCTGATAATGCTATTAACAGGTTATTATCGCTGTTGGTATCCTCTATTTTTTCCGGTTCAACATCTGGGGTAACATTATTATCACATGCTTTTTTTTGATTAGCAGTAACATTATTATTAGCTTCTTTACTTTGGTTAGCAGTAACATTATTATTAGATTCTTTACTTTGGTTAGTAGTAACATTAGATTCTTTTTTTCTTTGGTCAGCAGTATTTTTTAGCACCCTATTAAAAGAGTTTTCTGGTTTTTCCTGAGCCGGGGCAGGTTTCGTTTCTAAGGCAACTGGGCGTACTTCATAATTAACCGCAAATGCAAACATATTCATCGACAATCTTGTTTTCACCTCCTTTGCATAATCTCCCTTAACCAGGGGTTAAGAATAAAGACCTGGAATCTTTATTCTTAGCCCCTAGTGTTTCTATGTTTGCACTTAACTAATTAGGGGCTGGTTACTAACATTTTTTTAGTTACTTCTGCCGCTTTTTCCTTGCTCATATTTTGCAAAATATCAGCTACTATGTCAGCCTCCATATAACTTAATATGCCAATTATATGTTCCATTTCCAGCCTGGCAATAATATCAGCCGCATTTTTAGGTTTCATTTCTGTATAGTAAAGAGCCATATCTTTATAAGCAGCAGCTTGACTATCCTTTTGGGTTTTAATTTCAATTATTTGTTCGTTTAAATATACGATTTCTTCTTTTAATTTGTTTTCACTTTCAGTAATACCTTGCAGTTGTTGTTCCAGCTTTTTATTATCTTCTTGCACAACTTTTATCTCTTCATTTTTCTTTTCTAGGTTTTCTTTTAAAGTATTAACTTCCTTTTGTAATAAAGTAGCTTTATCCGGCTTTACTGCTGCTTTATCATCAGTTTTGATTATTTTTCCTATCACAGGTATATCGGA
This sequence comes from uncultured Syntrophomonadaceae bacterium, assembly GCA_964648825.1. GTDB lineage: Bacteria > Bacillota > Syntrophomonadia > Syntrophomonadales > Syntrophomonadaceae > JAAYRQ01. Next base: position 20,236 of record CAZYLY010000003.1, read on the forward strand.
TAAAAAAGCTGGAGGCTTTAATATATCCATAAAAAATAGTAAATATAAAATCCCAGCGGCCAAAAGTATAAATAATACGATGGATATTATTATTTTAAGAAGTTTGCCCATGAACTGCACCTCAATGATAGATTATTTATTTCTGAAATGTTTATTAATAGCTATTTCGTCAATTTCCTTTTGTTCTTCTTTATTTAGTTCGGATAAATACTTCTCCCATTCATTTTCCCTTAATTTAGTTAAGGTTTTAGTTTCCTTTTTGCATTCCAGCAATATCGTACGGGCTATTTCAACTTTTTCTTCCGCTTTATCTAATTCTTCCTGCAATTCTTTGATGTAATTTCTTAAAATCGGCAGATATTCTTTATAAACCAAGGTTTGTTTAAAAGGTAAATCCTTAATTAAATTTTCATATCTGTTTAATCTAGTTAATTGGTTATTAATACTATCGATAATTGCGTTTCTTTCTTTAATCCGCAACGATAATTGTTCTTTCGCTATTTGCTCTTGACGCTCGGAAATATCCAGTTTTTTTTGCAGTCTAAATACAAACTTATGCATCTATATCCCTACTTGTTAATCGCTTGACCCAAAGCATTTATAGTCTCACTATACTTAGCTTCCTGATACACCTCTTGTCTAATAAAGCTACGACACTTTTCAATCAGCATTACTGATTCATCAATTAGAGGATTAGAACCCTTCTTATATGCTCCAATCTCGATTAAGTCTTTAGCTTCCTCGTAAGTAGCTAAAATACTTCTGAATTTGTTGGCTGTCTGCAAATGTTCTGGGGGAACTAAATCAATCATTACCCGGCTTATGCTGTCATTAACACTTATAGCCGGATATATATTCATGGCTGCCAAATGACGATCTAATATAATATGTCCATCCACAATTCCCCTTACTGCATCTGTAATTGGTTCATTCATATCATCACCCTCTACTAACACTGTATATAGGCCAGTAATAGTGCCGCGCTCGGAAGTGCCGGCTCTTTCTAACAAACGAGGTAATAAAGCAAACACCGAGGGGGTATAGCCCCTCGTCGCAGGCGGTTCACCAATCGCTAACCCCACTTCACGCTGTGCTAAAGCAAATCTAGTTAAGGAATCCATTAATAGTAAAACATCCATACCCTGGTCTCGAAAATATTCAGCAATACTTGTAGCTACAAAAGCCCCTTTTAATCTTACTAATGCGGGCTGGTCGGAAGTCGCTACGACTACAACCGATTTGGCTAAACCTTCCTCCCCTAAATCTCTTTCCAGAAACTCCCTTACCTCTCTGCCTCTTTCCCCAATAAGTGCGATAACATTAATGTCCGCTTCAGTGTTTCTAGCAATCATACCCATGAGAGTACTTTTACCCACCCCACTACCTGCCATAATTCCTAAGCGTTGGCCCCTGCCTACCGTCATTAAGCCATCTATGGCTTTTACTCCTACTGGCAGTACTTCAGTAATTCTTTTTCTAGTTAAGGGGTTCGGGGGTTGATTCATTACGGGATAACTTGTATTAGCCTTTAGTCGTCCTTTATCATCTATAGGCTGCCCCATACCATCAAGAACTCGGCCTTTAAGCTCTAGGCCTACATTAACTCGTAAAATAGTACCAGTCGCTATCAGTTCACTTCCCGGGCCTATTCCTTCCAGGTTTCCTAAGGGCATTAATAAAATCGTATCATCTTTAAATCCTACTACTTCTGCGGGTATCTCCTTACGGTCTGCAAAATTAGTTCTAATAAAACAAAGCTCACCTAAACTTACTCTAGGTCCGGTAGCCTCAATCGTTAGACCAATAGCTTGAGTTACCTTTCCTTTCAGTTGGCAAGCAGATATGCGATCTAATACATCAAAATATTTTTGGATATTTCTAGCTTCGATTGTTTTACTCATCTTCTGATACTTCCTGTAAACCTTGTTCAATTATATCCAGCTTTGTTTCTATTCGGGCATCGATGGAACCATTATCGCTTTCAATTAAGCAGCCTCCGCAAGACACTCTGGAATCGCCTTTTACTTCTACCTTTATCTCCTTGCTGCCAATTTCAGTTAAAGCTTCATCGGTCATTAGCTGTAATAGATTTTCCAATTCAGCTGGATTAACATAGACTAATAAGTTTTCGGGATTATCCAGATAACTGATTGCATCTCTTACTATATTAATTATTAATTTGGGATTGGTAGATAACTCATTAGCAATAACTTTTTTGGTTACCGCTATTACTAGCCTTACCATATCAGTTTCTACACCTCTTAGTATGGCTAGTTTAGTTTGACGTGCTTCTTCTATTAGTAATTCGTTCTGTTCGAGCGCCCTTTGCCGGTCAGATTCAATTTCCTCTTGGGCTTTTTTTAAGCCTTCTTCATAGCCGGTAGTTCTAGCTTCTTCTCTTAATAGTTTAGCTTCATTATAAACATTTTGGCGTATTACATCAGCTTCTTCTTGAGCATTAAGCATTATTTCTGCCGCCTCTTCTCTAGCCCTTTCCAAAAGCTCAAACACCATTTGTTCAGTTTCTTTTAGAATTTGTTCCCCTTCGGCTTTTAAGGCATTAATCTCATTAGAATAACTTTGGCTGTCATAATTAGCTAAACTAGCTGTAATAGTATGCTTAAGTTCCTGTATATCAGTTAACTCAATTAACTTGGGCTTAGTAGATAAAGATGAGTTCTTAATAATTTTAGACAATTATTTCATCTCCTCCTCCGCCCCGAGCCACAACAATTTCTCCAGTATCTTCTAACCTGCGGATAACGTTAACAATCTTTTGCTGGGCCTCTTCTACATCACGCAGCCTAACTGGTCCCATAAATTCTATATCTTCTTTTAGCATGTCAGAAGCCCTTTGCGACATATTAGTGTAAATTTTCTGGGAAACTTCATTACTGGCACCTTTTAATGCTAAAGCTAAATCTTGGCTTTCTACTTCTCTTAATACCCGCTGTACAGAACGGTCATCAATCATAACAATATCTTCAAATACAAACATCAATTTTTTGATTTCTTCAGCTAATTCGGGGTCTTGAACTTCCATAGCTTCCATAATAGTTTTTTCTGTACCCCTATCAACCCGATTAATAATCTCAACTACAGATTTCACCCCACCAGCCACTGTCAATTCTTGTGGTCCTAGTGAGGAAAGTTTTCTTTCCAATACTCTTTCCACTTCTTTTATGACTTCGGGGGAGGTAGTATCCATCATAGCTATTCTTTTGGCTACATCTGACTGCCTTTCCGGAGGCAGGGCTGACAGAATCATGGAAGATTTCTCCGGGCTTAAGTAAGCTAATACTAAAGCAATCGTTTGGGGATGTTCTAACTGAATAAAGTTTAGTAATTGTGAAGGCTCTGTGTTTCTCATAAAATCAAAGGGACGTACTTGTAGTGATGCTGAAATACGCCCGATTATTTCTACTGTTTTTTCTTGCCCGTAGGCTCTCTCCAGAATTTCCTTAGCATAGGAGATGCCGCCTTGCCCTATATATGAGCTAGCAACACACATTTCAAAAAATTCCCGATATATTTCTTCGGTTTTCTCCGATGAAACTTGTCTAACATTTGCTATTTCTAGAGTTAATTGCTCAATTTCCTCATCGTTCATATGTTTAAATATGGAAGCCGATTTTTCCGGCCCTATAAAAATTAAAAAATTGGCCGCTTTTTGTCTTCCGTTTAAATCTTTTTTTAGTGCTGACATACAATCACCTCGCGTCCTCTGCTAACCAAATCCGTATTACTTGTACTGCGTCTTCAGGATTCTTATCAATTAGTTTATCAATTTCCTGTTTAATCTTTTGCAGTTCTTTTTCTTCTGGAGTTAATGCTTTATCAATCAAATCTTCCAGGTTTAATTCTTCTTCTACAACAGCTTCAAAACCTAATGCTTCTGCCGCTAACTCCTCTTCCTGTTGTTTTCTGCGGCGCATCAAGAGGAAAATCAAAAATACAATTATAAGTCCTAAAACACCCATTATCCATGGGGTTAAAGGTGAGGCTAGCATACCTTGAATTCCGCTAAGGTTAATAGGTTCAGGAACCGGTTCCACAAAAAAGTCAATAAATGCTATGGAAATATTATCTTCAAGTCTAACATTCTCTTGGTTTCTATCTTCTCTTAAACCGCAGGCGGTAGCTACTAAGCTACGTATTTTGCCGGTTCTTTCTTCATCGGTTTGACCTAGATTAGCATTGGCTACGGCGGAATTATTGACTAAAACTGATACGGTTAAATAATCATATTTTACTTCACCAGGTGAAAACTTAGTTACAGTTTCCGTTCTATTAAGCTCATAATTCGTCGTTCTTTCATTTCTACTAGAAGTAGATTCACCGCCGCCTTGTCCATCTACTTCAGGGTATTGCGGTATATTATTGTCTGTACCGGGAATTTGTGCATTAGGATTTTGGGTATTTTCGGAACTTTCCTTTAAGACTTGTTCACTGCGTATAAAAGGTCCTTCTGGATCATGGCTATATTTTTCATCCACTTGTTCTTTATTATCAAAGTTAAGTTCTGCATTAACCCTTACTACAGAATTATCAGGACCTAAAGTTTTATCCAGCATTGATTGAATAGCAGTTTCTTTTTCTTTTTCATATTGTTTTTTCATCGCTAATTGAGCGCGTATTGTTTCAGTAGCATTAGCTTGAGTTGAGGATATATCATCAGATAAAAGATTGCCGTTTTGATCGACTACCACTACATTTTCCGGGGTCAATTTATTAACCGTATTAGCTACTAGGTGAACAATAGCTTGAATATCGCGGTTTGTTAAAGATTCTCCATCTTGGGTTCTAATAACTACTGAAGCTTTAGGTAGTTCTTCCTTTTCCGAAAATAGCGTGTCTTCTGGCAAAGCTAAATTAACCTTAGCCGCTTTTACCTTATCTATAGATTGAATAGTGCGAGCTAACTCGCCTTGTAAAGCCGATTGGTATTTTACCTTCTTATCAGTTTGGGTTTCACCAAAACTGCTTTCTAAAAATAATTCTAATCCCGCTTCCCCGCGGGGCAGGTTTTGGCTAGCTAAATTAAGGCGGGCCTTATATTTTTGTTCCGCTGGTACAGCAATAGTAGCACCATTATCACTCAACTTATAATTTATCTTATCTTCATCAAGTTTTTCTACAATAGCAGCCGCATCTTTTTCAGTTAAATCTGTATATAAAATCTCATATTTCCGGGTAGAATCATTACTGATAGCCAAAATAGCGACAGTTGTTATAATTAACATCGCAGCTCCGGCTATTAGCACTTTTTGATTTAATGATAGCTTATTCCATAATTCGCGAGCATTAGCAGCATATTGATTAAGTCTGTTTACAAAGCTCTCCATATATTAACTCCCTAAATTTACATTTGGATTCTCATAATTTCTTGGTAGGCTTCTACAATTTTATTTCTAACTTCTATAGTTAATTGAAGTGCCAGATTAGCCTTTTCGTATGCAATCATAGTATTGTGTAAATATTCTTCTTCCCCTAATACTAGATTATTAGCACTAAAAGATGCGTCTTTTTGGAGTGCGTCAACTTCTCCCAAAGCTTCTTTAAGGTAGGACATGAAGCTAGTTTTATTTGGGGAACTGGCTTTTTCGTTTAATATGGAATTATCCAGAAGCAGGTTCGAAGTAAGTGTATCAATTTTCAAAAAAATTCCTCTCCTATCTGCCTATTTCTAATGCTCTCATAGTCATGCCCTTAGTAGCTTCTATTACTTTAGCATTAGCATCATAAGAACGCGTGGCCGAAATCATATTAATCATTTCTTCCACAATATTTACATTGGGGAAATTTACATAGCCTTGTTCATCTGCATCAGGATGTGCCGGGTCATACACTTTTCTAAATGGAGCTTCGTTTTCACCTAAACTCCTTATTTCCTTTACCCTGACCCCTTGCCCATTATGAGCAATTTTATCTTTTAGAATAGTATTAAAGCTTTTATTATTATTGGCTTGACGTGCTTCGAAAACTACTACTTGACGCCGATAAGGCCCCTCCCCATTTTCTACCCGGGTCGTTTCGGCATTAGCCATATTATTAGCTATAGTATCCATACGTAACCTTTGGGCAGTTAAACCCGAAGCACTAATATCAATAGTATTAAGAAACCGCATATAACTAGCTCCTTCCTGTAATAGCTAAACGAAGTAGCTTAATCTCATTATTCATACTCTGAGCCATAGTATCATAATACATTTTGTTTTTAGCTAACTTAGCTGATTCTACATCAATATCGACATTATTACCATCGTTGGTAAAACTAAAATCATTCATTTCTTTAATTTCTGGCTCTAAATAACCATTATTAGATTTAAGTAAAATATGTCGGTTATTAGTAATTTTCATATTTAAATGATCTTGTTTGCCTGATAAAGCGAGTTGTAGTTTATCTTCAAAAACTACTTCCCTCCTTTTAAAACCGGGTGTATCATCATTAGCAATATTATCCGCTATTACAGTATTGCGCAATGTAGCAGCATCCATTGATTTATTTAAAAGAAGTGTGGTAGGCGAATCAAATATTTTCTCCAACATTAAAAACACTCCCCTTCTTAATAGCAATATTATTATCCTACTTACTTCTACTTATATTTACATATTTCCTGCTATAGAGCCGGTTTTTTTGAATTTTAAGACCTAAATATTCTGAAAATTATATTATCTCTATGATATTCATTATATGTTAAAAAAACGAGCTGGCTATACCTATTGGTAAATAGTGCTATTAGTCTTAAAAACAATATGACTAACTATACAGTTAGCCATATTACAAATTCTTTTTCGTATTAAAATTATCTTTATTTACATATTTAAATTAATAGCAATTTAAAATCAATACCCATCGTTTTTAACTTGATTTATTTAATTCATCTAATAAATAATCATTTAAAATTTTAATATAGGTACCCTTCATTCCCAGAGATCTGGATTCAATTACTCCGGCACTTTCGAATTTGCGTAGTGCACTGACAATAACTGAACGAGTTATTCCAACTTTATCAGCAATGCGGCTTGCCACTAACAAGCCTTCTTTACCTTCCAATTCCGCCATTATATGTTCTATAGCTTCCCTTTCCGAATAAGACAAGGTAGCTATGGCTATTTGCACAGATGCCTTTTTACGTGCTTCTTCTTCTACTCTTTCGGAACGCATCCGCATTATTTCGTTAGCTACGACGATTGCACCGTATTCTGCTAATACAATATCTTCATCAGTAAATTCACGGTTTTCACGCATTAGAATTAAAGTGCCAATTCTTCTGGCACCGCCAAAAACTGGAGTAATAGACCATAGTCTGGCTGCACAATTGCAAGAAACATTATTAGGATTAAACACACATTTCCTGCCATCTTCTAAAATAATATTAGTTCTCGTTTCGGTGATATTGAGAAATTCTTGGTTAAAGCTTTCTGGAAATCTTTCCGAATGACTCATAAGCTCCTCAACTTCATTACAATTAGCATCTTCTTTAAAAGCATAGCCTCCAATTTGTCCTCTTCTGCCTACCACAAAAACACTACAATTCAGGTTTTCAGATAAAACTTCGGAAATCTCATAAAAATCGACTGGTTTACCACCAATTTTTCTTAATATTTTATTGATGGCCCTTGATTTTTCCAGTAAAGTTTTTTCCATTTTAATAACCTCCTACAAAATATACCTACTTAAATCGTCATCTTCAACTATCTTATTTAATCTAGTAGCAACATAATCAGTATCTATAATTAGTTTTTCCCCGTTCATATAAGGAGAATTAAATAATAAGTCTTCCAAGACTTTTTCCATTACTGTATGTAATCTTCTAGCCCCAATATTTTCTGTTTTATCATTTACTTTCCAAGCCATTTCCGCTATATAATCTATAGCCTCATTAGTAAATGTAACTTCGACATTTTCCGTTGACATAAGTGCAATATATTGTTTGGTTAAGGCATTATGCGGTTCAACTAATATTCTTTTTAAATCATCTTTGGTAAGACTTTCAAGCTCTACGCGTATAGGGAATCTACCTTGTAATTCTGGTATTAAATCTGAAGGTTGGCTAATATGAAAAGCTCCGGCAGCAATAAATAATATATGATCGGTTTTGACCGGGCCGTACTTAGTAACTACCGTAGACCCCTCAACAATAGGCAAAATATCCCTTTGTACTCCGCCGCGCGATACATCAGGACCAGCACTATTTTCTTTACCAGCAATTTTATCTATTTCATCTAAAAAGATAATGCCATCTTCTTCTACACGCTTAATAGCTAACCTATAAACTGCATCCATATCTATTAATCTTTGCGCTTCTTCAGCAGTTAAAAGCTTACGAGCCTCTTCTACAGTAACTTTACGTTTTTTAATATTTTTAGGTGCGAAATTACCTAACATATCTTGCAGATTAATTCCCATCTCCTCCACACCCGAGCCGGAGAAAATCTCCATGAAAGAAGTGCTTTTTTCTTCAACTTCAATTTCAATAATTTGGTCTTCTAGTTCCATACGGGCTACCTTTTGTTTAATTATTTCTTGCTGCTGGGAAATTTCATATTTGCGTTTTTCATATTCTTCATCATCACTGCGTTCATCTGTATTTTGACCTAAAAATAAATCAAACGGGTTTTTAATGAAATTTTTAAGTATTCTAACTTTATTAGAAATC
>CAZYLY010000003.1:28908-31267 GCA_964648825.1 uncultured Syntrophomonadaceae bacterium
AATAATATAATTTGCAATCCTTTCATGGGCTAATTCCTTCGCCTTATCTTCCACCTCCTCCATTTTTTCTTGTTTAACCATCCGAATAGCCGTTTCTAATAAATCCCTGATCATAGAGTCGACATCCCGTCCTACATAACCTACTTCTGTGAATTTACTCGCTTCTACTTTTATAAAAGGTGCTTTTACTAACTTTGCTAGACGCCTGGCAATCTCAGTTTTTCCTACCCCAGTTGAGCCAATCATGATTATATTTTTAGGATAAATTTCATCACTTAATTCTGCCGGTAACTTTTTACGGCGGTATCTATTTCTTAAGGCTATGGCCACTGCCTTTTTAGCCTTGTTTTGTCCAATTATATGTTTGTCTAATTCTTCAACTATTTCTTTAGGGGTTAAATTCAACAAGTTTATATCCTCCTATTCAATAAATTCAACCGTAATGTGATCATTAGTGTAAACACAAATTTGAGATGCAATTAAAAGCGATTCATAAGCGATATCTTTAGCCGACATGGCAGTAAAATTCATTAGAGCTCGACCAGCCGCTAAAGCATAAGCCCCTCCAGAACCTATGGCAGTTATTCCATCATCAGGTTCAATAAGTTCACCATTACCGGAAATTACAAAAATCTTCTCTTGGTCAGCGACTAGTAACAAGGCCTCCAGTTTTCTCAAAATACGGTCGGAACGCCACTCTTTGGCTAAATCTACTGCCGCTTTAGTCATATTACCTCCCGATTGCCTTAACTTTTCTTCAAATTTACTAAAAAGCGTAAACGCATCAGCAACCGAACCGGCAAATCCAGCAATTACTTTGCCGTCATATAAGCGGCGAATTTTATTAGCCTTATGTTTCATAATAGTATTTTGTCCTAAAGTAACTTGGCCATCACCAGCAATGGCTGTTTGTTTATCTTTTTTAACTATAATAATTGTGGTTCCTTCAAACATATATCTTACCCCCGCGGATGAGTATTATTATGTATAGTTTTTATTTTTTCTTTAGTTAAATGAGTATAAATCTGGGTAGTCGAAAGTTTTACATGACCTAGCAGCTCTTGTACCGAGCGTAAATCAGCTCCATTATTCAGCATATGAGTAGCAAAAGTATGTCTAATACCATGAGGTGAAATCTTTTGGTTAATAGCAACCTTTTCTACATATTTATTTAGAATATTTCTTATGCTGCGGTCTGATAACCGAGTGCCGTTTTTATTTAAGAAAAGGGCTTCTGCACTGGCATTATTAGAACGCGCCAAAAAGCCTCTTGAATTATGCAAATAGTTTATTAGCGATAATTTTGCGGCACGCCCCCAAGGAATAATCCTTTCTTTGCCTCCCTTACCCCATACCTTTACTAGCTCCTGTTCCAAATCAATATCCTTAGTATTTAACCCGACTAATTCACTTACCCGCATACCAGTAGCATATAATAGTTCCATTATTGCTTTATCCCTTATGCCTAAATATGAATTGTCTGGTGCTGCTAATAGTAATTCTATTTCCTGGGGATATAAAAATTGGGGTAATTTCTTATCTTGCTTGGGGGTGGAAACAGCTGCTATGGGATTACTTGAATATTTATTTTCTTTACATAAATATTTTACTAAAGATCTTAGCGCCGCAAGTTTTCTAGCTATAGAGGCACGTTTATAATCACCATCCTGTAAATGAATTAAATATTCCCTGACCGTTTGATGATTAACCATTTCATAAGTTATTTGGTTTATTTCCACAGCTTGTTTATCCGCCACAAAAATACAAAACTGTTCTAAATCAGTTTTGTAACTATTTAGGGTCAGCTGAGATGCGCTTTTTTCTATACGCAAATAATTTAAAAATTGTTCAATATCGTTAAATAGCATCTCGAAACCCCTATAGAATTACTAGTGAAAAAAGTAATAATTGTCTTATTAAAAAAATGCTATCATAAGGTTTTTCTTTTTACAACTGTTTCAGAAACAATTCTGAAAATTTATTCATATTTTCCATAGCTCTATTTGCATAAGTTTGATATTTTAATTTCTTGTCTTTTATTTTGGCAGGCAGTAACGGTAGGATGCCGAAATTAGCATTCATCGGTTGAAAGTTTTTAGCCGGTGCAGTAGTTATGAAATGTAGTAAAGCACCAATCATGGTGTCTGTTTCCGGTTTTATTAGGTCATATCCTTTAAGAAATCGTAGCGCATTATGTCCGGCAATTATACCTGTAGCCGCCGATTCCATATATCCTTCTACCCCTGTAATTTGTCCGGCTAAAAACCAGTTAGAGTGGTTTTTTATTTGCAGGGTGGGGTTTAAAATCTGCGGGCTATTAATGTAGGTATTGCGATGCATAACCCCATAACGAACAAAT
>CAZYLY010000004.1:0-27497 GCA_964648825.1 uncultured Syntrophomonadaceae bacterium
GGCGCTAAAATAATCGTTGTCGATCCACGTTTTACCCGTACTGCTTCTAAAGCTGACATTTTCGCTCAGATACGGCCGGGAACTGACATTGCTTATCTAGGAGCTATCATCAAATATATTATTGATGAAAAGCTTTATGATGAGTTTTATGTATTAAACTTTACGAATGCTTTGTTAAAGGTAAGTAAAGATTTTAAATTCGAAAACGGTTTATTCTCCGGTTTTGATGAAGCTACGAAGAAATATAATTACGCGTCTTGGGCATATCAACTTGGCGAAGATAACAAACCGCTTAAGGCTGATAGCATAGATGACCCGGATTGCGTATTCCAAAAAATCAAAGAACATTATGCTAGATATACTTTCGAAACTGCCGAGCAGATTTCCGGTATTCCGGCTGACAAAATTAAGCTTATAGCTGACACTTTTGCGGCTGCTAAACCTGGGAATATTCTTTATGCATTAGGCATGACTCAACATACTACTGGGGTACAAGGTATTCGTTGTTATGCCATTATCCAATTACTATTAGGTAATGTAGGTAAAGCTGGCGGCGGTATCCAAGCTCTCCGTGGCGAGCCTAATGTTCAAGGTTCAACCGATATGGCTAACCTTAACTCTAATTTACCAGGCTATATTCCTTATCCTACTAATGCCCAGGTAACTTTACATGATTTCGCTGTTGCCAATGGTGCAGTGCAACAAAAGCCACTAGTCGCTTTGCTTAAAGCTTGGTTTGGCAAAAATGCTACAGCCGAAAATGATTATGGTTATGGCTGGTTACCTAAAAATGATCCCACTAATATGCCTATCCAACCTCAATTTTTTAATTGGATGGAAAAAGGCCAATTTAAAATGCTCTTTAACTTTGGCTCCAACTCATCAGTATCAATTCCTGATCGCAAGATGGTAGCTAGAGGACTTTCCTGTCTGGAAATGCTAGTAGTAGCTGATATATTTAATGTAGAAACTGCTCAATTCTGGCGTGAACCCGGGTTAAATCCCCAAGAAATCCAGACCGAAGTTATATACTTACCGGCAGCCTTTGTTTATGAAAAGGCTGGAACTATGACCAACTCTTCCAGATTAATTCAATGGAAAGATGTTGCTCTAGAGCCGTTAAACGGTTGTTGGCCTGACTTGGATATTTTAGATAAAGTATTTAACAAAATCCGTGAGATTTATGCTGGAAGTACCGATCCTAAGGATGCTCCGATTCTAAATGCTAATTGGGATTACGGTCATCATCCAGATCCATTAAAAGTTTTACAAGAACTTAATGGCTACAACGATAATACCGGACAATTAAATGCTACATTAGCAGAATATCTAAATGCACCTATCGGTACAGTATCAACCGGATGTTGGATATATGCCGGTGTTACTCCTCCAGGCAAAAACTTAGCTGACCGCAGAGATGGTTCTGACCCCACTGGCTTAGGTCTAAATAATAATTATGCCTTCGCTTGGCCGGGTAATATCAGAGTATTATACAACCGGGCATCTTGCGATGGAGACGGAAAGCCAGTTGATGATAACCGTAAACTTATTTGGTGGGATCCTGCTAAAAACTTATGGGATGGCGTTGATGGACCTGACGTTATTGATAAGACTAAGGGACCTGACACTCCAGAAGGAAAGCAAGCTTTCCGTATGAACCCTGAAGGTGTAGGACGCTTATTTACTGCTAGTTACACTAGTGGTGTATCAACATCACCAGTACCTACCGACAGTATTGCTGCTATTCCTGTTCGTGGAGCTGGTATGACTATTGATGGACCGATGCCGGAATTCTACGAGCCGATTGAAAGTCCGACCACTAATATATTACATCCAGAACAGCAAAATAATCCCATGGCTAAAATCGTATCCACCGAGTTTGGTGATCCTAATGATTATCCTTACGTACTTACTACTTATGCAGTAGTTGAACACTTCTGTGCCGGTGGTATTACCCGTAATATTCCTTACCTAAATGAAATTATGCCTGAGCCATTTGTAGAAATGAGTAAAAACTTAGGCAAAAAGATTGGTGTTAAAGAAGGGGATTATGTTGAACTTTCTTCAATTCGCGGCAAAATTAAAGTACGCGCTTTAGTAACTGACCGTATCCAAACCTTAACAATTAATGGTAAGGAAACAGAAACGGTTGGAATGCCATGGAGTTGGGGATTTGCTAGCTTAAATCCTGGCCCCGGCGCGAATAATGTGACAATGAACGCATGTGACCCAGGAGCAGGAACTCCTGAGTATAAATGTTGTCTTGTCAACGTAAGGAGGGCTTAACTATGACTACACCTAAAATGGTTTTTGTTGACACTTCAAAATGTACTGGGTGTAAAGCCTGTTCAGTTGCATGTAAAGCTTGGAATGATTTACCAGCTAAGAAAACTCAACTAGTAACTAGCTATCAAGCCCAAAAAGATTACGAATATGATACTTGGACTTATATTAGTTTCCATGAGAAGTACTTGGACGGAAAAATGGAATGGTTGATGTTTAAACATCAGTGCTACCATTGTGCTGATCCAGCCTGTATGAAAGCTTGTCCTTCAGAAGCTATTTATAAGACTGATTCCGGCTATACCATAATCGATCAAGAAAAATGTATTGGTTGTGGATATTGTGTAGAAAACTGTCCGTGGAGTGTACCTAGGACTAATAAGGAAATTAACAAAACCTTTAAATGTACTGGTTGTATTGACCGGGTAGAAAATGGCATTGAACCTGCCTGTGTTGCTACTTGTCAACCAGGAGCACTACACTACGGTGAAAAAGCTGATATGCAAGCATTTGCTAAAGAGCGTCTTGCTGAAGTAATTAAAACCCATCCCAAAGCTCAATTATACGGGGATGACATTATGGGTGGAACCACCTATCTCTATCTAATATTAGATAAACCAGAAGTTTATGGATTACCAGCTAAACCAAAAACACCGTTGTCTTTAACCTTGTGGAAAGATTTAGTACATCCATTAGGTGGAATAGCAATAGGTGCAGCAGCGGTAGCAGTTGCTGCTGGAGTAGTTGCAAACTTTGCTCGGGGTAATTATCGCGCTAAAGATGATGGCGACGATTTTACTCCCCCGCAATAAGGAGGTAATGGGATGACTAAAGGTGCTAAAAAAACAATTATGCGTTTTACTGTTGGCGAACGCCTGGTCCATTGGGCACATGCTGTAGCCTTCTTATTGCTGCTCTTTACCGGTTTAGGAGTATTATCTGTAGTATTCCAACCGGCGATGAAAGTTTTCGGCGGTATTGATGTCACTAGAGATATTCATCGTTGGGCAGCTGGATTATTTACTGTATCTATCATAATAGGATTTACTTTTGGTGAAGGCGCGAGACAACTTAGAAGTTGGTTTAAAGAGTCTTTTAAATTTACTAAAGATGACTTTGCCCATGCCAAAAACTTCCCCATCGAATTTTTTGGCGGACATAAGCCTTTCCCACCCCAAGGTAAATTCAACGGTGGTGAAAAACTTAACTCCATGATTACTATATTAGGTACCCTGGGTGTGGCTACAAGTGGTTATATCTTATGGTTTGCTCCTTCTGTACCCCAATGGATTGTACAATGGGCATACCCTATCCACGCAGGTTGTGCATTATTAATGACCGCATTATTAATTGCACATTTCTACCTAGGTGTGCTACATCCTGATTCTAACCAAGCTTTAAGCGGAATGTTTAATGGTAAGGTTCCAGAAAAGTTTGCTTACGAACATTATGAAAGATGGTATAACGAAGTAAAAAACCAACAATAAAATAGGAGATAGGGCAGTTATACTGCCCTATCCTATTATTAAACCTCGTTTGTACAAAAAGGAAATTATTCCATAAAAATTATGTTAATTCTCCGATATCGGGATAAGGCAAAATTTTTTTGTTCATCTTTAGTCGGAGAATAAAAACGTTATATAGCCTTAATGTTTAAGGAAAAATAAGGCAATATTACTTGCCCTTTAAGGAGAGAATTAATATGGGTACCAGAAACGGTGAATCTAATATAGCCGAAGATAGAAATGTAGAACAAGCTTATCAGAAATACAAGCATTTAAGACAAATAGTTGAAAAGTGGCAACAAAAGGATAATTCTAATTGGCTTGAAGCACTTGAATTAGCTGATACCCCTCCATATATATCTGTGAAGGAATTCCCTATAATGCCGATTATTGAGCTTTGGCAACAGTTAAATTCTTTTTCAAATATAAGTGTTCCCAACTCAAGACTTGAAGCAATATGGGAAAAATTCAAAAATGATAAGAATGTTACTGAAGCCATTGAAGATGGCATATTACTAAATCTGCAACTAGCTATAAATGGTACGGCACAAATTATTCGCCAAGCAGTAGTAGAGAAAATGTTTTTAATTGACCTGGAAGATACCAATCAATTTAGTACTACTATGTGCCCTATTTGCGGAGAAACACCATCGGTAGTAGTCTTGAAAGCTCCTAATGGTCATCGGGTGATTCATTGCAGTACCTGTGATTTTGAATGGCCGGCTTTAAGGATTGGTTGCATTTATTGCAATAATACGGAAGCTAAAAAACAAATGTATTTGAAAAACGATATATTTCCTGGTATTGAGGCGGTGGCTTGCACCTCCTGTGGAAACTTTTTCAAGGAAATTGATACTAGAGAATTATTAGTTAGAGATTTTATATGGGAAGACTTAAGAACTATCCCTTTAAATTATGCGACCGAACTTTGGTTAAAGGAAAATGTGTCAATTAATATGGTTTAATTGCGCTAGTATTCATTGTTAAGACTAATTACTTAATTATAGTAATTGTTTTTTAATGTAAGTTGATTAAAGGGTAAAGAAGGAGTGATGGACGTGAAATTAATCAAGTTGATCATTAACGGGAAGGAGGTTGAAGCTCCAGCAGGTAGCACAATCCTTGAAGCAGCCGAGGGCGCAGGGATTGATATTCCCAGATTATGCTACGATCCAGAATTATCTAAGATGGGAGCATGCCGCTTATGCGTAGTAGAAGTAGAAGGGAATCACCTTTTACCAGCTTCATGCGTAACTCCCGTTACAGAAGGAATGGTAGTTAATACAGAATCACCGGCAGTAGTAGAAGCACGGAAAATGATTCTTGACTTAACCCTAGCAGACCATCCGATGGATTGTATGACCTGTGAGAAAATGGGTGATTGCGTTTTATCTGAATATGCTTATCGTTATGGCTTAAAAGGTTCTTCCTTCGAGGGTGAAAAACATAATTATGCCATTGATGATAGCAACCCATTTATTATTCGGGATTTAAACAAGTGTATTTTATGCGGCGCTTGTGTTAGAGCTTGTGAGGAATTAACTGGTGCTGACAACTTATCTTACCTGTATCGGGGCTTTGATCGTAAGGCTACAACCGCAGGGGATGTAGATTATATCGATTCGGATTGTGTCTTCTGTGGACAATGTGTGGCGGTATGTCCTACTGGTGCTTTAATGGAAAAACCATTAGCAGGCATCGGTCGCCGTTTTGATTTTGAAAGAGTTAAAACTACTTGTCCGTTTTGCGGAACTGGTTGTAACTTTGATTTAGCAGTTAAGGATGAAAAGGTAGTAGGGGTACTTTCTAATCCAAATAGCCGGGTTAATGGTCGTAGTTTATGTGTTAAAGGACGTTTTGGCTGGGATTATATTTATAACGACAACCGACTAAAAACTCCTTTAATTAAAAGAAACGGAAAATTTGAACCTGCTTCCTGGGATGAAGCATATGATCTAATCGCTGCTAAGCTTAAGGAAATAAAGGACAAATACGGTAGTGACGCATTTGCTTCGCTTAGTTCAGCTCGCTGTACTAATGAAGAAAACTTCTTAATGCAAAAATTTACCCGGGCAGTTATGGGAACTAATAGTTGTGACCATTGTGCCCGTACCTGACACGCACCTACCGTAGCCGGTCTGGCTACTACATTTGGCAGTGGTGCAATGACTAATCCCATCAGCGATATTACTAATGAAGTAGAATTAATGTTAGTAATAGGCGCTAATCCTACCGAAGCTCATCCGATTATTGGCTATAAAATGAGACAAGCTGCCCGTAATGGTGCAAAACTAGTAGTATGTGACCCGCGTCATATCGATCTAGTTGATGAATCTACTTATTGGCTGCGCCAAAATCATGGAACTGATATACCCCTTGTTAATGGACTTATGCATATTATCTTAAAAGAAGGCTTAGAAGATAAGAAATTTATTGAAGAGCGGACTGAAAACTACGAAGAATTAAAAGCGGTCGTAGAAAATTATCCGCCCGAAAAGGTATCAGAAATTACTGGTATTGCTGTGGATGATTTATATGCAGTAGCTAGACTTTATGCTACTACTGATAAAGCTACTATTTATTACACCCTAGGTATTACTGAGCATATTTGCGGAACTAAAAACGTAATGAGCTTAGCTAATTTAGCTATGCTAACAGGGCATATTGGCAGACCTGGAACAGGTGTATGTCCGATGCGTGGTCAAAATAATGTTCAGGGTGCTTGTGACATGGGTGCTCTGCCTAATGTTTACTCTGGTTATCAAGCAGTTACTTCTGATGAAGTCAGAGTTAAGCATGAAAATGCTTGGGGAGTATCCCTATCAAACAAAATGGGCTTAAAAATCCCTGAAATGTTTGACGCTGCTGTAGAAGGTAAAGTAAAAGCTATGTATATTTTAGGTGAAAATCCAGTTTTAAGTGATCCGAATGCTAATCATATTAAAGCCGGTTTAGAAAACCTGGAATTTTTAGTAGTTCAAGAATTATTCTTAACTGAAACTGCTGAATTTGCTGATGTTATTCTTCCTGGTGCAAGTTTTGCTGAAACTGACGGTACCTTCACTAATACTGAGCGTCGGGTGCAAAGAGTACGTAAAGCTATTAAGCCTTTAGCCGGAAAATCCGAGTGGGAAATTATTTGTGACGTTTCCACTAGAATGGGTTATCCCATGAGTTATGATAGCCCGAAAGAGATATGGGATGAAATGGCCTCCCTGTCACCTTCCATGGCTGGTATTAACTATGGTAGAATAGAAGAAAATAATGGCTTGCAGTGGCCTTGCCCAACTCTTGACCATCCGGGAACTCCATTTTTACATGCTGGAAAATTTACTAGAGGTTTAGGATTATTCCAACCTTCAGAACATATTCCGCCAGGTGAAATGCCGGATGCAGATTATCCGTACTTATTATGTACTGGCAGAATACTACAACATTATAATGTTACTACTATGTATTCTTCGGGCATAATGGAAGTCTGGAATAAAGAAATGGCAGAACTTAATCCTATTGATGCTGAAAAACTTGGGGTAAAAACTAATGACCAAGTGAAAGTTACATCAAGAAGGGGAGAAGTAGTAACTCATGTTCAGGTTACTGACAGAGTATTACCAGGTGTAATTTGGATGTCTTTCCATTACCCAGATACTCCTACTAATGATATAACTAGTCATCATATAGATTCTATTACTGGAACCGGTGAATATAAGGTTGCTGCAGTTAAAATTGAAAAACTGTAGGAGGCATATGAATGCGCAAGGTAGCAGTAGATGAAGCAGTAGGTTTAGTACTAGGTTATGATATAACTAAAATTGTACCGGGAACTGAGAAATATCGAGCTTTTCGCAAGGGTCATGTGATTACGGAGGATGACATACCTAAGCTGTTAGATATGGGCAAAGAGCATATCTTCGTGTGGGAGCCTGAAGAAGGTCTAATTCATGAAGATGAAGGTGCTGTAAGCTTAGCTAAATTAGCAGCTGGCTCTGGAATCTAGATGAAGGTGCTGTAAGCTTAGCTAAATTAGCAGCTGGCTCTGGAATCACTTTGACCGAACCCAGCCAAGGGCGGGTTAACCTAGTCGCTGATGTTGACGGACTACTTAAAGTAAATGTGGAGTTACTTAATAAAATGAATCATTTTACTGACATAGTTTTTGCTACTTTGCATAACAACCGAGCAGTTAGCAAAGGTCAGTTAGTAGCTGGAACTAGAGTAGTACCGATAGCAGTTCCTAATGAAACGATAAAAAAAGTAGAGAAGCTTACTGCTAATGCGGCTCCTTTGCTTATGATTAAACCTTTTATTCCCTTAAAGGTAGCAGTTGTTACCACCGGTACGGAAGTATATAGCGGACGTATTAAAGATGGCTTTGCCGATGTTATTAAACAAAAAATTGCTCCTTTTGGCGGAAACTTTAGGGGGCAAGCATTAGCCCCGGATAAACACGAATTAATAACTAAAGAAATTTTAAATTTTCTTGAAGAAGGGGCAGAATTAATTATTGTTACTGGAGGGATGTCGGTAGATGCTGACGATGTTACTCCACAGGGAATAAGAGATACTAAAGCAGATGTAGTCTTTTATGGAGCACCCATTTTGCCAGGCTCACAGTTTATGTTAGCTTATAAAGAAGGTATACCTATATGCGGGGTACCGGGAGGGGCTTTGTATAGTCGCAAAACTACTTTAGATTTATTACTTCCTCGTTTATTTGCCGATGACCAAATAGACTATGCCGATATTGCAGCGATGGGACATGGTGGTTTATGTGAAGATTGTAAAGTCTGTCATTTTCCCCAATGTACCTTTGGTAAAGCTTAGTAATCTAACAGGAGGATTGACGAAATGTTAGTAGATAAAAATTTAGAAGAAGTCCAAGCACATATTATTAATAATACTCCTAGTTTAGCTAGTGAATCTATATCAATTTTGCAAGGATGGGGACGGGTTAGTTCTGAGGATATATATGCCGAAAGGAATTTGCCTGATTGTAACCAATCTGCAGTTGATGGATATGCAGTGGCTAACATTTTGGAAAACGAAGCCGAAAGCTTTAAGATTACTGGGTATATCAATTTAGGTGAAGTTGCTAAATCACCATTAAAATATGGTGAAACTATGGGTGTAGTTACGGGGGGCAATCTGCCGGAGGGAACAGTAGCAGTTATACCCCATGAAAATACTGAGGTTAAAGATAATTTGCTATATCCTCGGGAAGTCATTAAAAGCGGTAACAATATAAAAGTTGCCGGTGAAGATTATAAAACTGATGATTTGTTACTAGCTCATAATCAAGTATTAGGAGCTGGTGAAATAAGCTTATTAGCGGCTTTGGGGAAAAAGACGGTTAAAGTTTATGAGAAGCCTAGAGTAGCCATTTTAAGTTTAAGTGACAATGTAGTTTCTTGGGAGGATACTCCATCGGTGGGATTAATAAGGGATAGCAACGGACCTCTTTTGTCAGCCTTAGTAATGCAGGATGGTGGTATAACTACTGCAATTAAAATTGCAGCACTGGAAAAAGGCACTCTTAAAGAAATTGCGGTGGAATTATTAAAACAAGCAGATATTTTAATTTTAACGGGAGGCACTTATTCAGAGGGGAAAAACGAGGCACTTGATTTAATGAGTGATTTGGGTGCGAAAGCCTTGTATTGGGGCGTACCCATTCAACCAGGCAGCCATACAGGTGCAGCCTTGATTGATTCCCGTTTAATATTTGCCCTATCTGGAAATCCGGCTTCTTGTGCAGTTGGATATCACCTGTTTGTAACTCCGGCACTTAAGGCTATGCAAGGTTTAGACCCTTATTTAAAGAAGGTTAAGGCTACTTGTACCAACGGATTTGCGAAAAAGACTGGTACGAGACGTTTTGTAAGAGGTTTTGCTATTTATGATAATAAGGGGTGGCAGGTTACGGTACAACCGGGACAGAAACCTAGCATGATTCGTTCCCTTATTAATTGTAATGCACTTATAGATTTACCGCCTAAAAATCCTCCGATAGGAATCGGAGAAGAAGTAGATATTATTCTTCTTAATAATGTAATTAAGTAAATTAAGCAATATTTAAGTAGTATAAAGTAAAACCATTAGTGGTTTGGATTATTCGGGAGGTGGAAAGATAATGGCAGACTACAAGGAGATTATCAGTACATACCAAGATGTACAAGGCGGCATTATAGAAGCTTATAATGCTATTCAAAAAGAATACAGTTATATACCTGAAGAGGCAATAGCTGAAGTTGCTAAGGCTTTTAAAGTATCAAAGGCCGAAGCATATGGAGTTGCTACATTTTATTCCTACTTAAAAGTAGGAAAACGGGGTAAGAATGTAATACGCATTTGCGAAAGTGCTCCTTGTCATATAGCTGGCGCTGATGCAGTAGTGGCTGCTTTGGAAGGTGAGCTAGGTATTAAAATGGGTGAGTCAACTCCAGACGGCAAGTTTGCGTTGGAATTTACTGAGTGTATAGGTCAATGCCAAGCTACTCCAGTAATAACTATCAATCGGAAACCTTATGGAGATGTTACTGCTGAAAAAGTTCCTGGCATATTAGCAGAATATAAATAATGAAGGGAAAGGAGGGAAACTGATGGCTGAGGAAAAACGCATAGTATTACGTAACTATGGCAAAATAGATCCACTTAAAATTGATGATTATATTAATGCCGGTGGTTATAAAGCATTAGAAAAAGCTCGTGCGATGGGTCAACAACAGGTTATTGATGAAGTTAAAGGTTCAGGGCTACGCGGACGCGGCGGAGCAGGATTTAACGCTGGAGTTAAATGGGGCTTTAGTTACCAGACTCCTGCTGACCAAAAATATGTAGTCTGTAATGCTGACGAAGGCGAACCAGGCACATACAAAGACCGTATAATAATGGAGAATGATCCGCATGCACTTTTAGAAGGCATGGCCATTTGCGGTTATGCAATCGGGGCTACAATGGGATATATCTACTGTCGTGGCGAATATCCGTATGTAGCTGAAGTGGTACAAACTGCTATTGACCAAGCTAAAGAAAAAGGCGTATTAGGTGATTTTAATGTTGAAATTCGCTTAGGTGCTGGTGCATATGTATGCGGTGAAGAAACTGCTTTAATTGAGTCTATTGAAGGACACCGCGGTGAACCTAGATTTAAACCGCCTTACCCAGGTGTGGCAGGATTATGGGGTAAACCGACCGTGGTTAATAATGTAGAAACCTTAGTTAATGTTCCGGTAATTATTGAAAAGGGTGCTGATTGGTTTAAATCTATAGGTGCTGCAAATTATCCTGGAACTAAGGTCTTCACCTTAACTGGGGATGTAGTTAATAAGACCTTCTTCGAACTTCCGACCGATGCCACTATTCGCGATGTTGTTTTCGGCATGGGCGGTGGTATTGCTAATGGCAAGAAGTTTAAAGCTGTACAAATTGGAGGTACATCTGGTGGTTTCATTCCCGAATCAAAATTAGATACTCCAGTTGACTTTGATTCCATGTCTAAAATCGGTGCTACCTTAGGATCAGGAGCAGTTTTCGTAATGAATGAGGACGTAGATTTAGTTGATGTTATTGAAAGAATAACTAAATTCTTCGAACACGAATCTTGCGGAAAATGTACTCCTTGCCGTGAAGGTACTAAGAGAATGCATGAATTAGTACAAAAAATGAATGCTGGGCTAGCAACTGCTAATGATATCGAATTAACTAAAAAACTCGGTAAAGTTATGACCAGAGCTTGCTTATGCGGCTTAGGTCAAGCAGCTCCTGCGCCTTTCTTAACTACATTGGAAAACTTCACTGCGGAGTTTAATGCTAAGTTAAGTTAGTACTATGAAATAAGATCTATTGTTGACTAAAGCGTGCCTCAGTGTTATCCGGGGGCACGCTTTGTTACCTATAGCAATTTATATGAAAAGAGAGTTTTTAAAATAGTAACGATTAAGCTATAATTAGATATAATATAAAAATTAAAAAGCACTATCATAAAGAGGTGACGCTGATGGGGCAAAACCAATCATATACTCCTGAAGAAGTAGCGGAAATGCTGAAAATATCTAAATATACTGTTTATGAAATGGTTAAACGCGGAGATTTAGAGGCGTATCGGGTGGGGCGTAATTTACGCATTCAAGACTCGGATATCGAAGCTTATATTAATAAATCGAAAGCTATAGATAATATGTTCAAAGGATTTATTAATAATCGTAATGGAGACAAATTCTTTTCCCTTGGTGATGTTGAAATTAATCTAGTTACAGATCGTGAAGGCGAAGCTAGAATTGCTATTGCTCCTGATGATATTATTTTAGCGCGTGATGTTTTAGATAGTAGCGCCAGAAATATTATTAAAGGGGAAATAAAAGAAGTTATAGAAAAAGGCCAGGTAGTGCAAATCTGCCTAGATGCAGGTTTTCCGCTATATGCAACTATTACCCATAAATCTTATGAAAATATGAACCTTAAAATGGGCGATATAGTGTATGCGATTTTTAAAAGTAGTGCGGTACGGGTAATATAAAATATTATTTGCTGCATTAAGGATATTAAAGTAAATAAAATTGATAAAAACCTAAAAAAAAAGTAAAATTAGTGGTGTATAACTTTAATATATGATTGAATAGAATTATGATGGAGGTTTATAAATGCTTGGTTTTATAGGTAATATAGGAACTTGGGAACTAGTCTTTATCTTATTGGTAGCTTTAATCGTAGTTGGTCCCGGTAAGCTTCCTGAAGTAGCCAGGTCATTTGGGAAAGCTCTTAGTGAATTTAAACGTACTACTTCGGGAGTACAAAAAGAGTTTCAAGATGCTTTAAAATTTGATGATGAACCAAAATCAAAAGTTGCAAAAACCGAACCGGTTAAAACAGATGAACCTTCTAGCCCAGCAGAAGCAACAGTTACCGAAGCAAATTCTGCTAATAACACCCCAGAAGATAATGATACTTCAGTGGGGGAATTAATTGAAATTACTGAATCTACTGAAATAAATGAGCCAATAGCTACCACTGAAGATAAACCAGAAACGGAAAATCATACAGAGCATAATCCTTATCAATAAACGTAAATATTAAACTCTCTTTTGCGGAGGGTTTTTATTTTATATAATTTGGTAAATAGTGCAAAACGGAATACTGCGTTAGTTGAATTATTTATCAATTCGACTTACGCAAGCTTAATTTTCTGGAGTAATTTACACCTTAACTGCAAGGGAGATGTTTTATAATTGTTTAATGATATGGAATTATTATTAAAGGATAAAATTTTAATCTTAGATGGTGCCATGGGTACTATGTTGCAAAATAGTGGTATGCAGCCCGGTGAATGTCCAGAATTATATGGAATTAATCATCCTCAAGTATTAGCTGGTATTCATTATGATTACATTGAAGCCGGAGCTGATATTATTCAGACTAATACTTTTGGCGGAACTGTGCTTAAATTAAAAGAATACGGTTTAGAAAGCCAAACATATGAAATAAATTATAATGCAGTTAAAATCGCTAAAGATACTGCTAAAGATAAAGCCCTTGTAGCTGCTTCTATTGGCCCTACCGGAATGCTCCTGGCCCCTTTCGGGGAAGCAAATTTCGATATTTTATTTAATGCTTTTAGTGAACAAATGATAGCTTGCGAAAAAGCTGGTGCTGACTTAATTTCTATTGAAACTATGACTGATATAGGAGAAATGCGCATTGCCCTGGCAGCCGCTAAATATGCTACGCAGCTACCAGTTATTGCCCATATGACCTACGAAAATGACGGACGGACGATGATGGGAACGGATCCGCTTACGGCCTTGCTCATCTTAGAAGCCTTTCAACCATTAGCTATCGGGGCTAATTGCTCGGGAGGTGCTAAGGAGCTTTTACCCGTAATGGAATTATTAAGCCGTTATACTAGTATTTATTTATCTGTAGAACCTAATGCCGGAATTCCAACTTTAATAGATGGGGTTACCGTATTTCCTGATACGCCGGAAGAAATGGGGGAATATGCACTACTGCTAAGGGATGCTGGATTAAATATAATTGGAGGTTGTTGTGGAACAACGCCTAAGCATATTCAAGCTATGGCTAATGTTTTACGGGGATTACCGCCTGTTAAAAGGAATAACCAACCTCTTCGCGGCTTAGCCTCGCGTACTCAAAATGTACTTATCGGAGATGGTAACCCCTTAGCCTTTATTGGGGAAAGAATTAATCCTACCGCCCGCAAAAAACTGGCCGAGGATATTAAAAATGGGCAAATGCAAATGGTCATCGACGATGCTAAAAGCCAAGTACATCATGGAGCCCCTATTTTAGATGTAAATATGGGTGTTCCTGGTATAGATGAAAAAGCGGCCATGGAAAATGCAGTTATGGTTGTCCAAGGGGCTGTTGATGTGCCTGTAGCTATTGACTCGACTAATATTGAGGCCGTAGAAGCAGGCTTAAAAAGCTTTGTTGGTCGCCCTTTAATAAATTCCACTACTGCTGAAGATAAGAATCTGGATAATCTCCTGCCTTTAGCAAAAAGATATGGTGCGGCTATATTAGGTTTATGTATTGATGAAAGAGGAATACCAGATACGGCTGAAGAAAGATTAATAGTAGCTCGTAAAATATATCACAAGGCTAAAGAGTATGGCTTAAGAGATGAAGATATTTACATAGACAGTTTAGTTAAAACAGCTAGTGCTGAACAAAATCAAGTTATGGAGACGATTAAAGCCTTAAAAATGATTAAGGAAGAGCTTAAGGTAGGTACAGTTTTAGGTGTAAGCAATGTTTCCCACGGCCTACCGGCTCGTGATATTATTAATTCAACTTATTTAGCTTTTGCTTGGGCAGCAGGGCTTGATTTACCCATAATTAACCCCTTAGATGAACGTTTAATGTCAACTACTAAAGCAGCCGCAGTTTTATTAAATCGCGATGAGAATTCTATTGATTTTATAAATAATTATGCTGATTACAAGCCGGCATCTAATGCTGGCAGAGTACGCAGCCCCATTTGCCAGCAGTGTAATATCCCCGATTTAGTCGAAAAAGTTACCCAAACTCAAGAAAGTCAACCTTTACCTGTAAATGAAAAAGCAGTAAACTTACTAGAAAATAAAAATATAGGCATAGCAGGACAATTGCAAGAAGCTGTTTTTCAGGGCAACAAGGAGTTAACTATAAAACTAATCGAAGCTGCCTTAGCTAATAACATTGCACCATTAGAAATTGTAAATACTAGCTTAATTCCTGGTATTGAAGCTGCGGGGGTAGCGTATGATGAGAAAAGATATTTTCTGCCCCAACTAATGATGGCGGCTGATGCAATGAAAGCGGCTTTCGCTATCGTTAAGCCTTTACTAGCCGAAGATAGTGCGCAAAATGAAGGTGTAATTATTTTAGCAACGGTCGAAGGTGATATTCATGATATTGGTAAAAACATAGTAGCAGTCATATTAGAAAACTACGGGTTTAAGATTATAGATTTAGGTAAAGATGTAAATGCAGATGATATAGTAGCTGCGGCTAAGGAAAATAAGGCAGATATTATCGGTCTAAGTGCTTTAATGACTACTACTATGCCACGGATGCTGGAAGTCGTAGAAAAGGTTAAAGCTAATAATTTAAATTGTAAAGTCATGGTAGGAGGAGCAGTTTTAACTTCAGATTATGCTGAAAATATAGGTGCTGATGCTTACTCTTCCGATGCTAGGGATGCAGTTAAGGTGGCTAAAAAACTATTAGAGTTTAGCAAATACATGTAGTAAAAGTTTAGCTAAAGATAAGGAGGCAGTAATAATGAGAGTAGTAAATAGCGTATTAGAACTGATTGGAAAAACTCCCATTGTCAAACTAAATAGTTTGGCTAGCCCAGGCGAAGCAGATATCTTTGTTAAGCTGGAAAACTTTAATCCTGCTGGAAGTGTTAAGGACCGCCCCGGTCTTTATATGATTGAAAAAGCCGAAAAAGAGGGCATTATTAATCGGGACTCAATAATCCTGGAAGCTACGAGCGGCAATACTGGTATTGCCCTAGCAATGGCTGCTAGTGTTAAGGGTTATCCTATAGTGATTGTTATGCCGGAAAATATGAGTGAAGAACGCAAAAAAATACTATATTTACTAGGAGCGAAGCTAGTTTTAACCCCGGCAGCTAAAGGTATGAAAGGGGCTGTTTTAGAAGCAGAACGCTTGGCGGCCAGTGATTCTAGATATTTTTTAGTTAAGCAATTCGAAAATCCAGCGAACCCTGAAAGCCACAGTCTTTCTACGGGAATAGAAATACTTGAACAAATGGGCAATAATTTAGATGCATTTGTATGTGGTGTCGGAAGCGGAGGTACTATTACCGGAGCTGGACAAGTTTTAAAAAAGGCCTTACCTAATATCTTAATTGTAGCAGTAGAACCGGAAAGCTCTGCAGTATTAAGCGGGCAGCCTACTGGTTCTCATTTAATTCAAGGAATCGGAGCTGGCTTTGTTCCGCCAGTATTAGATATAAAAATTATTGATAAAATTATAACGGTTAAAGACGAAGACGCTATTTCAGCAGCCCAAGAATTAGCGCGCAAGGAAGCTATACTTTTAGGTACATCCTCTGGGGCTGCTATTTATGCTGCAAAAACATTAGCGAAAGAATTAGGAGCAGGGAAAAGAATATTAACTATAGCACCAGATGGTGCCGAAAAATATATTTCTACGGAATTATTTACTTAAGGGGGAAATAAAATTGCAGACGGAAGCAGTAGCCAATTATTTGGTTAACTGGCTTAAGGAAAAGGTTAGCGAAGCCGGAGCCGAAGGTATCGTTTATGGTATTAGCGGGGGAATAGATTCGGCGGTAGCGGGAGCATTAGTTAAAAGGGCTTTCCCTAGCAAATCCTTAGGCTTAATTCTACCGTGCGAAACTTTATTAGAAGATATTATTCACGCCCGTAGGTTTGCAGAAGATTTTAATATTCCCTATAAAATAATTACTTTAGATAATGCTTATAATTTGTTATTAAAATTACTTAACCCCCATTTCCATGGTTTACCTAATACACAATTAGCTGCTAGTAATATAAAACCACGCTTAAGAATGATTACTATGTATTACGCTGCCCAGGCTAATAATTATCTAGTATTAGGCACTACTAATAAAAGTGAACTAAAGGTAGGTTATTCAACTAAGCATGGTGATAGCGGGGTTGATTTGCAACTTTTAGGCGATCTTGTAAAATATGAGGTTTATGAATTAGCTAGGTATTTAGGGATACCGGAAACCATAATAAATAAGCCTCCTTCAGCCGGTTTGTGGGAAGGACAAACTGATGAAGAAGAAATGGGAGTTAATTATACCCAACTTGATACTTATGTTGAAACTGGCATAGGTGAGCCAGACGTAATTCATATTATCGAAAACTTAGCGGCTAAAAGTGAACATAAACGTAAAATGCCTCCATTTCCGGTAATACCGGTGGCATTAAAAAATAGTAACTAGTATTTAATGAAAAGACTTTTTTAGGGAGGAAATATTATGGCTGGACATTCTAAATGGGCTAACATTAAACATAAAAAAGCCCGCTCTGATGAAAAAAGAGGTAAGGAATTTACTAAAATTGCTAAGGAAATTACTATTGCAGTTCGTTCCGGCGGCGGTGGTGACCCAGAATCTAATTCTAAATTAAAATTAGCTATTCAAAAAGCTAAAGCTATAAATATGCCTAATGATAATATTAACCGGGCCATTAAAAAAGGTACGGGAGAAATAGATAGTGATATTATTGAGGAAATAGTATACGAAGGTTATGCGCCAGCTGGTATTGCCGTGTTGCTAGAAATAGCTACTGATAATCGTAATCGTACTGCTTCTGAAATCAGGCACCTGTTTTCGAAAAATAATGGCAATATGGGTGAAGGTGGTTGTGTAGCATGGATGTTTAATCGCGCCGGGCTTATAACTGTAAGTAAAGAAAATGTAAATGATGAAGAAGAGCTTATGTTGCAAGCTATAGAAGCCGGAGCGGACGATGTACGTGATGAAGGGGATGTATGGGAAATCATAACTTCTCCAGAAAACTTTATGGAAGTAAAAGAAAAATTAGAAAAAGATAATATTATTATTGAAGATGCAGATGTAATAATGTTAGCTGAAAATACTACCGAAATTAGTGATGAAGAAACTGCGGCTAAAATATTAAAACTAATTGATTTGTTCGAAGACCATGATGATGTGCAAAATGTTTATACTAATATGTCCATACCAGATGAAATAATGGAGAAACTAGTCTAAAGAATTTTATCTAAAGAATTTTATCTAAAGAATTATAAATTATATTTTTAAAATTTTGAATTGAGAATTAAAAATTAGGAATTAAGAATTAAAAAACGGGGAAAATCCCCGTTTTTGTTATGCGTCTTTCTTTTCTTTATGCAAGGCTATCTCACTTTTAGGCACTTCTAGACGAAATTCCCCATTAACAAAACTAGCTTTAAGTTCTTTAGAGTTAACTTTGACCGGCAGGACTGATAAAACACTCTTAAGATTTAGTTTATTAGGGTATAATTCCATATCTTTGAAAGTTTCGATTTTCATCCAAGGAGCTTCAAGTTTGAATACTAAATCGTCATCCTCACTATAAATTTTCACCGGTAAATCCATGGTGAAGTTTTGGGCAAAAATATTATAACCATAATCTATATCTCCATAAGTGCTGAGTATATCTAATGGTGTACCTGCCCAATTATCAAATTGTTCTAAAACTTTTTCTAAAGAAGAATTATTTGTAGTCTTTTTCCTAGTATCAAGTGCTTCGTAATAGAAAGATTTTACTACTTCTAAATTAGGGCTAAAATCTTCTATGTCAGTTTCCCAAATCATTCCGTTTGAAAGGGTCATCTCTAATTGGCTATAAACCTCTTTTTTCCGCGGAGTATCTAACGATACTGGTATAGTAACCGAATCAAAACTATCAACTTCCCCAACATCAATAAGTGCTGCTTGCTCCGCTGATACTGAATAGACTTCTGCAAAGGATGAACTAGAATCCATTAAATTATCAAATCTATACATTTTCATACCTCCTATAAGAATTTTTATTTTTCGGAAAATTCAAAATTAATTTGACTTTTGTTTGACCTTTATCTATCTCTATTATAGACCTGCTTGTGAACAATTATGCAAATAGAAAAAACCTCATATTATCCTCTTAGTAGAAATTAGGTAAGTTTAGCTACTATTTATGGACTAAATCATTAAAATACTACTTTCTTTGTATATCTGGCTGATTTTTGGAAAAAATATATTTTAGAGGTGAAATTATTATGAGAAAACAGGTTAATGTAGTATTAGCTATAACTGTTTGGGCAGTTTTTTTTGGTTTAGGCTTTTTGTTGGCTAATATTTATAATGCTTATACAATTAGAGATACCCCGCAAAAGCCGGTAGTTGATATTAAAGAAAAAAGAGAGATTATAACGGAAGATACTCAAATAATTTACGAGCAAAAATTTTTGCTCTGTAATCATATGGTTATTTCCCCATTTAAAGATCGGGAAATATTAGAAGGCAAATCTTTAGAGCAACTGAAAAAGAGCTTTACCGCTGTTAATGGTTATGATTTAAAATTAGAAAACGACACCTTAATTATTTATCAAGAAATAGATGACTTTTGTCCAGAAGATAAGAAAAAATGCCGCCTGAAAGATTATCAAGGCTTTGTAGCAGTATATAAAGGGGCTAATGCTGATAATGATGCTTTAGAAAAAGTTACTTCTATCCGCATGAATTCATTGCCCCCCGAAATTCAGAAAAAAATCCGTCAAGGGGAGTGGGAATTTAGTGATATTAACGCTATAAATGATGCTTTGGAAAACTTAGATGAATATTTGTAAAATAAAATAATAATATATTATATTAATACCTGTTTTTCCCATTAGAGTTGTCTAAATATTTAGTCTTTTGATACAATCTAGTTAGACGCTTTTTGAAGGAGGCAGGTTTTTTTATTGTTAAAAAGCTAGATGGGAGGAATTATTAATGGGAAATATTATGAATTACCAGATGTTTATCAACGGAGAATGGACCAAGGGCAAGTCAGATGAACTAATGGAAATAATTAACCCGGCTACTAGAAAAATAGTGGCAACTGTTCCCCTGGCTAATCATGAAGATGTTAATTATGCAGTGGGTTTAGCCCGGCAAACTTTTGAATCAGGAATTTGGGCTAATAAAACAATTGATGAACGAGCTGAAATATTAATGAATGCTGCTATGTTAGTTATAGCTAATAAAGAACGTTTAGCTTACTTAGAATCGCTTACTTCAGGTTCTACTATTCGCCGAACTTCTACTGTAGATGTGGCGGAAGTGGGGGGAACCCTATTGCTGACTGCTATGATGGCAAAAGAGCTTCCCGCAGTTGAACATTCCTTTTTTTCACCTCCTTGGGTAGCCCCTATGCACAGTTATTGGAAAAGGGAACCTATTGGGATATGTGCCGGTATAACTCCTTGGAATTTTCCGCTTATTTTAGCTATTTTTAAAATTGCCCCGGCTTTGATGATGGGTAATAGTTTAGTTATTAAACCGGCTGAAACAACTCCGATTACTACTCTGGAATTAGCTAAGATTTTACATGATGCCGGAGTGCCGGCGGGGGTTTTTAATGTAGTTACCGGGGCCGGGAATACCGGAAGTTTATTAGCTGGACATCCTGAAGTTGATAAAATTGCCTTTACTGGTTCTACTGCAGTAGGGAAGATGATTGCCCATCAAGCTGCTGATGATATTAAACGGGTAACTTTGGAATTAGGGGGGAAGTCGCCCCTAATCATTCTTGATGATGCAGATTTAGAAGTAGCAATTAACATGTCATTATTAGCTTTCTTATTTCATTCGGGGCAAGTATGTGAATCAGGTACGCGTTTATTAGTACCGCGCAATCGGCAAGACGAGCTAGTAGCGGGTATGATAAGAAAAATTGAACGGATGAAAATTGGGGATCAACTAGACATAACTACCGATTTAGGGCCTATTGCTAATGAAAAGCAAATTAAGACTATTATGCGTTATGTGGAGTTAGGCAAAAAAGAAGGGGCTAAGCTTGCTTATGGCGGTAATCGCTTAACTGAAGGTATTTATGGAGAAGGATTCTTCTTTGAGCCGACTATTTTTATAAATTGTAATAATAATATGACCCATGTCCGGGAAGAAATTTTTGGGCCTGTTCAAAGTGTTATCCCTTATGATGATATAGATGAAGCTATAGCGATTGCGAATGATAGTCCTTATGGCTTAGGGGGAGGGGTATGCAGTACAAATGCTGGCAAAGCCCAGCTTATAGCTAACAGATTACGCACTGGTACTGTATGGATTAATACCTGGCATGTTTTGCGTCCTGATGCACCTTTTGGCGGTTATAAGCAAAGTGGTTACGGGCGTGAATGTTGTTATCATTCACTTTTAGCTTATAGTGAAGTTAAACATATATGTCAAGATTTAACCCCAGATGGTAATGATAAGTTGATGAATTTACTGATCGGTATAAATGATTAAGGGGAAAAAGGAGGGTTTAACAATGACTACACCAAAATATTTTATGTGGGATTTTTATAGTATTGTGGAAGTAGGGGCTGGTTGTCGCACCTTTATTCCGCAAAGGTTCAGTGATATGGGCTGCAAAAGAATTGGCTTAATTACTGATATAGGCATAGTCAAGGCGGGAATTGTAGACGATATAATCAGTATCTTTCAAGCTCAAGGGCAGCCAAAAATAGTCGGCATATATGACCAAATCGAACCAGATGCAGTTATGACCAGGATTAATGATTGTGCGAGATGGTGCCGGGAATTAGCTATAGACGGGCTTTTAGCAGTTGGCGGCGGAAGTGTGCTCGATTCGGTTAAGGGTGTCAAGGCAATGCTCGGTATGGGGGTTATAGATATTAAGGAAATCATGCCGGGCAATATCGGCCCCTATTTACGCCCCCTGGGAAAACCTTTAAATATTCCCCATATTGCAGTCCCGACTACTGCTGGTACTGGTTCGGAATCTTCTCCTATTGCAGTTATATATAATGAAGAAGTAAAGGTGAAGGGGGATTTGCTACATCCTTATCTACCGGCTGATTATGCTTTTTTAGACCCGGATTTTACCATTGGTTTACCCCCAAGCATTACCGCTTTTACCGGATTTGATGCTCTATCCCATGCCGTAGAGGCAATAAGCTCACCGGGGGGGAATTGCATGATAGATGGATTAGCTATTCAAGCCATTAAGCTAATTAGAAAATATTTACCTATAGCAATTGACGAAGGGAACAATCTGGAGGCGCGTACTAAAATGTTAGTAGCAAGTAATATGGCTATAATGGCTTTTGCCATGTCGGGTTTATTCTATCCAATTCATAATGTAGCCCATGCCGTAGGGGGACAGCTAAGAATTCCCCATGGAGAAGCTAATGCAGTCTTAATTCCGATTTTAATGGATAATTATCCGAAACATTATCTTGAAAGTGCTGAAGTTCTGGCAGATGCATTTGGGGTTAGAATAAGTAAGCTAGATGAGCTAGATGAAGAAAAAAGTGAAGAAATGGAAGTCACAGCTAATAGACCTGCGGAGGAAATAATTAAATTAGTGGCCGAAAAGGTTAGAGGGCTGCAAAAAGAATGCGAAATTAAATCTAAGTTTACTGATAGAGTAAGTGCAGAAATCTTAGAAAATTTATACTGGGCAGTGAAATTTGATCCCTCCGGTATTTTTTATCCCTTACCAGATGATATTATTCGTACCACCTTGAAAGATGCTTTTGAAATATAATATTTTTAAGTAGGATAATTTTTAGGATAAATCAATATTTTGGTTTATCCTTTTTTGTTTTCAACCATCCCTGCAGATAAGTAAGTAGCGCCATTTCAATTTTTACAGTAATATTAATAGTGAATAATAAACAAGGTGGCATATTAATTATGTTAGTATTAGGAATCGACCCTGGTACTGCTACTACCGGTTTTGGTTTGGTTAAGTATGATAAGGGACAGCCTAAGATGGTAGATTACGGTGTTATTAGTACTAAGGCTGATATGGAGATGGCATTAAGGCTAGGGAAGATTAATCGAGATTTAGATAGTTTAATAACTAAATATCATCCTGACGTGGTTGCCGTGGAACATCTTTATCACCAAAGTAATGCTAAAACGGTTATTACCGTAGCCCAAGGACGGGGTGTAATTCTTATGACTGCTGCTATCCGGGGAATTGAAGTGGCGGAATATACACCCTTACAAGTTAAGCAATCAGTAGTCGGTTATGGTAAAGCGGATAAAAATCAAGTCCAATATATGGTGCAAAAGTTACTAGCCTTAGCAAGTCCGCCTAAACCGGATGATGCAGCTGATGCTTTAGCGGTAGCTATTTGCCATATTCATTCTTATAAATTAAGGAATATTTATAAAGGTGGTAATTAAGTGATTGCCTATATTAAAGGAATTTTAACGGTTGTTGAAATAAATTATATTATTGTGGAAACTAATGGTATCGGTTATCAGATACAAGTACATAATCGTGTTTTTGCTAATTTACCAGCCTTAGGGGAAAAGGTGTTAGTATATACTTATTTCCAAGTGACGGAAAATGAACATAGATTATTTGGATTTCTGGAGAAAAACGAAATTAAACTTTTTGAAAAGATTATAACGGTGTCGGGTATGGGTACCAAAGCGGGTTTAAGCATTTTATCCGGTATGGAGCCTAATGCTTTTTGTAATGCCATTATTACGCAGGATGAAAAGGTTTTAACTACTATTCCGGGTATCGGTAAGAAAAGCGCTGCCCGGCTAATATTTGAATTGAAAGATAAGTTAGGTGATTTAGCGTTGGTGGTACCAGCGACTGGTGGCGTTAATATAGCGGAATTAATTGAAGCGATGGAGGTATTAGGTTATAAAGCTAGTGAATTAATGCCGCTTATTAATGAATTAGCTGAAAGTGGAAAGTTACAAGCTGATACTAGTATAAATATTAAGTTACTTTTACAAAGAATTAATGTGAACAAAGCATAGGGGTTGGGGGTTTATATTTTGCAAGAAGAAAGAATAGTATCACCTAATAGTATTGGTGAAGAGGATTTTGCCGACCAATCGATAAGGCCGTTAGTATTAAAAGATTATATTGGTCAAGATAAGGTCAAGGAAAATATTTCGGTATTCATTGCGGCGGCCAAAGAACGGCAAGAATCACTTGACCATGTGCTCTTAAGCGGCCCTCCGGGCTTAGGCAAAACTACCTTAGCTTCTATAATTGCTAATGAAACGGGGCATCATATTAGAAAAACTTCGGGGCCTGCCATTGAAAGACCTGGGGATTTAGCAGCTATTATTACAAACTTGGAACCAGGGGAAGTATTATTCATCGATGAAATTCACCGGCTTAACCGGGTAGTAGAGGAAGTATTATATCCGGCGATGGAGGATTTTGCTATCGATATAGTAATCGGCAAAGGACCCGCCGCTAGAACCTTGCGTATCGACTTACCAGCGTTTACCTTAATAGGGGCTACTACTAGACCGGGGCTATTAACTTCACCATTAAGGGACAGATTCGGCATTATGTGCCGGTTAGATTTTTATACCCCAGAAGATTTAGCTACGATAATTGTAAGGTCAGCCAACATATTAAATATAGAGATTACTAAAGAAGGGGCTGGAGAAATTGCTAAACGCTCCAGAGGTACTCCTCGCATAGCCAACCGTTTATTAAAAAGAGTGGGGGATTTTGCTTTAGTCGAGGGTAAGGGCATAATTGATATTGACTTAGCTAAATCAGCCTTAACTAGACTAGATATAGATGAATCAGGTTTAGATATGGTGGATAGAATGATTTTAGAGGCTATTATTACTAAATTTAACGGCGGCCCCGTGGGGTTAGAAACATTAGCAGCGGCTGTTTCCGAAGAAACTGATACGATTACTGATGTATATGAGCCGTATTTATTAAAACTCGGCTTACTGCAAAAAACTCCTCGAGGCAGGGTGGTTACGGAGTTAGCTGTTAGGCATATGGGATATCCTGTTAAGGAAGTGTCTAATTTGAATTTGTTTAGTGATTAGCAAAGCTAAGCAGTTGGTGTTTCCCCATGCGAAGGCCTAGCGCCGGAATATTTAACAATTCAACTTCCCCCAGCTAACTGTTTTGTCATCAACCTAATCCTAATCGGCAATGGAGTGAAAATAATGGAAAAAGTATTACTGCATATATGTTGTGGTCCTTGTGCAACTTATCCGGTGCCAAGCCTGCGTGAAGAAGGTTTTAATCTGATGGGTTATTTTTATAACCCTAATATTCACCCCTATACAGAATATATAAAAAGAAAAGAAAGCCTAGAGGAGTTTGCTAAACAGACTGATTTAAAGGTAATATATGAAGAAAAATATAATCCGGTTGAATACTTTCAAACTATTGCTCATCGGGAACATATCAGATGCCGATTTTGTTACCAGATTAGGTTGGAGCAGGCAGCCCATATAGCTAAAAAGGGCAAGTTTGATTACTTCACTACGACCTTATTAGTTAGTAAATATCAAAAGCATAATTGGATTAAGGAAGTCGGGGAAGCAGTAGGCTCAAAATATGGGATACCCTTTTTATACCGTGATTTTCGGGAAGGTTTTAAAGATACGGTTAAAATGTCAAAAGAACTAGGGTTATACCGCCAACAATATTGTGGCTGTCTATATAGTGAAATCGAACGTTATGCCCCTAAAGATTTAGCGGCAGAGATTTTTGCGAAGTCTTAATATATACTAGGAGTGATATTTTGCCGGGATTAGAAAATATAGCTAAAACCTTAATTGCCATAGGTTTTTTAATAATAGTAATAGGAATTATTATTTTGCTCCTATCTAAAGTAGGAGGAATAAATAATTTTAGGCTACCAGGTGATATATACATTAAAAAAGAAAACTTCTCCTTTTACTTTCCTATAACTACTTTTTTGCTGTTAAGCTTAATTTTAACCTTAATAGCTAATTTTATTTTCAGGAGATAAGAGATGCCAAAAGATATTAATGAAATATATAACTTAGATAGCTATACATTTGACCTGCCCGAAGAACTAATCGCCAAATACCCGGTAGAGCCGCGGGATAATTCACGCTTGTTAGTTTTAGATAAGGAAAGCGGGCATATCGAAAACCGCCATTTTCATAACATTAGTGAGTATTTAGAAAAAGGGGATACTCTAGTTATTAATGAAACAAAGGTTATTCCTGCCCGGCTTTATGGCTATAAAGAAACCGGGGCCCAAGTCGAAGTATTATTATTAAAAAAAGCCGGTATATTCTGGGAAGCTATTGTTAGACCTGCCAAAAGATTAAGAAAAGGTGCTATAATTAAATTTCCAGCCTGTGATGAGTATATAGTCATCACAGATGAATTAGATATAGCTGGGGGGCGCTTAATTAAAATCGAGCCTGCTTCTGATGAAGAAGCCTTTATTAATCGAGTAGGGCAAATGCCCTTACCTCCGTATATTAACCGGGCAGCGGAAGCTAATGATAAAAATACTTATCAGACCGTTTTTGCTAAGGAACCAGGTTCAGCAGCTGCACCTACGGCAGGGCTGCATTTTACCGAACCTTTATTAGAAGAATTAACCCTTAAAGGGATAAATGTGGTTACAATAGTCTTACATGTCGGTTTAGGTACTTTTCGTCCCGTAAGTGTAACTGATATTCGGGAACATAAAATGCATACCGAATATTATCATATGGGAGAAAAAACGGCTCTAATACTTAATCAGACTAAAAGAGATGGTAAAAATATAGTAGCAGTAGGTACAACGGTAGTTAGAACTTTGGAAACTATTTATACTAAACATCAAAAGTTCATATCGGCTACTGGGGAAACAGATATATTTATTTATCCGGGCTATGAATTTAAGGCTATTAATAAAATGATTACTAATTTTCATTTACCTGGTTCGTCCCTAATTATGTTAGTAGCTGCTTTTGCGGGACGGGATAATACTTTAAATGCTTATCAACAGGCGGTGCAAGATAGGTATCGATTTTTTAGTTATGGTGATGCCATGTTCATAAAATAAGAGTGGAGGGAAATATGCTGGAATTCCAAGTTTTTGTTACAGATAAAAATTCATCGGCGAGATTAGGGGAAGTTAAAACTCCTCATTCGGTTATCCCTACTCCGGTTTTTATGCCAGTCGGAACTCAAGCTACGGTTAAATCGCTTACCCCCGAGGACTTAAAAGCAATTGGTATTGAGATTTTATTATCTAATACTTATCATCTTTACCTAAGGCCGGGGGAAAATCTAGTAGAAAAAGCCGGCGGTTTGCATAGTTTTATGAATTGGAATAAAAGTATTCTTACTGATAGCGGTGGTTTCCAAGTATTTAGTTTAAGTAAACTGAGAAGAATTACTGATGAGGGGGTATATTTTAACTCCCATATTGATGGCTCTAAGCATTTCTTAACCCCGGAAAAGGTTATGGAAATAGAGCAAAAGCTGGGAGCCGATATAGCGATGTGTTTTGATGAATGTACCCAAGTGCCCTGTAGTTATGAAGAAGCTAAGCAGGCGGGAGAACGCACTACTTCATGGGCAAGAAGGTGCAAAGAGGCTCATCACAGAAAAGACCAAGCATTATTTGGGATCGTACAAGGCAATATATATGAAGACTTACGGATTAAGAGTGCCCAGGAAATTGCAGCTATAGGTTTCCCTG
>CAZYLY010000005.1:0-11366 GCA_964648825.1 uncultured Syntrophomonadaceae bacterium
CCCGCAAATAACACCAATTATAAAGCAGTATGAACAATCAGGTGTAATTAAAGTAGTAGAACGCAATTTTGAAGCTCAAGATTTAGATTATGTTTTTATGGTATTCATTGCTACTAATGATAGTGAGGTTAATCGCTATATTGCGGAATTGTGTGTTAGCAGGCAAATATTAGTCAATGCCGTAGATGACCCGCCGAATTGCGATTTTTTTGTTCCGGCTGTCGTTAAAAGGGGCTCGCTGGCTATTGCAATTTCTACCACTGGAAAAAGCCCGCTGCTAGCTAGACAGATAAAAGAAGATTTAGAAAATATCTATTCTGAAGAATATAGTGAATATGTAGACTTATTGGGGGAATATCGGGAGATGATTAAAAATAGCATTCCTGA
Organism: uncultured Syntrophomonadaceae bacterium; assembly: GCA_964648825.1. Lineage (GTDB taxonomy): Bacteria > Bacillota > Syntrophomonadia > Syntrophomonadales > Syntrophomonadaceae > JAAYRQ01. Next base: position 388 of record CAZYLY010000005.1, read on the forward strand.
TATTAATAAGCGCAGACTTGCTTTGGCAGCTTTAATTGATTTAGAAATATTAGAGGGGTTAAAAGCTGGGGAGAGGGAGAAGGTAAGGGAGAGGATGGAAGAATGTATATCCTCATGGCAGGATTAAGTCATAAAACAGCTCCTATAGAAATAAGGGAACATTTTGCGATGAGCGGGGCTAATTTAGATGGGGCTTATAAAGCTTTGACTAAGTATCCTCAAATAGAGGGAGCCGTCATTTTGGATACGTGTAACCGCATGGAAATATACGTTACTACTAAGGATGTCGAAATCGGTACTGCAATCTTGGAAGATTTTCTTGTAAATTATGCTAAGCTTAATTATAAATTTATAAAAAAATATATTTACCAACCTTCTTGCTATGATACAATTCACCATTTATTCAATGTTACTTCTGGATTAGATTCTATGATATTAGGGGAAACCCAAATTATCGGACAAGTAAAAGATGCCTACATTTACGCTATGGAGAATGGTTATTCAGATGGAGTTTTAAATAGCCTATTTCAGCGGGCTCTTAATGTGGGCAAAAAAGTTAGAACCGAAACGGGTATAGATACACATCCGGTTTCTGTTAGTTATGTAGCAGTTGAGTTAGCGCGCAACATTCTAGGCTCTTTAGAAGATAAAACAGTTATGGTAGTGGGAGCTGGGGAAATGAGTGAGCTGACTACTAAATATTTAATGCTAAGCGGAGTAAGTTCGGTCATTGTTTCTAATCGCTCCTATGAAAAAGCTACCCTTATGGCGCAAAAGTTTAATGGACGAGCAGTTAAATTTGATGATTTAGCTGTGGAATTATTAACTACGGATATTGTTATAAGTTGCACTGCCGCTAGTCATTATGTTATTCGTGAGGATAACTGCAAATCTATTTTAGAAAAGCGCGGCGGACGACAAATTATTTTTATAGATATAGCTGTTCCCCGAGATATAGACCCTGTTTTACAAAACGTGGAGGGAGTTTATATCTATGACATTGATGATCTGAAAAATGTCATCGATAGTAATTTTGATGAAAGGCAAAAAGCTGCTGACTTAGCCAATCAAATCATTGATGTGGAAATAGAAAAATTTAATGAATGGTTAGCCTGTTTGTATGTAGTGCCAGTAATTTCTGCTATTAAACAAAAAGGTGAAGCTATAAAACAGCAAGAGTTAAAAAGAGCTTTTAACCGTTTAGGCGAACTATCTGAACATGAGGTAAAAGTTATTTCTTCTATGGCCAACTCCATAGTTAATCAAATGCTGCGCACTCCGGTTATGACTTTAAAAGATAAGGCAACTAGTAATCAAGCCCATTTATATGCCGAAGTGCTTAAAACTCTGTTTGCTTTAGAAGTGGAGGGGACAGATGAAAAAGTTAAGACTGGGAACTAGGGGAAGCAAATTAGCCTTATGGCAAGCGGAATATGTAGCCCAGCTAATTAATGCTGCTACCGGCATAAAGGTCGAAATAATTACGATTAAGACTAAAGGGGATAAGATTTTAGATGTAGCTTTATCTAAAATAGGTGATAAAGGTTTATTTACTAAAGAAATTGAAACTGAACTTTTAGACGGCGCCATAGATATTGCCGTACATAGTATGAAAGATTTACCGACGATAATACCGGCGGGGCTGGTTATCGGGGCCGTTTTAGCCCGGGAAAAACCGCAGGATGTATTAATTACTCAAGATAAAGTGACCTTGGAAGAATTGCCCCCAGGGTCTAGAATTGGGACTTCCAGTTTAAGAAGAATTGCCCAGATTAAAGCTTTTAGACCCGATCTTATTACAGTTGATATTAGGGGTAATGTAGAAACTAGAATACGAAAAATGCCGGAATTAGATTTAGATGGGATTATTTTAGCTTATGCGGGGGTCAAAAGATTAGGTTTAGATGCATATATAACAGATTTTATTTCCGAAAAAATTATTATGCCGGCCGTCGGGCAGGGTGCGATTGCAGTTGAAGCTAGATTTGATGATAAAGAAACTCTGGCTATTTTAGAAAAAATAAATCACCAGCCTACTGCGAGCGCAACGTTAGCCGAAAGAGCCTTTTTAAAGGAATTAGAAGGTGGATGCCAAGTACCGATTGCAGCCTATGCAACTGTTAAGGACTATGAAATTACCATAGAAGGCTTAGTAGCCTCCTTAGATGGAAAAGAAGTGCACAAAGCCTCGTTAAAAGGTATTCCCGAAAAAGCTGAAGAATTAGGGGTTTTATTAGCTAAAGAATTGATTGACCAAGGTGTTATCAGCATTTTAGAAGATATTAGAAAACTAGGAGATAAGTGATGGAGAATAAGGGGTTTGTATATTTAATCGGTGCAGGTCCTGGGGACCCAGGATTATTTTCATTAAAGGGCAAAGATATTTTAGCTAAGGCTGATGTAGTTGTTTATGATCGCTTAGTTAATAGTCAAATACTAGGCTTTGCTCCTTTTAATGCAGAATTTATTTATGTCGGGAAAGTTTCGGGGCAACATGCTATGCCCCAGGATGATATTAATGCTTTATTAGTACAAAAAGCTAAGGAAGGAAAAATAGTCGCACGTCTAAAAGGCGGTGATCCCTTTCTGTTTGGACGGGGAGGCGAGGAAGCCTTGTATGTGCGTGAGCATGGATTTGATTTTGAAATAATACCAGGCATTACGTCGGCCATTGCAGTACCAGCTTATGCAGGTATTCCGGTAACTCACCGCGAGAATACTTCCAGCTTGACTATTGTAACTGGACACGAAAAACCGGATAAAACGGAGAGTTCTATTAATTGGCACCAGTTAGCCCAGGGAATCGGCACTATTGTTTTTTTAATGGGAGTTGAAAATTTACCCTTTATAACTGAAAATCTTATAACTAATGGTAGAAACCCTCAAACCCCAGTGGCCCTAATTAGATGGGGTACTTTACCGGAACAACAAGTATTAACGGGCACTTTAGCTGATATAGTTGAAAAGGTAAAAGCAAGTGGTTTTAAACCCCCGGCGGTAATTGTAGTAGGTGAGGTAGTTAATTTGCGGGAAAGCTTGAGCTGGGTAGAAAAGAAGCCTTTGTGGGGTAAAAGAATTGTAGTTACTAGAGCCAGAGCGCAAGCTAGTATGCTAGTAGATAAAATAACAGAATTAGGCGGAGAAGCAGTAGAATTTCCGACTATTTATATTGAAAAGGAAGATAATTTTTTAGCATTACATAATGCTTTAGCTAATATCAAGCAATATGAATGGCTAATATTTACTAGTGTTAATGCCGTGAATATCTTTTTTGAGGAACTAAGAAAAGTAAATATAGATATCAGGCATTTACAAGGGCTGAAGATATGTGCGATTGGGCCTGCTACGCGGGAGGTTTTAGAGGATAAAGGCATAATAGTTGATACTATGCCGGATGAATACCGGGCTGAAGGCATCATCGAAGAATTGAAACACAAAATTAAGCCGGGCGAATGGGTACTGCTACCTCGTGCTAGGGGAGCGCGCAGCTTATTACCGGAAGCGATAAAAAGCTTTGGTGCTCAAGTTAATGAAATATTTTTATATAAGGCTATCGCGGAAAAAAGGGTTAGCCAGAGTATGTTAGAAGAAATATGGGAAGGTAATATTGATTATATTACTTTTACTAGTTCTTCAACGGTAGATAATTTTATTAATATTGTGGGGCTGGACAATGCGCTTAGAATTAATAAAAAAACCAAAATCGCCTGTATCGGGCCTATAACTGCGCAAACCGCTGAAAAAGCAGGTTTTACTATAGATGTATCCGCCAAAGATTACACTATTGATGGATTAGTAACCGCAGTAGTTAATGATGTAATGTCAGAAGATGGGGAGGAAATATAATGATAGGATGTACCAAACTTTTATGTGGCACCGCCACAGTTTCTGAAGCGATTAAATATGCGGGGCAGGATAATGTGCCTCCAGAATTATTACAATTTTCGGCAGTTAATAGACCTTTAGTCGTATGGAATACTACTAACCGCTGTAACCTAAGATGTAAGCACTGTTATATAAATGCTGAAGATACCGAGTATCGTAATGAATTATCTACCGAGGAAGCGATTACTTTTATTCATGATTTGGCTCAAATGAAAGCACCGGTATTATTATTTTCCGGCGGGGAGCCTTTAATTAGGCATGATTTATTTGAGTTAGGTAAGCTAGCATTTGATTTAGGGCTTAGACCGGTTATATCTAGTAATGGCACCCTTATTACTGATGAAATGGCGAAGAAAATTAAAACGGCCGGATTTCAATATGTAGGTATTAGTATTGATGGAGCTCCAGCTACTCATGATGATTTTCGTAACCATAAGGGAGCTTTCGAAGCTGCTATAAATGGTATTAAAGCTTGTCAAAATAATGGGGTTAAAACCGGGGTAAGGTTTACGGTCAATAAACTTAATCAAAAGGATTTACCGGAAATATTTGATATTTTAGAAAAGGAAAAAATTCCGCGTTTTTGTATGTATCACTTAGTTTATGCCGGGCGGGGTAAGGAAATGCTAGACCTGGATACCTCGACGGCAGAAAAACGAGAGATTTTAGATTATGTAAGTGCGAAAACCTTAGAATTATATAATAAGGGTGTAGAAATAGAGATATTAACTACTGATAATCATGCGGACGGGATTTATCTATTAAATAATATTAGAAAAAGTGAGCCTAACCGAGCTGATGAGGTTATTCAATTACTAAATATGCACGGCGGGTGTTCGGCGGGTACTAAATTTGCTAATGTAGATCCCCAAGGTAATGTGCATCCTTGTCAATTTTGGCAGGATTACTCTATCGGCAATGTTCGGGAAAAGCCCTTTAGTGAGTTATGGAATTCTGATGATGAATTATTAGTCTTATTACGGGAAAAAGAAAAACATGTTACAGGTAAATGCGGGGATTGTAATCATAAAGCGCTTTGTTCCGGTTGCAGAATAAGAGCCCGGGCGGTATATGATGATTTATGGGCCGAAGACCCGGCTTGTTATTTAACTGAGGAAGAACGGCAAGGATAGGTGAATTAAATGATATTTCCCCAAAAAAGGATGAGAAGGTTAAGAAGTTCTGAAACTATACGGCGAATGGTGAGGGAAACTAAGCTATCGATAGATGATTTAATTTATCCCTTATTTATTACTTATGGTCAGGATAAAGCTATACCCGTAAATTCTATGCCGGGTGTATTTCAATATTCGGTTGATAAGCTGCAAAAAGAGATACAAGAGATAACTGCCTTAAATATTCCGGCCGTATTATTATTTGGCATTCCTGAATATAAAGATGCTACCGGTAGTTCCGGCTCTCTTGATAATGGGGTTGTACAAGAGGCGATTAAACATATTAAAGATATTAATCCTGATTTATATGTAATAACAGATGTCTGTTTATGTGAATATACCGATCATGGGCATTGCGGAATGGTAGAAATAGACGGCACTATTAATAATGATGCTACTTTAGACTTACTAGCCGGACAAGCACTTTCTCATGTGAAGGCGGGTGCAGATATGGTAGCTCCTTCGGATATGATGGATGGCAGGGTGGGGAAAATACGCAGCTGTCTTGATGAAAATGGTTTTATTAATATTCCCATAATGTCTTATGCTGCGAAATATTCATCTGCATTTTACGGGCCTTTTCGGGAAGCAGCTGATTCGGCTCCTCAATTTGGGGACCGAAAAACTTATCAGATGGATTATGCTAATATAGAGGAAGCCTTAAACGAAGTTGTCTTAGATATTGAAGAAGGTGCCGATATAGTTATGGTAAAACCGGCTTTAGCCTATTTAGACGTGATAAAAGCCGTTAAGGATACTTTTAATATGCCTACGGCGGCTTATAATGTTAGCGGGGAGTATTCTATGGTTAAAGCAGCCGCAGCTAACGGGTGGCTGGATGAACAAAAAGTTATGTTAGAAATATTAACTGCAATTAAAAGGGCGGGAGCCGATTTAGTAATCACTTATGCTGCCAAAGATGCTGCCAAAGTATTATAAAAGCTTTTTAAAGTAGAAAAGGGGTAGGGGAATGTTAGTATCTTGGAATTCTACTAATCAGTGTAATATGTATTGTGACCATTGTTATCGTGATGCGGGAGCGAAACTCACTGATGAATTAAATACTTCTCAAGCTAAAAAACTTATTACGGAAATTAAAAAAGCTGGTTTTCAAATTATGATATTTAGCGGCGGAGAACCTATAATGCGGGATGATATTTATGAATTAGGAGCCTTTGCGACTAAAGAAGGTTTAAGACCCGTTTTAGGGACTAACGGAACATTAATTACGCCTGAAGTAGCTAGGGATTTGAAAAAAGCTGGATTTATGGCAGCTGGTGTTAGTCTTGATAGTCTTGATCCAGTTAAAAATGATGAATTCCGTAAATTGCCTAATACTTTTGAATTAACTATTAACGGTATGAAAAATCTTAAAGCCGCCGGAATGCCTTTCCAGATTCATACTACCGTAATGGATTGGAATGTGGGAGAACTAGAAGCGATTACTGATTATGCTATTGAATTAGGAGCTATGGCCCATCATGTTTTCTTTTTAGTTCCTACTGGACGTGCTATTGATATAGAAAAAGAAGCCTTAAGGGTAGTAGAATATGAACAGACTATTGCCCGTTTGATGGAAAAGCAGAAACAAGTTCCGATTGAAATTAAGCCTACTTGTGCCCCCCAATTTATCAGAATAGCTGAAAAAAAGGGGGTTAAAACCAGGTTCAGCCGCGGATGTCTGGCCGGGATTACTTATTGTATAATCAGCCCTAAGGGTGATGTGCAGCCTTGTGCCTATCTGGATATTCCTTTAGGTAATGTTAAGGAACAGCCTTTTGATGAGATATGGAAGGATAATGAAGTGTTAAATAGGCTTAGAACCCAAGCCTATTCGGGCAAATGCGGCGAATGTGATTATATTGATCGATGTGGCGGCTGCAGAGCCAGGGCTTACTACTATAATGGTAAAGATTATATGGCAGAAGATGAATGGTGTCTTTATAAGCCGCGGAGGCAAGATAATGGATAAAATAGATCAAAAGTTACTTAACATCTTGCAGCAGGATTATCCCCTGCATACCACCCCTTATACGGTAATAGCCCAAGAATTGGCTATTAGTGAAGAAGAAACATTAATCAGAATAAACCGACTGAAAGAGAACGGGATTATCAGAAGAATAGGGGCCGTTATTGATGCAAGGAATATGGGGTATTATTCAACCTTGTGTGCAACTAGTATCCCTGAAAATAGAATAGATGAAGTTGCAGCTATTATTAATTGCTATGACGGTGTTACCCATAATTATATTAGGGAACATAAGTTTAATATGTGGTTTACGCTTACGGCTGAAGGTATAGTTAAAGCGGAGGAAATTCTGACTGCTATTGAAGAAAAAGCCAATATTAAAGTGGTTTCTATGCCAGCCAATAAAGTATATAAAATTAGGGCTATTATGGAAATAGGTGATAATTAATGAATGAAGATAAAATTAGTAAAGAAATTCTAAAGTTTATCCAAGGAGATATACCATTAACCTCCAATCCTTTTGCTGACTTAGCCGCTTCATTAAATATTCCCTCTGATGAAGTTGTTAATCGCATAAAAATGCTACGGGAAAAAGGTATAATTAGAAGGTTTGGCGCTATACTTAGACACCAGAAAGCCGGTTATAATACTAATGCTATGGTTGCATGGCAAGTTGAAGAAGATGATGCAGACCGGGTAGGACTGCTTATGGCTAAAAGCCCTAATATAAGTCATTGTTATTTAAGAGAGGTTCCGCCAGAGTTTGGCTATAATTTATTTACCATGATTCATGCCCAAAGTGCGCAACACCTAGATGAAATAATTAAACAGGCTGCTGAAACTACTAATGTTAAGGATTATATTATTTTAAAAAGTGTTAAGGAGTTAAAAAAAGTTAGTATGAAGTATATTTAATTATAATTAATGATTTCAAGAATATGAATGAAAGGGGGAAACATAATGTCACGTTACGAACAATCGGAAAAACTCTTTTCTGAAGCTATAGAGTATATGCCAGGAGGTGTAAATAGCCCGGTTAGAGCATTTAAAGCGGTAGGCATGAATCCTATTTTTATTAAAAAAGCTTTAGGTTCTAAATTATACGATGTTGATGGTAATGAATACATAGATTATGTCGGCTCATTTGGCCCTCTAATTCTAGGGCATAGTCACCCTGAAATTATTAAAACGATAACTGAAATGGCGCAAAAGGGAACTAGCTATGGCGCTCCTAATGAACAGGAGCTAGAACTAGCTAAACTTATTTGTGCCGCTATTCCTTCTATAGAAAAAGTGCGTATGGTTAATTCGGGTACCGAGGCTACCATGAGTGCTATTCGTTTAGCTAGAGCTTATACTGGAAGAAGCAAGATAATTAAATTCGAAGGTTGTTACCATGGACATGCTGATGCTTTTTTAATTAAGGCCGGTTCTGGTTTATTAACGGCTGGAATCCCTAATAGCCCCGGTGTTCCTGCAGCTAATGTGGAAAATACCTTAGTAGCCAGATATAATGATTTAGAGTCGGTGGAGAAGTTAATTAAAGGGGCTAATAATGATGTGGCTGCCGTCATTGTAGAACCAGTTGCTGGTAATATGGGATTAGTATTACCTGATTTAGATTTTTTACAAGGTCTGCGTAAAATCACAGAATTAACGGGCAGTTTATTAATATTTGATGAAGTTATTACCGGATTTAGGTTATGTTATGGGGGATTCCAAAACATTTGCGGCATTAAACCGGATTTAACTACCTTGGGTAAAATAATCGGCGGAGGTTTACCTGTCGGGGCCTATGGGGGTAAAAAAGAAATTATGAACCGTATTGCTCCCGAGGGTGACGTTTATCAAGCTGGTACTCTGTCAGGAAATCCCTTAGCCATGGCAGCGGGAGTTACTACTCTGGGTATTTTAAAAGATAATGATTGGTATGACCGTATGGAAGTTATGGCTTATCTTTTAACTAATAAAATCCAAGCATTGTTAGAAGCCAAAGGTTTGTTTTACGAGATTAATAGACTTGGTTCTATGTTTAGTATATTTTTCACCGAAAGAGAAGTCATTAGTTATGAAGATGTAATGACTTGTGACACGGAAAAATACGCCCTGTTTTACAGGGAATTACTTGCACAGGGGATTTACTTACCTCCAGCACAATTTGAAACTTGTTTTATTTCATGTGCCCATGACTTAGATGATATTGAAAAGACTGTAAAATCTGTTAGTATAGCCTTAGATAAAATTAGGTAGGGGGGATGTTAATGGATAATTATGGTTGGGAGTGGTTTATTAATAAATTTGAAATATTAAGCAAAGTGGATTTAACTGCGTACAAAAGACCGCAGATGGAACGAAGAATTAATAGCTTTATGAGGACAGTTAATTCTCCTAATTATAAAGAATTTATAGATTTATTAGGCAAGGAGCAACCAGTATATCGTAAATTTTTAGAACATATTACTATTAACGTTTCAGAGTTTTTTCGCAACTTAAATCACTGGGAAGTCCTGGAAAAGGAAATTGTGCCCCAATTACTTCAAGAAAAGAAAAGCCTTAAAATATGGAGTGCAGGCTGTTCTACCGGTGAAGAACCGTATTCTTTAGCCATGATGATAAAAGAAAATCGGTGGAATATTTCTGACCGTATATATGCAAGTGATTTGGATAAAGATGTATTAAACAAGGCTGCTAAAGGTTTTTACGCGGATAGAGCTATGGAAGGGGTATCCTCCCAAATAAGAAATAAATATTTTGAGCAAGTTAAGGACGGGTACCAGGTAAAAGATGAAATTAAGAAAATGGTCAATTTCCAGCAGCATAATTTATTAAGGGATTCTTTCCCCAAAGATTTTGATTTAATACTATGCAGAAATGTGGTTATTTATTTTACCGAGGAAACTAAGGAAGAACTATATAAAAAGTTTACTGATTCTTTAAGAAAAAAAGGGGTACTTTTTATTGGCAGTACAGAACAAATCTTTAAAGCCAGGGAACTGGGTTTAAAATCCATAGCTACGTTTTTTTATCAAAAAGAGTAATTATTTTTTTTATATATCAAAATATAATTAAAAAGCAGGAAATAGAGCTTTTGTATCGAAAGATTAATCAGGTTAGACCTTTGGGGTGAGAACTCCTCACTTTTGTGGTATAATTGCCTATGGCAACTACATAGACGCTTTATGGGGGTGGTGTCTTAAGGTCACAGTTCTTGGAGTACATGTAACTCTAACCTAAAAAATTATTAATTAGATGAAAAGGAGGAATGAACTTGAAGGTTCTAGTATGTGTTAAACAAACATTTGACACGGAAGCCAAAATTGATTTGAAAGATGGCAAAATATCAGATGCAGGTATTAATTTAATTATTAATCCTTATGATGAAGTTGCGGTAGAGGGTGCTATTCAACTTAAGGAGAAAAAGGTTGTAGATGAAGTAGTTGTTTTATCAGCCGGTACTGATAAAGCTATGGATACAATTCGGACAGCTTTAGCTATGGGTGCAGACAGAGGCATTCTAGTAAAACAGGATTCCGCTGCTGACGAATTTGCCAGGGCAGTTGCCTTAGCTGCTGCCATCAAGGATGAAAATCCTGACTTAATTCTCGCTGGTCACGTTGCTTCTGATGATGGTTCTTCACAAGTACCTACTCGGATAGCAGAAATTTTAGGTCTGCCTCACATTAATGTTATTACCAGTTTAGAAATTGCTGGTGGCAAGGCAACTTGTAGCAGTGAAGCTGATGGCGGAACTCAAGTTACCGAAGTTAGTTTACCGGCTGTAATTTCTTCACAAGTTAGCTGGAATGAGCCTCGTTATCCTTCCATGAAAGGTATTATGCAGGCGAAGAAAAAACCAGTTGCTACCGTAGATGCAGTAGCAGCTAGTGATAAAGTTAAAATTATTGAATTTGCTTTACCACCTGCTAAACAAGCTGGTGTTAAGATTGAAG
>CAZYLY010000005.1:11376-26986 GCA_964648825.1 uncultured Syntrophomonadaceae bacterium
CCAGATGTTGCTGCTGCAAAACTGGCTGACTTCATAAAAAACACTGCTAAAGCTGAAATAAAAGGTTAAAGGAGGGTAAATGATGGCAGGAACATGGGTTTTTGTTGAACAAAGAGACGGTAATATCCGTAAAGTTACATTTGAAATGCTTTCAGAAGCTAAAAAATTTGGCGATGAAGTAAGTGCTGTTGTTTTTGGTAAGGGAGTAGCTGCATTAGCTCCTGAATTTGCAAAATATGGCGCTGATAAAGTATACGTAGCAGATGCTGATGTATTTGCAAATTACAATACTGGTGCTTATGTGGCTCAAATGGTAGCCATGATTAATGAATATAAGCCTAATGCAGTTCTTTTTGCACATTCTTTTAATGGCAGAGATTTTGCCTCTAGATTAGCGCAAAAATTAGAAGCAGGTTTAGCTACAGATGCTATTGCTGCAGAACTTTCCGCAGGTAAAGGCGTATTTACCAGAGCTATTTATGCTGGTAAAGCTTTAGCTAAAGTAGAGGTTACTTCTGATCCTGTTTTAGCTACTATTCGTCCTGGTGTATGTGAAGTAGTTGAAGGTGCTGGTGCAGGTGCAGTAGTTAATGCAGCTGTAGTTGCTACTGATGCTGATGTATACCAAGTGGTTAAAGAATTCGTTCCGACCGTATCTGCTAGACCGGAATTAAACGAAGCTGAAGTAGTTGTATCTGGCGGACGTGGCTGTAAAGGTCCAGACGGAATTAAATTAGTTGAGAATTTGGCCGATTTACTAGGCGCTGGTGTTGGGGGCTCTCGTGCTTCTATCGACTCTGGTTGGCTAGGCCATGAGCTACAAGTAGGACAAACCGGTAAAGTTGTTAACCCGAATCTTTATATAGCTTGTGGTATTTCCGGTGCTATCCAGCATCTAGCTGGAATGTCTTCTTCCAAATTTATTACTGCTATTAATACTGACCCAGAAGCTCCTATATTCAGCGTAACTGATTTTGGAGTGGTAGGAGATTTATTTAAAGTAATACCAATACTTATCGATGAATTAAAAAAATAAGCTAAAATAGTTGGATGTTACTTGGGATGTGCTGGATATATGCGGGTTTTCGCATATATCCAGTAATATCTTCTTTTTGCTTAAGAGGGAGGGAATTAGTTAATGATTTATGGATTTACTCCATTAGAAGGCGGTTATGACATACCCCAGCGTATTGTTGGGGCCAACATTCCCTATGAGTGGTTAATTTATATCATAATGTTTATCCCTATTGGTATTTTTCTATTTGGCGCTTATAAAAGAATACAAATATGGATGTTAGCTAAAGGGGAACTCCACCGTAAAGATAAAGTATGGCAAAGAATTTGGTCGATGTTATTTTTCGCCTTAGCCCAAGCAAAGGTTATAAGAAAACCTCTGGCTGGATGGATGCACCTGTTCCTGCTGTGGGGCTTTATAATTCTAGCTTTAGCGGCAGGTGTTGATGCATCTCACTATTGGTTAGGATGGCCGCATATAGAAGGCGGGGCTTATATAGGTTTCTCTGCAATAGTTGATATTTTTGGTTTGCTAGCTATTATAGGTATTATAATTCTTGCAGTAGTAAGATATATACAAAAACCGGATCGCTTAAATGATACTAGATCATCAGATGGCTGGCTGATAGTGTTGATTTTTGCTATCTTAGTAACTGGATATTTTATCGAAGGTTTAAGAATAGCAGCCCAAATCCAGATGTCAGCAATTATAACTCAAGTTGCTTACGAAAAAGCTGCATCTCCTATCGGTTGGTGGTTTGCAATGCCATTTGTTAATGCCAACTTAGAAGCAGTTCTCATGTGGCATAGATTTTTATGGTGGTTCCACATGGCAATCGCTTTTACCTTTATAGCCTTAGTTCCATTTACAAAGCTTTGGCATATCATAAGTGCAACCTTAAACTATGCTTTCCGCGATCTAGAACCTTCTGCCAACAGAATGGTTTATAACATTGAAGAGGCTGAAACTTTCGGGGCCGAAAATATTGAAGATTTTGGTTGGAAAGATTTACTCGATTTAGATGCTTGTGCCCGTTGCGGTAGATGTCAGGAGAACTGCCCGGCTTACTTAACTGGTAAAGCACTTAATCCTAAGCTTCAATTAATACAAGCTATGAAAAAGCATTTAGATGCTAAAGCACCTTATTTAATTGCGGCTAAAAATCAGCCGGCTGAAGAAGATGCTGAAATGATAGCTATGACTGACGAAGCGGCTGAAGTAGTAAGTCCTATGGAGCAAAGCTTAATATATGACGTTGTTACAACAGAAGCTATCTGGGATTGTACTAACTGCCGCGCTTGTATGGAACATTGCCCATTCTTTATTGAGCATATTCCAAAAATTGTTGAAATGCGCCGTAACCTTGTTATGTGGCAAGGAGATATGCCTGGTGAAGCCCAGATGGCATTTACCAACATGGAACGTAACTACAATCCTTGGGGTGTAGGTTATGCAACTCGTGCAGAATGGCTAAATGAAAGAGGCGTAAGAGAATTAGTTAACTTAATTCCAGAAGATAATAAAGAATTTGAATACCTCTTATATGCTGGTTGTGCGGTATCTTTTGATGACCGTTATAAGAGAGTCGGAGAAGCTTTAGTTAGATTATTAGATAAGGCTGGGGTAAGCTTCGGTTACTTAGGAACTGAAGAATACTGTTGCGGAGATTCAGCTAGACGCTTAGGTAATGAATACCTATACCAAACCTTAGCACAATCTAACTTAGATTCCTTTAATAATTACGGAGTTAAGAAAATAATTGTTGTTTGTCCGCACGGATATACCACCCTTAAGAATGAGTATCCGCAAATGGGCGGCAATTATGAAGTTTACCATTATACCGAGATTTTAGCTAAGCTAGTATCTGAAGGTAAACTAAAACCAAATAGAGTAATATCTCAAGTAGCCTACCATGATTCTTGTTTCTTAGGCAGACATAACGGAATATATAACCAACCAAGAGATATTATTATGTCAGCAGGCGGCAAAATAACCGAAATTCAACAGTCTAAGGAATTTGGATTCTGTTGTGGAGCTGGTGGCGGACGTATGTGGTTAGAAGAAGATGCCGTGGAAGGTTACAAGCGTATTAATGATACGAGAACTGACCAACTGCTAGAAACTAATCCAGAAATGATCGTTACTAACTGTCCGTTCTGTTTAACTATGTTATCTGACGGTGTTAAGGCGGCAGAAAAAGAAGAATCTACCAAGGTATTTGATGTAGCTGAAGTATTATGGAAATCAATGCAATAGGTAGTATAGATAAAAAATAACTGCCTATTTTACTAAAGATTATAATAAAAAAACTTATAAGCTCATTAAGGGCATATGGCCTGAATGCTATATGCCCTTTTAAAAAAAATACCCCCACCCCCTCTTTATAAAGTTCTATATTATGTATTTTATTCGAATCCCCTAATATAGAAAAAATCTTCAATTTATTCTAAAGACAAATGAATAATAAAAAATTAAATACTTCAATGTTCGTAGCAATATCTTAAAACTGGCATACAAAGCCATTGCAGTAATAATAGTATATATACTAAAATAAGAGAGTGAATTTTTTATATTTTCTGCATTTTTATCGATATAAATGTATTGCCGAAAATAATTATTCATTATAATTAAAAACAGGAAACAGGAGGGTTTAAAATTGGCAAAAGAAGTTGTATTAGTAGGTGCATGTAGAACTCCGGTAGGAACATTTGGTGGACAACTAAAGGACACCGCAGCAGTAGATTTAGGGGCTTTAGTAATGAAAGAGGCCTTAAATCGGGCTGGTTTAAAGGGAGAACAGCTGGATGAAGTAGTTTTTGGCTGTGTTCTTCAAGCAGGTCAGGGTCAAAACGTAGCACGCCAATGTTCGATAAAGGCTGGAATTCCCGAGACAGTAACTGCGTTTACTATTAATAAAGTGTGTGCCTCGGGCTTAAGGGCAGTAAGCTTAGCGGCCCAGATTATTAAAGCTGGAGATGCTGACATTATTTTAGCTGGTGGAACTGAAAATATGTCTGCAGCACCATTTATTTTGGATAAAGCTCGATATGGCTATAGAATGGGAAATAATACCTTAGTGGACTTAATGATTAAAGATGGTTTATGGGATGCATTTAATAATTACCATATGGGCATAACTGCCGAAAATGTTGCAGAACAGTGGAATTTAACTCGTGAAGAACAAGATGATTTTGGCTTTAGAAGCCAGGAATTAGCTAAAAAGGCTATTGAAAATGGGGTATTTAAGGAAGAAATAGTGCCAGTAGTTATCCCTTCAAAGAAAGGCGATATAGTATTTGACACTGATGAACATCCTCGTGCAACCGCCAGAGAAAAAATGGCTTCCTTAAAACCAGCTTTTAAAAAAGACGGAACAGTAACAGCAGGTAATGCATCTGGAATTAATGATGGTGCAGCAGCAGTTATAGTAATGAGTAAGGAAAAGGCGGATGAATTAGGAATCAAACCTATGGCCACCATTGTTAGCTATGCTTCTGGAGGCGTAGACCCATCCATTATGGGTGTCGGACCGGTGCCCGCTACCAAAAAGGCATTAGAGAAAGCCGGCATGACGATTAATGACATCGACTTATTCGAAGCTAATGAAGCTTTTGCTTCACAATCTTTAGCAGTAGCTAGGGATTTAGGTTTTGACCAGCTTATGGATAGAGTTAATGTTAATGGCGGAGCTATAGCTATTGGCCATCCTATCGGGGCTTCTGGAACGAGAATTTTAGTATCACTTTTATATGAAATGCAGAGAAGAGATGCTAAAACAGGTTTAGCGACCCTATGTATAGGGGGAGGACAAGGGTCAACATTAATAGTGTCTAGATAGTCTGGATAATTTTTATAATTATTATGGGGGTGTATTTTTTTGGCACATACAAATTATATTTTTAATACTCGGGATATTAAATTTGTTATTAAAGAATGGCTGGATATGCAAAGCTTGCTATCTTTAGATGCCTATAAAGATTATTATGGAATTGATGATATTGATAATTTCCTTGATGTTAATTATAAGATATGTCGTGATATTATTTGCCCGGCTAATAAAGACGCTGACGAAATCGGGGTTACTTTTGTAGGGGGAGAAGAACAGGCAGTCATAACCCCTGATTCTTTTAAAAATATGTATAATACCGTTTGTGAGGCGGAATTAGGTCCTCAATTTGGTTTCCGCGGCGAAGGTAAAATACCCCTTGCCTGGTATGCACCGATTTTAGAAATGCAGTCAGCGGCCTCTGCTTCAGTAGTAATGTATTGGTGTCTGACGCAAGGTGCTTGCACAGTATTGCAAGAATATGCTACCCAGGAACAACAGGATTTATTTTTACCGAAAATGTTTACTGGGGAATGGGCTGGAACTATGGGTTTAACTGAACCGGGGGCTGGCTCAGAAGTAGGAGCACTGCAAAGTAAGGCATTTCCTACAGATACTCCTGGTTTATACAAGCTAAAAGGTACCAAATGTTTTATAACTTCTGGAGACCATGATTTAGCGGATAATATTATTCATCTTATGTTAGCTAAAACTCCGGGCGCTAAAGAAGGTACTGCAGGTATTTCACTATTTATTGTGCCTAAATTCTGGGTTAATGAAGATGGTTCTTTAGGTAAATGGAATGATGTTACTTCCGTAGGTATTGAGCATAAAATGGGAATCCATGGCTCTTCTACCCTTACCTTAGCTATGGGTGAAAATGATAATTGCTATGGTTGGATGGTAGGGATGCAAGAAGTAGTCGATGGCCGCGGGGTAGGAATGTCACAAATGTTTGCCTATATGAATGAAGAACGCTTAAACACCGGTTTATTTACCTTAGGCTGTATTGCATCTGCTTATTATGCTGCTTTAGATTATACTAAGGTTCGGGTTCAAGGTAAGAAATCTACCGATCCTAAAGGGCCTAGTGTTCGTATTATTGAGCATGAGGATGTCAGGCGGATGCTTATGTACCAAAAATCTGGCATGGAAGCTATCCGTGCCCTAATTTATCAATCATATCTTTATCGTGATTTAGAAGTAGATGCGGCTACTGAAGAAGAACGGGAATATTATGCTAATATGTTCGCAATTAATAATCCCTTATGTAAAGCTTATTCTTCTGATATGGCTAGAATTCTTACCGGTGAATCTATCCAATGCCATGGTGGTTATGGATTTATGGAAGAGTATGCTCCAGCCAATTTATATCGTGATGTAGTTATTCATGGTATTTGGGAAGGTACTAACTTTATTCAAGCGCAGGATTATACGGGCCGTAAGTTTACCATGGGCGGAGGCGAACCATTTAAAAAATGGGTAGCAGAAATAAATGATTTTATTACTAACAAAAAAACCGACGAATTTGCAGCTGAATTTAATATGATGGCTGATGCTATGGCTTCTTTTAAAAATATTTTAGATATGAATAATGATTGGCAAGCAAACGATAAACCCTTAAAACAATTCTTTGCCACCCGCACCTTACATGCTGGTGCCAGGGTTTATTGCGGTAAATTATTACTATCCCAAGCCCTTTTAGCTGCTCAAAAGCTGGCTGAATTAGGAGAAGATCACTTTGATGCTAGCTTCTATAAGGGTAAGATCGCCAGTGCGAAGTTTTATGTTATGAATCATGTTACCGATGTCTTTGGATATGAAAAATCTATGCAGGCAGGAGATAGAAGCGCTATCGATTTAGAAGAAGCAGCCTTTGTGTAATGAGCTACATCATTAATTAAAATAAAAAGATGATTAAACATTAGCGATAGGTATTAAATATCTATCGCTATTTTTTATTTATATATATATAGTTAGGGTAAATTCTTTTTTGCCGGGAAATCATATTTTATCCATAAAATAAACTTATTAAGCAGGGGAAAGGGATAGCAGGGGCGAATTGGAATGAAACTATACTGATACGGATAATATTAAATTAGAAGGAAGGAGGGGGAATATAGTTGAGCTTAGCTGTATATCCCGGTAGTTTTGACCCGGTTACTAATGGACATATTGATATTTTAGAAAAGACTAGCCGTATTTTCGATAAAGTTATAGTATCAGTTGTTCATAATGTTACCAAAAACGCTTTATTTACTTTGGATGAAAGGGTAGATTTAATTAAAGCCAGTACTAAACATTTGGGCAATGTAGAAGTTGAATCTTTTAACGGTTTATTAGCTAATTATATTAAAGAAAAAAATGCTGGTGCCATAATAAGAGGGCTTAGAACGGTTTCGGATTTTGAATATGAGGCGGGGATGGCTAATATGAATAAAATCCTGATGCCCCAAGTTGATACTATTTTTGTTATGGCAGATACGAAATATATTTATCTTAGTTCTAGTGGGGTTAAAGAAGCGGCCCTTTTAGGAGGAGATGTAAGTTCCCTAGTACCCCCGTTAGTGAAAAGCGGACTGGAAGAAAAACTGAAGGATTTTAAGTTTTAATTCAACACCCTCTTCGAGGACTACTGATGCTCCCTGCAGTGCTATTAAGGTTGCAGATTAACACTGATTATAAAAGATTTTCACTGATTTTTTTAAGTAGTATATTTGTTAATTGAAGATGATTTATAAAAGAAATGTCACTATATGAGTTAAACCGAATTATCGTATATTTATCGGCAGATACTAATATAATGACATTTTTTATTATATTGTTATGGAAAATTCCACAATATTTATATATTATTTTAAGAATTAAGAAATTCAGTGTAAATCCCAAACATCTGTGAAAATCAGTGTTGAATTTACTAATTAGGCTATTACTCAATTAGTTTGAGCCCGGTCTTACAACGGGCGGCCAAGTCTTGATATAGTTTTGTAGCAATTTGATTATAGACTAGCATAGTATCATCAATATCTTTAACTACTCGAGCCGGATTACCCATGGCAACTTTGCGTTCCGGTACAGTTTTACGCGGAGGTAAAACACTTCCGGCTGCCAGTAATGATTCTTTTTCCATTACTGTACCCCCATTAATTACGGAGCCCATTCCGACGGTAGAATTAGACATAATTACACAAGGTCCGTGTACTATAGCCGCATGGCCGACTAAAACATTAGTTTCTAGTTCGGCTACGGTATCGGGTTCGGTGTGCATCACAGCATTTTCCTGTATATTAGAACCATCCCCAATAATTATTCTGCCGTAATCGCCTCTTACTATTGCACCGGCCCCTACATAGCAGTTTTCTCCTAAAGTGACATCGCCAATTATAACTGCTTGCGGATGCACAAAGGCAGTGTCTGGTATAATAGGCCTTTTTCCTTCAAATTCATATATAGGCATTCTTGTTCCCCCTTATTAATAAATACTTAATCCCTTACGAATAATACTTTTGTGTTAAATCTTTGCCTTTAAATCATACTTATATTAATCATGAAGAAAATCCTGCCTGATAGTTTATTTTTTTGAATTTACTAAGTTTATAGGTATAATAGACAAATACAAAAAGTTGAAAGGGTTTTTTTATGATAAATAAGGATTATTTAATGAAAGCTATAGATAAAGAAGGTAAAGTAAGAGTTACTTTAGCCCATACTACTGCTTTAGTCGAAGAGGCGCACAGAAGGCATAATACATCGGCTACTGCTTCAGCCGCCCTAGGCAGAGTTCTGACTGCGGCTTTAATTATGGGCAGTGACTTAAAAGGGGAAGATGATGTTTTAACCCTAAGGGTAGTAGGTGATGGTACAGCCGGAGCTATTGTTGCTACTGTTGACAGCCATGGCGGGGGACGCGCTTTAATATCTAATCCTAGTGCGGATGTGCCCTCCAAATTCTCGGGAAAACTTGATGTTAGCGGCATTGTCGGACAGGAAGGATATATAGAGGTTATTAAAGATATTGGTTTAAAACAATCTTTTGTGGGGAGAGTAGAATTAGTTAGTGGTGAAATTGGGGAAGATTTAGCCAGATATTTTGCGATGTCAGAACAAATTCCTGCTTTAGTTTCACTAGGGGTATTAGTAGAACGGGATTTATCCATACTTGCAGCGGGCGGAATCTTAGTGCAAGCAATGCCTGGGGCCGATGATAAGTTATTAGAATTAATCGAGAAAAATGTATTAGGTATGGGCGCGGTTAGTAATTTAATTCTGGAAAGTAATAGTTTAGAAGAGGTCTTAGTAAGGGTATTTGCCCATATTGACTATGAGGTTTTATCTGCGACACCTTTAAATTTCGTTTGTAATTGTAGTCGGGATAGATTAAAAACTATAATGGCTAGTTTTTCTAAGGAAGAACTAAATGATATTTATGAAAAGGAAGGAGTTTTAGAAGCTCGCTGTAATTTTTGTAATGAATTATATAATTTTGAGTTAGAAGAAATTATCGTTCAAAAAGACAAAAAGCCTTAGAAATTTCCTAAGGCTTATACCATTAGATGGCTCTTTGGACTTTACCAGAACGCAAACAACGGGTGCAAACATATACTCTTTTCGGTGATCCGTCAACTATAGCTTTTACTCGTTGTATATTTGGTTTCCATTGACGGTTAGTCCTAATGTGGGAGTGACTGTATTTTTTCCCAAAGGAAACTCCTTTTCCACATACTTCACATTTAGCCATTCTTTTTGCCCCCTCTCAAATGCAATGCACTTAAACATTTTACCAAAGAGCAAGGCAAAGGGCAAGAAGAAGGTAGAAAAAAATAATTAGGGGAGAAGGCCCCAATAAGGGCTGTCTTATAACTTGCTTTTAAAATTGCTTATTAATAAGTATAATAATGTAAATAGTGTTAGTATAGTATTAGAAATAAGCATGGGAAAATTTAAAATTCAAGGTTAAAAGGCTGATTAGTTTATATATTTAATTAAAGGAGGGATTTAGTATGTTTAAAGTTAAAACAACGGAACTAGGAGAAATTTTTGTGGCGGAAGAAGTTGTAGAAACTATAGCTGGACTTGCTGCGATTGATTCTTATGGGCTGGTAGGCATGGTAGCCCACAATATTCAATCTGGAATTTCTAGTATTTTAGGCATAGAATCGATTCGCAAAGGTGTTGAAGTCGGTAGGACTGAAAATGGACTGGTAATAGATATATATGTTATAGTTGCTTACGGAATGAAGATAAATGAAGTTGCTAACAACATTATGCAAAAAGTTAGTTATGTATTAGAAAGTAATGCTGGTCTACCAGTTGCAGCGGTTAATGTAAATGTTAAAGGGGTCAAAGTCTTATTTGAGGAATAGGGGAGGATAAAGAGTTGAGTTTAGAGTTATTAAACGGTACAGACTGGGTAAGAAGTGTAAAATCAGGATGTATTAAACTTGAACATAACCGCGACAAAGTTGATTTACTTAACGTCTTTCCCGTACCAGACGGTGATACGGGAACTAATATGTATTTAACCTTACTATCTGCTGTAAAAGAAGGGGAAAAGAATCTGGATAAACCTTTGGGCAAAATTGCTAAGGCAATTTCAATGGGCTCTCTGATGGGAGCTCGGGGCAATTCTGGGGTTATAATGTCACAGGTTTTCCGTGGTATGGCTAAGGTTCTAGAAACAAAAAATGAAGCCACTGCTATGGATGTAGCTTTAGCTTTAAAAGCAGGTTCCGATACAGCTTATAAAGCGGTTATGAAACCGGTGGAAGGTACCATCCTTACAGTAATTCGTGAAATAGCGGGTGCCTGTGAAAAAGAAGCTAAAAACCAAAATGACATAGTTGTTTGTCTATTAGCTGGAATACAAAAAGGTTATGAGACCCTGGAAAAGACGCCTTTAATGTTACCAGTTTTAAAAGAAGCCGGGGTAGTAGATGCAGGCGGGCAAGGGCTCTTATTTTTCTTGGAAGGTATGGTAGAAGGTTTAGCCCAAGAAAAATCTATTGAGTTAGATATATATAAGGAACAATTTATAAAACGGGAAGAAAGTACAGTTAAAAATGAGCTGGAATTAGAATTTCAATATTGCACAGAACTATTAATTAAAAATTGTACTAATCCCAACCTTGATGATATAAAAGACCACTTAGCGCCTCTAGGGGATTCGATGATTGTAGTCGGAGATGAAGATATAGTTAAGGTCCATATTCATTCTAACCACCCAGGTAAGGTTTTAGAGACTAGTTTACAATGGGGTAGTTTAAGTGATATTAAAATAAATAATATGCTGGAAGAAGCCCACGAACAGCTTATTAATTGGGAAAAGGAAGAATCTGCAGCGGCGGTTTTGAAAAAAATCGGACTAGTGGCAGTAGGTGTAGGTGAAGGAATAGTAAATATATTAAAAAGTCTAGGTGTTGATGTAGTAGTTGAGGGTGGGCAGACTATGAATCCTAGTACCGAGGAACTATTAAATGCTTGTAACTTAGTTCAGGCGGAATCTATTATAATCTTGCCTAATAATAGCAACATTATTATGGCAGCTGAACAAGTTAAACATTTAACGGACAAAGAAGTTTTTGTAGTCCCTACTAAATCAGTAATGCAAGCAGTTACTGCTTTAATAGCGTTTGATGAAAATGGGGAAGCTCAGGAAATTGCTGAGGCTATGGGTGCTGAAATCAGCCAGGTTAAATATGCTGAAATTACACGTGCGGTACGGGATTCAGCCCTTAATGGGCTTGATATTCACGAAGGTGATATTATAGGAATTATCTCCGGCAAAATTTCACTAGTAGCAGAATCTGAGGAAGAAGCCTTGTTAAAAACGGTTGCTGCTATGGTTGAATTTGAAGCTGATAGTGAGCTTATAACCTTTTTCTATGGCGAATTGGTTAGTGAAGAAGCAGCCCTGGAAGCGAAAGGGAAGGTGGAAGAACGTTTTCCTAGTTATGAAATCGAGGTTCATTATGGAGGTCAGCCGCACTATAGTTACTGGATTTCAGTCGAGTAATATGATGATATAAAAAGGGGATAAGGCACCAAGCTTTATCCCTTAACTGTTTTTGCTCGGGGGTATGTAAATGGAAAAACTTTTTGCAGATATTCAATATATAAAAGGAATCGGTCCTAAAAAAACTAAGCTTTTACACCGCTTAGGGATTAAATTTGTTTTTGATTTATTATGGCATATGCCTAGGACTTATTTAAACAGGGATAATGTGCAAAACATTGGGACCGTTAAAATTGGCGAAAATGCTAATCTTAAAGGTCGAGTAATGGCAGTAAAAAAACATCGGGCTAGAAGCGGTATGCTGATTTTTAAGGCAATGATCCAAGATGCAACCGGGCTGATTCAAGCTGTATGGTTTAATCAGCCTTATATTGAAACTTATGCGCAAATAGGCAGGGAGATATATATAAGCGGAAAAGTGAAAGCTTCTTACGAAGGTTTGGAGTTAAATGTAACTGATTATGAAATAATGGACAATCTACATAACAGCAGAACAATTTTACCCATATATCCCTTAACTGAAGGACTTAATCAAAAATTTATGCGTTCCATTATACTTAATATATTAGATGATTATTTAGTTTATTATCCTGAGATTTTTTCAAAACAGGTTAGGGATAAATATAACATAGGAGACATTAGGCATGCTTTTATGAATATCCATTTTCCTACTACTCGGGAGGCTTATGTGATAGCTAGAAAAAGATTAGCTTTAGAGGAATTATTTTTATTTCAATTAAGCATTAATAAAAACAAACCAGCAGCAGTTTCCGATGGATTTGTAATACATCAAGATAAAACTGATTTAGTTAATAATTTAAAAAATAATCTGCCCTTTAAGCTTACGGGAGCACAAAATCGGGTATTAAAAGAAATATTTAGTGATATGGAAAAACCCCTAGCCATGAATAGGCTTATTCAAGGTGATGTAGGTTCGGGAAAAACTGCGGTAGCTGCCTTAGCTATGGCAAAATGTGTAGCGAGTGGTTTTCAAAGTGCCTTAATGGCTCCTACAGAAATACTGGCAGAACAACATTTTAATTCTATAAGTAAATTTTTCAATAAATCAGAAGTAGTAATTGCCCGTCTAACTGGGTCAAGCACCGCGGCTGAAAAGAGAATGATATTGGAAGCTATAAGTAACGGAAATATTGATATATTAATAGGTACCCATGCTTTAATCCAAACGGATGTCTTTTTTCAAAACTTAGGTTTAGTAGTAATTGATGAGCAACATAGATTTGGGGTAAGACAAAGGGCGGCTTTAGCTAATAAGGGATATTTCCCCGATGTATTAGTAATGACTGCTACTCCCATCCCCCGCACTTTAGCTTTAACTGTTTATGGTGATTTAGACTTTTCGGTAATAGATGAGCTGCCTCCGGGAAGAATTCCGGTAAAAACTATGTATGTAAAAAATTCGCATCGTCAAAAAGTGTATAAATTTATTGCTAATCAAGTCAAAGAAGGCCGACAAGTATATATTGTATGTCCTTTAGTGGAAGAATCGGAAAAACAAGATTTGCAAGCAGCCGTTACTTTATATGAAGATTTAAAAAATAATATTATGCGTGATTTTAAAGTAGGACTAATCCATGGGCGTTTAAAAGCAGCCGAAAAAGATTATGTGATGAATAGTTTTAAACAAGGCAATATAAATGTATTAGTTTCTACTACCGTTATTGAAGTAGGGGTAGATGTCCCTAATGCTTCTATAATAGTCATTGAACAAGCAGAAAGGTTTGGTTTGTCGCAATTACATCAGCTAAGGGGTCGTGTGGGAAGAGGCAGTATTGAATCTTATTGTATATTGATAGCTGAGCCTAAAACAGAAGAGGCCTTAAAAAGGCTGAAGATTATGGAAAAAACTAATGATGGATTTGAGTTAGCTAATGAAGATCTAACTATAAGGGGGCCCGGAGATTTTTGGGGAGTGAGGCAACACGGATTAGACCAGTTAAAAGTTGCTAATTTAGTTCAAGATCAAAAATTAATAGAGCTTAGCAAAGTTATTTTAAAGGAAAATAGGGATATAGCTAATATCCAGGATTATATTAATAAAAAGTTTAGCCAAGAGAAAGAAATCGCCCCCAATTAATTTTAAGTAATAAAAAATTGAAAAATGTTTAATCCTATGACTGCAATAGTTTGCAGTTATTTTTTTATTTTTAAGGAAAGGAGGTTATACCCAATGGCTAAAAAAAAGGATATTGAAAACCTTAAATATGAAGTTTCACAGGAAATCGGTCTTAAAAATGATATAAAGAATAAAAAAAATAGGAAAAAATCAAAAAACGATGAAAATACTTCTAGCATATAACTTTTTTCTTCGGACACAATAAGATTACACTCAATAAAGGAGGTGAAAATAAATGCCTAATAGCAATAGACTTATTGTTCCTCAAGCTAGAGCAGCTATGGACAAATTTAAGATGGAAGCTGCTCAGGAAGTAGGAGTTTCTCTTAAACAAGGTTATAATGGAGATCTTACTTCCCGTGAAGCTGGTAGTATAGGTGGTCAGATGGTTAAAAAGATGGTTTATGATTACCAGCAAAGACAAGCAGGGCAAAATACTTTGTCTTAATTAATTTAAATCATTAATCATACTATAATGAACAAGCGGATGCTATTTATCCGCTTGTTTCCATTTTATTTATGCCCGTTTTAGGTGGCATATAACTCTAATTGTTCTATGCTTATACCCGGAAAAAGTGATTTACTTACCCCCATAGCAATAATTCTCGAAGCGTTTTCTATTATATCATCGATTTCTTGGGGGGTAACTCCCAGGCTTCCGCCAAAATAAGAAAGAATATCTTTTACTGAAGCACTGGCTTTATTTTCGTTATACATAGCCCCGCTATCTAAACAAAACTTTTTAATAGCTAAACCTGCAATTATGCTGGCATTGACAATAGTAGGGCAGCCTATAGCTATTACCGGTATTCCCAAAGCTTCTTGGGTTAATGCTTGTCTATCATTACCTATCCCTGCCCCTGGTTGGATACCAGTATTAGACATCTGAATAGTCGTGCCAATGCGATCAACATTTTGGGCGGCTAATGAATCAACTGCTATTATTAAGGCTGGTTTTATTTTTTCTACAATACCATTAATAACTTCAAATGTTTCTAAACCGGTTATACCTAATACTCCGGGGGCGATTCCGCAAGCAGGGCGCATTCCTTCTACTAAGGCTTCCGGGGCATGTTGATGGTAATGCCTGGTAATAGGACTATATTCAATAAATTTAGGCCCCAGGGCATCCGGGGTTGCACGCCAATTACCTAATCCTACTAGTAAAACTGTATCGGTGGGCTTAAGATAATCACCTAATAAGGTATGCATTGATTTTTCCATGGAAGCTATTATTTCTTCTTTCACATAAGGGTCATTGATTTTGAGCGGGGGAGATTCAATAGTAACATAAGTTCCCATCGGACGCCCCATCTGTTTGGCACCTTGTTCATCTAAAATAGTAATAGTAGTTACTTTAATATGTTCCAGTTGATTTACATCTTCACGTACCCCAGATATTTCAATATCGGCAGTTCCCCTGATTAAATCCCGGGCTTCAACGGCTAAGTCTACATTCAAATTAAAATCGTTAATTATTTTTTGCAAATATATCTACCTCCTTTGGATATATTATCCGTTATAATTTTCAGTTTTATGCAAAGTAAAATGGCGGCCACCATGGCCGCCATTTTGGGGAGAGGAGAATTTTGTAAAGTTGTTGGGGAGGGTTTGTTTACC
>CAZYLY010000006.1:0-24295 GCA_964648825.1 uncultured Syntrophomonadaceae bacterium
ATTGATATTTACTACCGTGATATCGGTCTTTTGGACAACATCGTAGAAACAGAAATTTTAAAAGAGAAAGAACCAACAGCAGAAGAGGTTGCATAAATGGAAAACGGCAGACAGCGAAAACTCACTGCCTGCCGAACCATACCGCCCACTTCACCACGGTTTAGAAAATGTCCCTATCACACCGTGGTGAACTCCGGTGTTTTTTATTCTAACTATCCGCCTAAGAACTTACTCCCTTCTTAATGCTTCAATAGGATTAAGCTTAGCAGCCTGATTGGCAGGATATATACCGAAAAATAAGCCTACACAAGTAGAAAAAAGAAAAGCGATAACTATAGTAGACCAAGATACTAAAGGAGGCCACTTGGCTATTTTAGCTACTATAAATGCTCCCCCGTAGCCTAATATGGTTCCGATTATACCCCCTAAAATACACAATACTACAGATTCAATCAAAAACTGGACTAATATATCCCGGCGTTTAGCGCCTAGAGCCATACGTATGCCTATCTCTCTAGTACGCTCCATAACTGATACCAGCATTATATTCATAACTCCTATTCCCCCTACCAATAGGGAGATACCGGCAATACAACTTATAATCAAGCTAATAATGCCCGTTACATTATCCGCGGTTTGCATTTCACTTTCTAAGCTGTAGGCCATGTAGTGGTTAGGGGCATTATGACGTCTTTCCAGTAACTTTATAGTTCGGTCCATAGCCATATCCACTTCTTCTTTTGTAGTGGCACTAGCCCAGAATTCGTGTATCAATGAATAGGAATTCATATAATCCATGTATGATAAAGGTATATAGGCTACTTGCCTGGCGCTAAAGGACATCATAGAAGCATCTTTCTTTAGCACTCCTATAATCAGAGTGGAGTTATTATTTACCACCAGGTATTCGCCCACCGGATTAGTAGTTTTAAATAAGCTTTGAGCTATATCTTCGTCTATTACTATAACCCGGCGTGTGCCCGCCTGATCCTCTTCATTAATAAATCGGCCATGGAGAAGTTCCAGATTTCTTACCACCGCTAAATCTTCAGTAGTGCCAATAGTCTGTACTGATTCCGCCCCTTGACCACTGCGCAGCTCCATACTGCTATAAGTCATGGGAGCCAAATATTTTACTTCGGGGACAGCTTCTTTTATAAGGGTTACATCACTAAGCTTCAAGTCGTCCATTCGAGAAGGTCTGCTATCCTGATAATTAACATAAACTGCAAAAAGATTTACCCCGAATTTCTCCATTTCCTGCATCAGCATAGCCCGGCCGCCTTGACCTATAGCCATTACGGCAATTACAGCCGCTATCCCAATAACTATACCCAAAGTAGTTAAAAAGGTACGTAATTTATTACCTTTAATGCTTTCAAACGCAACGCTGATTAACTCTAATAAATTCATTAATTTTCTACCTCACTTTCCAGCAAGGCAAAGGCTTCACTAGCCTGGTTGGGTTTTTCGACTATTTCATCTTCCACTAAAAGACCATCACTAATACGCAGAATTCTACTAGCATGCCTAGCGATAAATTCTTCGTGGGTTACTATAATGATAGTAGCCCCCCTTAGGTTCAGCTCTTGAAAGATGTGCATTATTTCCAAGCTGGTATGGCTGTCTAAAGCTCCGGTAGGTTCGTCAGCTAAAATAATAGCCGGATTATTTACTAAAGCCCGGGCTATAGCTACCCTCTGGTTCTGCCCCCCGGATAGCTCATTAGGCAAATGACTTATTCGCTCTTTAAGTCCCAAGCGTCCTAAAGCTGCAAAAGCTCTTTTTCTACGTTCGGTCAGCTTTATGCCAGCATATAGCATAGGCAGTTCCACATTCTTCTGGGCCGTCAAGCGCGGGAGTAAATTAAAGGTCTGGAAAACAAAACCTATCTTCCGATTCCTGACCGTAGCATATTCGTTTTCATCTAAAGCAGAAACTTCAGTATTATCCAGTATGTATCTGCCTTTAGTAGGGGTATCTAGTAATCCCAGTAAATTCATAAGCGTGGATTTACCCGAACCAGAGGCTCCCATGATAGCCACAAACTCCCCCGGTTTAACCTGAAAGGATATCCCTTTTAAGGCTTTAACTTTTATTTCACCGGTATGATACGTTTTCTCTAAATCTATAACTTTAATCATTATTATTGGCCTCCGGCGGTGCAACTACTTTTTGACCTGCTTGCATGGTAGGAAGCGGATTGCCTACAATCTGTTCACCTTCCTTAAGACCTGAAATTATAACATCATATAATTCATTTCCCGCTTTAGTAGTAACAATCCTTTCTTGTAACTTCCCATTTTCCACCACATATACTATGGTCTTGCCATCTTGATTAATTACAGATTCTAAGGGAGCCACTATTACGTCTTTTTCCATTATCATTTTTATAGTCATATCGGTAGTGTAGCCAATTTTCAGACCGGTGATGTCACCTTTTAATTTGACCGTAACCGGAATATTAACATTATCACCGGCCCCGCCCATTTCTATAATAGCCGCATTGCCTATACGAATTATTTCACCCTGGTATTTTTCTGCAAACAAAGCCATACATCTAATATCGGTTTCTTGACCAATTTTAAGATGGCCGGCATCAATTTCGTTAATACTCGCATTAATCTCTAAATTACTGTCATCACTTAATACTAACAATTCAGTACCTTCCCGTACTTGATTACCGCGTTTAGCTCCTACATAAGTAATTACTCCATCATGATTAGCAATAAAAGTAGCCAAATCAACCCTTTCCTTAGCTTGGGCTACTTCCTGTCCGGCTAAATCTACCTGGGCCTGCAAAGAGCTGCTAAGTCTTTCGGAGGCTTTTTGCTCGGCTTTCACCCGCGCTTCATAATAGCTGGATTCGATACGGGTCAATTCCATCTGAGCCACTTCCAGTTCTGCCAAGGAAGCCGCCCCTGCTTGGTGAAGTTTATCAACTCGGTCGTAGTTGTTTTTAGCTTTTAAATATTCTGCTTGGGCAGCCTTAAAAGTTAGCTCGTCACTGCTAGCTAAAGCAGTAAGGCGGCCGTTATTTTAAGCCAACGGGGGCTTTTCTTCAGACGGGTTATTAAGTTTTGTTTTGCATCGGGTTCCACAGGCTTACCTCCATTATTTAAATTCGCACTTTAAAATTATATACCTAAAATACGAACTTTGAGGCGATATTCTTGCATCTTAAGAAATTCTTAAGAAAAACTTTTAAAAAGTAATAATCATCAACATCCTGCCGCATAAGTTTTTGGGCATAAACACACTAAAGGCAGACAGCAAAATATGCTGCCTGCCTTCATCAATAAAGAAATTCTTTTGCTATCTTTTATATCAGTATTATTCTTGTTGCTCTTGGCTTATAAGTACTTCAACTGCATCTCCCCACAATTGTTCTAATCCGTAAAATTCCCGTTCCTCTTGTCTAAAAACATGCACTAAAACCGAACCATAGTCAAGAATTACCCAAACGCCTTCCTTATGTCCATCACGGCGTAGAGGGTTAATCTGCTCTTTTATTAATTTCTCTTCGATAGCACTAATTATGCTTTGCACTTGGATAAAATTACGCCCACTTGCAATAACAAAATAATCGGCAATTACCGTCTGTTCGTGCACATCTAAAACTACAATATTATTTGCTTTTTCTTCTAGGGCTGCTTCTACAGCTAATTGCACTATTTGTTTAATATCATTCAAGAATTACGCCTCCTAAGCTATTTTTAAGAAATATATTTCTAACCATAATGGTGCGCGGATGGATAAGCCGTCCTTTTTCTATACAATACTTTATAGTTGATTCTAATCCGAATAACATAGCTTCGTCAAGATTTCTAGCGGCTAAGCATTGTAGCCTTTGCATAGCGGGATAATCCCGCCCCGGTTCAATCATATCGGCTAAAAAAATGATTTTATCTAAATCGCTCATGTCCTTAGCACCTAAAGTGTGATATGCGATGGCATTCAGAATTTCGGGTTCTTTGGCTATGTTTTCTTGCTCCAGCAAAAAGGCCCCTACTTTAGCATGTAAAATATCTGGAATAAGGTATTCAATATCATCTTCAATCAACTGGTTTTCTTCCGCTATTTTTAAAAGCTCCGTTGCCGGTAAGCCTTTAGCATAATCATGGAGTAAACCGGCTATATAAGCTATTTCTTCATCTACCCCAAATTGTTTAGCCAGTTTTTTAGCTACATCAGCTACATTAAAAGAATGTTGGTACCGGTTAGTAGATAATTTGGTTTTAATAATTTGCTGGGCATCATCCGCATTAATCATGAATTATTCTCCGTAAATTTTATTCTTTAAAATATAGTCTTGAATTACTTCAGGAACTAAGTATTTTATAGATTTATCTTGTCTTAATCTTTGACGAATAAGACTTGAGGATATCTCCATCCCCGGTATTTCTAAATATATTACTTTGCTCCAAAAACGCCAAGGCAATTTATCATAAATCTCGTCATGGGGTTTAATTATATAGCCAGGTCTAGTAGTTACGACAAAATTAGCTAATTCAATAAGTTCCTCTACATCTTTCCAAGTATCTAATCCCAGTAAGGCATCTAAACCCATTATAAAAAAAAGCTGGGTTTTAGGGTAAATCTGCCCGAAATGTTTAAGCGTATCAACAGTGTAAGAACTGCCCCCTCTTTGTAACTCAATATCCGAAACTTCGAATTTCTCATTACTCTTAGTAGCTAATTTCACCATATTGTAACGATACTCCTGGTCTAATACTTCGTCATTATCCTTATGGGGAGGTATAGCTGCCGGCACAAATATTACCTTGTCAAGTTTTAATTCACATTGTGCCCACTGGGCCGCAATTAAATGTCCTAAATGGATAGGATCAAAAGTTCCGCCGATTACCCCTATTCGTTCCAAATAATAACCACCTTTTACATATCCTTATAGGAAAATAATACCGATTACACTACTAAAAAGCAAATATCTATTATTATAATGTTTTTACCCTTTTCCAAATCTGCTAAAACCCCTATACTAGTAAAAGATAATAACAATGTGAGGAAAGCTATGCCCAAAGAAATAACTATTACTTTTCATAATCAGGGGTTAAGAAGTTATATTGAAGTAGATTTGTGCAGCGAATGTCCCCGGCAAGATGATAAAGGCTGCTGCGGGTTTTATGCTCCCGTTTTTTATCCGACTGATTTGGCCTATTTGCTTAATAATAAGCCGGAATTAGTAGATTATATTGTAAGCTTAACTGATATAACAGTTTTAGATGCGTCTATTACCATCAATAATAGTATCGATGGCGATAGTTATAAATGTCAGTTTCACACCTTAGATAAAGGTTGCCTTCTAACCCAAAATATGCGGGAATCCGTTTGTCGTCATTTTGTGTGTCCCGGCATTAACTGGGAGGCAGCTGATGAGTTACACGCTTGGCAAAAGTTTTTTAATTTATTATCTGATTACGAAATTGAGCTTAACAATTCAATAGCCGAAAAATTACAACAAAAGGGGTTGAGTTTAAGAAAAATAGAGACTAGAGATGCTTTCTTTGAGGCTCTTTTGCAAATATTTACTGAGGAAACTAAAAGTTGGCCCGCGTTCTTTTCCGATTTTCCCCAAGAGGAAACTTTTAAGATAACTCGAACTATTAGTTATGGTAAGGAATGGCCATTATAAAATTGGAGGGATTCTAGTGATGGATTGGGGTAATAATAAAAATATTTATGATAATGTGCTGGAAGCAGTAGGTAAAACACCGATGATTAGGCTTAATAAAATTGGAGCCGATATTAATACGGATATTTGTGTTAAGCTTGAATATACAAATCCCAGCGGAAGCCTTAAAGACCGAGTAGTTCATTCGATAGTGGAAAAAGCGGAAGCAAAGGGAGAGCTTAAACCGGGTATGATTCTATTAGAAGGTACTACCGGTAATACCGGAATAGCAACAGCTATGGTCGGCGCGGCTAAAGGTTACCGGGTAATTATAGTGATGCCAGAAGGCATGAGCGAAGAACGCAAAAAAACCATTCGGGCTTACGGAGCTGAATTAGTATTAACCCCTGGGGCTGAAACAGATGTTGATTTAGTCCTGGAAGAAGTGCTTAAAATCAAGGAAAGATATGGAGAAAAGGTATTTGAAGTAGGACAATTTTACCGCCAAGAAAATCTGGCCGCCCATTTAGATAATACGGCTCCGGAAATATGGGAACAAACTGCTGGTAATATTGATGTATTTATCATGTGTCAAGGAACAGGGGGTACAGTTACCGGAACTGCTAAATATTTAAAAGAAAAAAACCCTAATATAAAAATATATATTTCCGAACCTGAAGATTCTCCTATTTTAGCTAAAGGGAAAATAGGTCAACATAAAGTTCAAGGTATAGCTGATGGGTTAATTCCAGAAATATTAGATTTACAATATGTTGACGGAATTGTTTTAGTTAGTTCAGATGAATCTATCCAAATGGCTAGACAAATCGCTCAAAAAGAAGGCATCTTTTGCGGTATTTCCTCTGGTTGTAACGTAGCTGCCGCCCGCAAGGTAGCCTTAAAATACCCCGATGCTAAGTGTATAGTCACAGTAATAAATGATAACGGCTTGCGCTATTTATCTACCGAATTATGCGATACTCCTGACGAAAGGGTCTTGTTAGACAGGGAATATTCCTTAAGCCAGGAAGATTTAGATAAATTGGCTAAGTATGAGTTTGAGGTAATCGAGTAAATTATCGCACCTGCCCATCACCATAAATCACGAATTTGGTAGTGGTAAGCTCAGTTAGACCCATAGGTCCCCTAGCGTGGAGTTTTTGGGTGCTGATACCCATTTCGGCGCCAAAACCAAATTCATTACCATCGGTAAAGCGAGTAGAAGCATTAGCATAAACAGCTGCAGCATCTACAGCGGCTAGGAAAGTGCGCGCATTAGAATAGCTTTCCGTTACTATAGCTTCACTATGTCCGGTACCATGTTGATTTATATGATCGATCGCTTCATCCAAGGAATCTACTACCTTAACAGCTATAATCAGGCTTAAATATTCTTCATCCCAATCAGCATCAGTTGCCGGGGAAATGTCGGAAACAATAGCTTTCGTTCTAGTACAACCCCGAACCTCCACCTTATTACTTTGTAACCCAGAAATTATAGACGGTAAAAATTCATGCGCTACCGCCTGGTGAACTAATAAAGTTTCGGCTGCATTACATACTGACGGTCTTTGCACCTTAGCATTTACCACAATTTTACCGGCTTTAGCTAAATCAGCTTCCCCATCTATATACACGTGACAATTACCCATACCAGTCATTATAACCGGCACGGTAGCGTTTTCCATAACTGCTTGTTTTAAGCCTTTACCACCGCGTGGAATTAGAACATCGAGGTAATCGTGCATTTTCATCATTAATACGGCGGCTTCACGTTCGATACTATCAACTAATTGGATAGCACCCACTGGTATGCCCTTTGCTTCAGCCGCTTTCGCTATAACTTCTGCGATAATCAGGTTGGAGTTATGGGCTTCTTCGCCTCCCCTTAAAATAATAGCGTTGCCCGATTTTAAGCACAATCCCGCCGCATCAGCCGTAACATTAGGTCTTGATTCATATATGATACCGATTACTCCAATAGGAGTTCTTACTCGACCTACTTCTATTCCCGAAGGTCTTTTAGTCATGCCTAGCATTTCACCTACTGGATCAGGCAAGGCGGCTATTTCCCTTAAGCCATTAGCCATATCTTTTACTCTAATCTCATCTAGGGTTAAGCGTTCTAATAGTGCCGTAGTTAGCCCCATTTTTTCGCCGTTATCCAAGTCAATTTTATTAGCCTTTACTATAATTTCACTTTCGGCTTCGAGAGCATCAGCCATAGCTAGAAGGGCTTGGTTTTTAACTTCAGTTGAAATCGTACTCAATACCCTAGCCGCCTTTTTCGCCTTTTGCCCTAAATCTAACATATAATTTTGTAAATTATTATCCATGAATATCCCGTCCTTATAGTTTTAATTTTTATTTTTAATTCATGATTTAAAATTAGTAATTAGAAATTCGCAGTACCCTCTACCCACAAATTATTGCGGTGAATTACTTCATCATAATCTTTTTCCCCTAGGAGTTTTTCTATTTCTGCTGTCTGTTTACCTGCTATTTGTTTTATTTCGGTAGAATTATAATTAACTAAACCCCGGGCAATTTCGATACCTTCAGGGTTCATTACGGCTACTACCGTTCCCCGTTCAAAATCGCCTATAACTTCGGCTATGCCGGATGGTAATAGGCTTTTGCCTCTATTAAGTAAAGCCGCCGCCGCCCCGGCATCAACTGTGAGTTGTCCGTGACTTAAGCTGCCGAAAGCTATCCATTTCTTACGGGCATTTATTTTGGATTCGCGAGGGATAAACATGGTACCTATATTTTCACCGTTTACAACTTGGCGAATTACATTATCATTATCACTATTAGCTATTAACATCGGCACCCCTGCCATCATACATATACGCGCTGCTTTCAGTTTAGTAAACATCCCCCCGCTGGAAAAGCTGCTGCCCCGGTTTTTCGAATTATCCTCCATCACCGTAGTAATTTCATCTATTTCTTCTAATAGTACTGCCTTCACATTAACTCGGGGGTCTGAGTCGTATAAGCCGTCTACGTCAGATAAAATAATTAATAAATCAGCTTCCACTATAGTAGCAACTAAAGCCGATAAGGTATCATTATCCCCAAACTTTATTTCTTCTACTGCTACCGTATCATTTTCATTAATAATAGGAATTACCCCAAATTCAAGCATAGCTAATAAGGCATTAGTAGCATTAAGATAGCGCAGTCTATCATCTAAATCATCTCTAGTGAGCAATACTTGCGCCACAGTTTTTCCGTATTCAGCAAAAATCTTTTCATACAAATGCAGCAAGGCCCCTTGACCAATCGCAGCTAAAGCCTGCTTTTGCGGTATGGTATCCGGTACCTTTTCAAACCCCATACGGTTGGCCCCTACCCCAATAGCACCGGAAGTTACTAGAATAACTTCCTTATCCTGATTATGTAAATCAGCTAATTGCCGCACTAAATTTTCAATGCGGTGTAAATTCAGCTTACCATTAGGATGAGTTAGAGTGCTAGTTCCTACCTTAACCACGATACGCTGACCATTTTTCAAATCACTTCTTTTCAGCATTACAACCTCACCTTATACTTTGCTATTATATTTAAGAATAATCAAATTCCAAATCACTAATTCTAACTGTATCTCCTTCTTTAATCCCCATTTCTCGTAAAGAAGCTTCTACTCCCATTTTTTCGATTATCATTTGAAATCTTCTTAACCCTTCTTCAGTATCAAAATTCGTCATCACTACTAATTTTTCTATTCTTTTGCCAGTAACCTCATAAACCCCGTCAACTATATTAATTTCATAAGGTATTTCTTCTTCAAACTTCGTAATTACAGGTTCTTCCCCCACTATTTGTTCTTCTGGGGGCATAGATTGTAATAAATCATAAACCTTTTCTACTAATTCGCTAACTCCGGCTCCGGTTACTGCTGAGATAGGATAAACCTTATCCCCCCATAATTCTTTAAGTTGGTTCAAATTATCCTGAGCTTCGGGAATATCCATTTTATTAGCCGCTATTAAAAAGGGGCGCTGGCTTAATTCATCATTATATAACTCTAATTCTAAGCGCAAAATATTATAATCCTCAATTACATCCCGTCCTTCAGTCTCGGCTGTATCTAAAACAAAGACTAATACTTTAGTACGTTCCACATGTCTTAGGAAATTATGTCCTAATCCAGCTCCTTGATGCGCATTTTCAATTAAACCGGGAATATCAGCTACAACAAAAGCATCTTTATTTTTAGTTTCTACTACCCCTAAATTAGGCACTAAAGTTGTAAATGGATAATCAGCTATTTTAGGACGAGAAGCCGAAATACTTGAAATAAGCGTAGATTTACCCGCATTAGGAAAACCGACTAAGCCTATATCAGCTAATAATTTAAGTTCTAAGCGTACCCATTTTTCTTCCCCAGGTTCACCATTTTCTGATATAGTCGGGGCTTTATTACGTGATGAAGCAAAACGGGCATTACCACGTCCTCCCCTTCCCCCTTTAGCTACTACCACACTTTGACCCGCAGAGACTAAATCAGCTATAACTAAATGAGTATCATCATCTTTGATAACCGTTCCTAGCGGAACTTTCACTATTAAATCTTCTCCCGAGGCCCCATGCATATTCTTACCTAACCCATGAGCACCTCGCTTAGCTTTAAAATGCTTTTGGTATTTAAAATCCATAAGGGTACGCAAACCTTCATCAGCTATAAAAATAATATCTCCGCCCCGGCCTCCGTCTCCCCCAGCCGGACCGCCCATCGGCACATACTTTTCACGGCGAAAAGCTACAATACCATTTCCACCGTCACCAGCTTTCAAATTAATCTTAGCATAGTCTATAAACAAAAATTTCACTCCTTAAGATAAAAGGTCAAAACATTTTCGAAGAGCTGTGGTGCTTTAACCTTTATAATCGTATCCGTTAAAGTTTCATGGATAAATAATTCTATAGTAATTTCCCCGTACACCTTATGTTCATTGAGTAACGAGTTAATAATATTAAAAGGTTCATTATTTCTAATTAGTCTTTGTCCGCTCTTAATATCTAATTCTATATATTTTAATATTACTCCTAAATCCTGTACAAGTAATACTTGTTTTAGTAAATGCAAACTAACTTCCGCATTACCGAGCGCCAATATTAAACCGTCTTGTTTCATATCCAGAGTAACTTTAGCAATGTAATCTTGCACTGCCACCGGATTGCCCAGGTCAATATAGCCACTAATTATTTGTAAATGGTTGCCAAAGTCGTGGCGCATTCTCCTTAGAAGATTCAAAGTATCTAGAGCATCCATTAGATTTCCCCCGTCCGTTATTAATCCCCCTGTTTTGATAGTACAAAAAACCCCCGAAAGATTCCAGGGGTTTTTAAAATATTTGTTATTAACTAATTTAAAAATATTACACCGTTGCTGTTTCTTCGATAGGATAAACACTAACTTGTTTTCTAGTTTTATCTTTTCTTTCAAACTTAACTTTACCATCAACAACGGCAAACAAGGTATCATCTTTACCCCTCATTACATTATTGCCGGGATGAATTTTAGTTCCTCTTTGTCTAACTAATATGTTACCAGCTCTAACTACTTGACCATCATATCTTTTAACACCTAGCCGTTTAGATTCACTATCTCTACCGTTTCTGGAGCTACCAACTCCTTTTTTATGAGCAAAAAGTTGTAAATCAAACTTAAACATGCTTAGCACCTCCGTATCTCCATTTTTATAAATTCACGATATTCTTCCTGCATCGCTTTTAAACCTGCTACCATAGTATTTAGTATAATTTGCGCTTTATCATTATCCTTATGACTAATATTAGCAGGCAGATTAACTTCTAAATCACCTTTAACTACTTTATATACAGGTTTTTCTCTCAAATGGTTAAGTAAACCGATTAAAGCTGTTTGGGTAACGGCCGATACTCCGGCACAACATATGTCTTGTCCTTCGGGAGCAAAATCCGCATGACCTTTAACTATAAAACCTGTAATATTATCATTTAGATAACAGATTGTTACCTTAAGCATTAGGCTTCAATTTTAGTTATTTTAATTTGTGTATAAGGCTGACGGTGTCCTTGTTTCTTACGGTAGTTCTTTCTTTTTTTGTACTTAAAAACTATGATTTTTTTCGCCTTGCCCTGTTCAATAACTTGGGCTTCAACCTTAGCATTTTGAACCACCGGGCTACCTACCTTAAGATTACCATTACCATCACTTACGAGCAAAACTTCTTCAAAAGTAATAGTTTGACCAGCCTCGGCATCCAGCTTTTCCACTCTGAGAAAATCGCCTTCGCTAACCTTGAATTGTTTGCCTCCAGTTTTAATTACTGCGTACACTTAAACTTACACCTCCATATTTTATGAGACTCGCCAGTCAACTAGGTAGACTAAAAAAAGCCATTTTAAAAAACCCGGACTGTGCGGTTGCAAAAACATGCAACCCAAACTACAAATTAACACAAATTATAAGCTTAGTCAAGCACTGCGACAGAGGATGGTTGTGATTTATCGCATTTTAATCTTGAGCAGTGCTAATCTTATATTCATAAACGGCTAAATTAGGATTAGTAATTAGTCTTATTTTTTTACCCGTCTTTTTTTCTATATAAGCCATATTTTTCGGATCATTTTCTATAAATTGCATCAAAACCGGGTTAGCTTCACATATTATTTCTGTATTTTCAACATAACCCATATTAGCTAATTTCCTTTTAATTTCGCAAGCTAGGGCAAAATAATTAATGTTGCGGCCCCTGCCATTACAAACGACACATTCATCCGTAAAAAACTCCGATACCCCGTAACGCGATTTTTTGCGGGTCATTTCCAAAAATCCCAAACCAGTAATTCCCATCACCCTCGTATGTGCCTTATCCTTAGCTATTTCTTTTTTAAAAGTATTAATCACCTTAGCTTCATTTTCTTTATTTTTCATATCAATAAAATCAATCAGGATAATACCGCCGATACTTCTTAAGCGTAGCTGACGGGGGATTTCCGCTGCAGCTTCCATATTAAGCTTAAAAACGGTTTCTTCAAAGTCGTGTTTTCCTGTATATTTTCCGCTATTAACATCAATAACAGTCATAGCCTCAGTTTCATCAAAAATCAAGTAGCCCCCATTTTTAAGCCACACCTTACGTCTTAATACTTTGCGAATATCTTTTTCCAAGCCATATTTTTCGAATAGATCCCCTTCTTCATACCTGATATTAAAACTGTTTCCGGGTTTAGTTTTAAAATAATTAGAAATGCGATCCCTTAATTTAATATTATTTACCGTAACTTTTAAGGTTTGTCCATCTAAATAATCACGCAAAGTTCTTTCCAAAACATCAATATCTTCATAGATTAAAGCTGGAGCTTTAGCCTTTTCATAACGAGTTTTAATATCTTGCCATACTTTAAGTAATTGTTTAAGTTCATCAGCAATTTCGTTATCTTCCGCTTCTAGACAGGCGGTTCTAAGAATTACTCCCACTTCCTCCGGTTTACATTTTTCAATAAGCCGACGTAAATGTTCCCGGCGGTCATCATGAGTAATCTTACGGGAAATAGATATTTCTTTTTGTTTAGGCAATAAGACTAAAAAGCGTCCCGGTAAAGAAATATCACCTGTAACCCGCGCACCTTTTTCCGAGAAAGCTTCTTTTTTCACCTGCACCATTATTTCTTGGCCACTTTTGAGCATATCTAAAGCATTAATTCCTTTTTTGCCGGCAGGAATAACAACATCCCCAGCATATAAAAAAGCGTTTTTGCTTAAACTAATATCAATAAAAGCACAAGATAGCCCCGGTAGGATATCTTTAATACGCCCTTTATATATATTACCTACATTTTCATCTTCATCAGCCCAAAAGACTTCGGCTAGCCGACCATCTTCTACTACAGCTACCCGTGATTCCCAAGGATAAACTTCTGCAATTATTTCCCTAATCACCTAAATCACCTTTTCTATAGGATTATAAAAACCATCATTAATTTTTATAAAATTACCTAAACGATTAATGTCAATAATATCAGTATACTCAATTCCATACATAGTTAATAAATCTACTAATTCATCATAGCGTACATTGACTGGTTCTACCACTGCTACCCATAACTTAATAATATCAAAACTAGTGGCCGCTTTCACTTCCATTTTAAAAATCCCCGGCCTTAAATCCTTATCTATATCTTTCTTTTTACCCCGGCTTTTCACGATTAATTTATCACTATTCATAAGTTTAGCTGGTAAACTATCTAAAGCATACCCCTTTCTAACTAGAAAAGCGTAACTAGCAGCATTAATTATTTTCATAAGTGCCGCCGCTTTATCATCAATAACTATACATTTTTTAATAACTAAATCTGCGGGTAAAACCTGGTTCATTATATCTATAAAAGCTTGGGGGGTTATATCTTCCTGTAATTCAATATCAAAATATTCACATTCCCCCCATACCCCTACCGGTAAAACTGTACCCATAGATAACTTAATCTGTGGGTTAAAGCCGCCACTTAAAGCATAAGGAAGGTTAGAGCGGCGCAAGCTTCTTTCCATCATCCGTTTCATGTCTAAGTTAGAAAGAAAACGCAAGTTAGACCCGGCAAAATATTCGGCTCTCAGGCGCATAATCCTTATCCTCCCTAATATCTAAGTCAATTTCAAAATGGGGACATATCCCACATCCAGTACAATCGCCACTGCGGCAATCAGTAGTAGTAATCGCCTGCGCAGCTCTTTGGTCTTCTAACCTTAAGAAAGCTTTGCTGACACCTGTATCAATAAAATCCCAGGGGAGGATTTCATCATAGGCTCTAGTACGAGTAGTGTAGAAATCAGCATCTATAGAAGATTCATGTATAGCTTCTCGCCATAAATCATAACGAAAATATTCCGTCCATCCATCAAACTTACAGCCTTTAGCCCATGCAATATAAACAAGTGGGGCTAACCTGCGATCCCCCCGAGCCAATAAGCCCTCCATAAAACTAGTTCGGCTATCATGAAAACTAAGCTTAATATTCTTAGCCTTTTGCTGGTTTAGAAAACTGCGTTTTGCTTCAAATTCCTCTAGTGAGGCTTGGGAGCGCCACTGAAAAGGAGTATGGGCTTTAGGAACAAAACAAGCTAGGCTAGCCCTTATCTCCACACTTCTGCGTGAATGTTGTCTGCCTATATAACGCACTTTATTAATTAAATCCAAAATTCCGTTTAAATCTTCCTCCCTTTCCCCCGGCAGTCCAAACATAAAGTACAGTTTAACCGCATTCCATCCTGATTTAAAAGCTGCCTCTACCGCATTAAATAATTGTTCTTCACTGACATTTTTATTAATAATATCTCTTAACCTTTGCGAACCAGCTTCGGGGGCTAAAGTTAAAGTAGTTTTCCGCACTTTTTGTACCTCATTAGCTAAATCGATGGAAAAAGCATCGACCCGTAAAGAGGGCAGAGATATCCCTACCCCTTTATCCTGATATTCTGCTACTAATTCTTTTACTAAACTGTCAATTCCCGAATAATCTAAGGTGCTTAGCGAACTAAGCGATACTTCTTCATAGCCAGTATTTTGCAGTTGTTTTTCTACCTGATGTTTAAGGGTAGCTATACTTTTTTCCCGGGCCGGGCGATAAACAGTTCCGGCATGACAAAAGCGGCACCCCCGCTGACAGCCGCGCATTACTTCTAAAACTGCCCGGTCGTGAATTACTTCTAAAAAGGGTACAATCGGTTTTTCCGGAAAATAAGCAGCATCTAAATCACGCACAACCCGTTTACGAATTACTTCCGGCACTCCCTCTTCAATAGGTTGCCTTCCCTTAATAGTACCGTCACTATGATAGGTAACTTCGTAAAATCTAGGCACATAAACACCTTCAATAGTAGCTAACTTTTTAAGTAACTCCGTTCTGCAAGGGGGACGGTTCCCCTTGCATTCATCCTCCGACATGCAAAAGGAACCGTCCCCGTTGCATGTGGCAATGGTATCCAAAACCTCCACTAATACTTCTTCCCCATCCCCAATTAAAAACACATCAAAAAAATCGGCAAAAGGCTCGGGGTTAAACGCGACCGGCCCTCCTGCCATTACAAGCGGATCGTCATCACCCCTCTGGTTCGCCCATAAAGGAATACCCGACATATCTAGCATATTTAAAACATTAGTTATCGACATTTCATATTGTAAGGAAAAGCCTACTACATCAAAATCGCTTACCGGGCGATAAGATTCTAAAGAATATAAGGGGATATCCTCCTGGCGCATCAATTCTTCCATATCCGGCCAAGGAGCATAAGTTCTTTCTAATAAATGCTCGGTAGTTTCATTAACTAAACCATATAAAATTTTACTGCCTACATGGGACATACCTACTTCATAGACATCCGGGAAGGCCAAAACCATTTTGGCTTTACTCTTATCCCAATCTTTTTTTATCATATTCAATTCGTTCCCCGTATAACGGGCTGGTTTAGATACCCTAGGCAATATTTTAAAAAGCTTGTCTTGCATTATTAAACTCCCCTATTAAACAAAATTAATCGGCAACTAGTATTCTAGGCTTATTATTGACGAATATTATTAGCCGTGATACGATATACTTAATAAAGGAGTTGCCGCTTTGTTACGGCGGCTAGTCCTTAAAAGGTTAGACCGCCTTATTAATTAAGGCGGTTCGTTATTTTCTGCACTTAAAGCACAGGGTAATAATACCGATGACAACTAAGCAGAAACTAAGTAAATCTGCCCAGTAAACTGTCATAGTATCACCTCCCCTCTATAGGGAAGTGACTAACCGCCAAACGGCAACTCCATCTTTACATTCTAACACAAGAATTAATAATTAAATAACCTTTTCTACACCTCCCCTAAAGTAGCATGAGGTCCTTTTTCCAATAAATACTCGATTAACTCTGCTTCAGTTTTTATTCCTATAATATTATCATTATCGTCTACGAGAAAAACTAACATATAAGAGCTAGGGCGTGAAGCATGTAAAATATCCTTTATCAAAGTATTTTTTTTACTCACTATTTGCTCCCCGCTCATAAACCCTTGGGCGGCTAATTCTCCCTTTTTATTGACTAAATAGCGCATAAAAGCAAACATAAGTAAATTTTTTTCCCTATAGGCTGCCCAATATAATAAGCAACCAATTAATAGAAAATTCACCCCATAGTTTTCAGCATAAATTAAATAAACCCCGTATACCGCAATAATTACTGCTAGAAATTTACCTATATTAGCACTTATAGCTGTAGCCTGGCGAAAACCTTTGACTGAAGATAATAGGGAGCGCAAAATCCTGCCCCCATCTAAAGGCAGGGCGGGCAGTAAATTAAACAAACCTAATAATAAATTAATCTTTATTACATAGTTTA
Source organism: uncultured Syntrophomonadaceae bacterium (assembly GCA_964648825.1). Lineage (GTDB taxonomy): Bacteria > Bacillota > Syntrophomonadia > Syntrophomonadales > Syntrophomonadaceae > JAAYRQ01. The sequence continues at coordinate 16,995 of CAZYLY010000006.1, forward strand.
CATAATCATATTTTTCCCCCAAGCCCAGAAAATAAAAAGCGGCTGCCACTGATAAACTAATAAGCGGCCCCGCCAAAGCAATATAAATTTCCTTGCCTGGTTCCAGTCCCGTAAAGTCTTCTAACTTAGCTTGACCCCCAAAAGGCAGGAGTTCAATTTCTAAGACTTTAATACCTAATACCTTGCCCATAATAGCATGAGCTACTTCATGTATTAATACTGCTGCTATTATGACTAGGATTTCTATACCCATACCTAAAAGTGTATATATTAAACATAAAACTAAAAAGAATATATTAAACCGAATTTTAACTCCTGCAATTTTACCTATTTGCATACTTAATCTGAATCACTATGCTGCCTAGTAGTTAAATTATTCTTACTAAATATGCTGGCAGGGTTTACCGGACCATCCTCCCCACGCAGTTCAAAATATAGTGTAGTACTACATTTGCCTAATACTTCTCCTTGCTCTACTTTAGCAGCCTCTTCAACTAATACTTCCTTCAAGCCTGCATAATAAGAATACAGTCCTTCGGTATGCTCAATTAGAATGTTTCTGGCACCATCTTGTGTGCTTATTTCCTTAATCGTACCGCTTAAGGCTGCTTTAACTAAAGAATTCTTCGGAACGCTTAATTGAACACCCGGCAAAAATTCTTGCTTTTTATTCTTTTGGTTGTAGTACCAACCATACTCCTTGTCTATTTCATATATTTCGCAAGGTATAGAAAAGGTTTCCGTCATCACCGGCACTGGTGGGGGTGTAAGTTTTAACCCCAAGTTCTCCCCTAAAAGTGCTACTTTCTCCTCGAAACCATAATCTTGGAGCATAAAGCTAAGAACCGGCTTTATAACTCCTCTGGTATTATGGTTAGTTTGCATACCTAGGCTGACTAACATAGTAATTACTATTACTATTAACAACCTGGCCTTAAAATTTGTGCTCATTTTTTCACCCCACCTATGGTATTAACTCCTTGTTTAATATATAGGCTCATCGTTTAAGTTTATTCCTAACTAGAAAAAAAATTAATAAGAAAGCTTTTGTTTTAAGTATTACCTTAGTGTAATATATGATTAAAGAATTTTATCAGGAGGTATATTATGAAAACGAGAATAACCGAATTATTTGGCATCGAATATCCCATTATTTGCGGCGGAATGTTATGGTTAGCTAATCCCGAATTATGCGCTGCTATATCTAATGCAGGAGGATTAGGCAATCTTACCGCTGGTAATTATAATACCGGGGAAGAATTAAGACAAGCTATCCAAGAAGCTCGTCAACTAACTAGTAAGCCTATTGGGGTTAATATCACCCTCCTTCCTTCTATGAGATTTACCGAAGAAAGTTATGATGATTTTTTTAGAGTTTGTGCCGAAGAAAAAGTAGAAGCTATAGAAGTTTCTGGTAAGCCGGCGGTTAAATATTTAGATATGCTGCATAAAGCTGGAGTAAAGGTGATGCATAAGGTAGGCGCGGTTCGTCATGCGCTTAATATTGAACGCTATGGTTATGATGCCGTGATTGCCGCTGGAATCGAAGAAGGCGGACATCCCTTAAATGATGATGTAACTACTATGGTGTTATTACCGCGTATCGCCGAAAGTGTTAAGATTCCGGTTATTTCTACCGGGGGTATAGCAGATGGCCGCACTATGGCAGCAGCTATGATGTTAGGTGCTGAAGGGGTATTAATGGCAACTAGATTTATTGCTACTAAAGAATGTAAGGTGCATGAAAATGTATATGCAGAACTAATCAATCGCCAAGAACATGAAACTACCCTTATTTGTAAATCAATCGGTTTACAAGGTCGGGCCTTAAAAAATAAGTTAACCGAACAAGTCTTAGAACTAGAAGAAAAAGGCGGCGACTTAGGCCAAATCATTCCCTTATTATCTGGGCAAAGGGCTAAAGAAGCTTGGAAAACCGGCGTAACCGATGAAGCAGCTATAATGGTAGGTCAATCCATAGGTCTAGTTAAAGAAGTAACTACTTGTGAAGAACTAATCCAGTCAATGGTACGAGATGCTAAGGCAGTAATGCAGGGTAACATAGCTAAATTTTAGGTTTTTTAATTTAACACAAATTTCCACAGATTGTTTGGATTTACACTGATTATTTTTTATTATTTTAAAGGGGAGACGTAAGTCTCCCCTAATCATTTATAACAATTAATTAAATGCACCAGAAGGAGCAGAGCCCTTCACCTTACCTCATACCACAAAACCAACAAAAAGAGATCTGTGTAAATCCTAAACATCTGTGTTAATCTGTGTTGAATTTAATCCCCCTATTTCACCTCAAAATCCACATCCACTGCTTCCCCTCTAGACTTCTTCACTAATTTATTATAAACATTAGGAGGTAGAAAACGTACTGCCAGGTCAGTAATCTTCTCTATCGTCAAAATTAAATCAGCATCCCCATCCCAATATTCTATTAACACTTCCTGTTCTACACTATCCATCAGCCTTTTTAATACTAGAGCAATTAGTAACAAATCATCAATTTGCCCCAAAAAAGGAATCATATCCGGTACTAAATCTAATGGAGATAAAACATAAGCCACAGTTGCCGCAAGTAAAACCTTATCCGTTTTCGTAACCCTTTTATCTTGCAATAGACGGTATATTAGCTTCACAAAATTAGGTATAAATAATAGCGCTTCCTTCATAGCTTTTTTAGCTATAAGGTTATCCGATTTCACAACTATTCCCCCTTTCTTAAAAATAGTATACCACTAAAATCAAAATACTATTTTATGTCCCCTTATGTTTACACTTAAAATAATGCCGACAGCTATAATATTCGTTAACATAGAGCTACCGCCATAACTAAGAAAGGGCAAAGGAATACCAGTTATAGGCATAATTCCTATACACATGCCGATATTTTCGTATATATGAAATAACCACATGGCAGAAATACCCAAGACAATTAAAGTCCCATAAAAATCTTTCGCATTATAAGCAATATAAACGGCTCTCAATAACAGTATCCCGTATAACAAAATAATCAAGGCGGCTCCAATGAACCCCAATTCTTCACCTATAACTGCATAGATAAAATCTGTATGATGTTCTGGCAGGAAGTTAAGCTGTACTTGGGTGCCATTAAATAAGCCTTTACCAAGTAGTCCCCCCGAGCCTATCGCTATTAGGGATTGAATAGTATTCCAACCAGTGCCTCGTCCTCCCATGCCATCATCATAAGGGTCAATAAACATAGTTAATCTTTTTATCTGATAATCTTCCAAAGGAAGCGGTAAACCATGCTGAAAATGCAGCCATAATAATAAAATGATAAAACCAATAATACTAAGAATTAAAGTTATCATAATCTTAGGATTAGCTCCCGCTACGAACATCATTACGGTAGTAATTACAATATATACTAAGGCTGTACCTAAATCTGGTTGGAGCATAATTAAAATAAAAGGTATTCCCATAAAAATAAAACAAGGGATTAATTCTGCCATAGTATTTAAATTACCTTTACGCCTATTTAGAAAATCGGCAAAAGCAATTATTAACATTATCTTAGTAAATTCGGCTGGTTGAAAAGCGGGTAAAGGACCAATATTTATCCACCCCACCGTCCCTCGCACTTCTTCCCCTAGAATTAAAACTACTATTAATAAAAATACGGCTAGTCCATAAATAACGTAATTATATCTCGTCATTTGCGAATAATCGTAACGCATTATGAAAATAGAAATGGCAAAACCTATTATTAGCGCTGCAATTTGGGTCTTTAAATAGTAAAAAGGGTTACTAGTAATAGCGTTAGTAGCACTTATTAAAATTACTAATCCCATAGCTAATATTATTACTAAGGTTATTAAAAAAGTTTTATCTACAAATTTGAGTCGTTTAAAATCCATACATATTTTCCTCCTAGACTTAATTATATAAGTTAATAAGCACATGTCTAGTTATCAAATCTAGGTAAGCAAATAAAAATAGGTGCAAATTAATGCACCTATATAAGTTTAAGTTTTTTAGTTAATTCTATATTTATGAATTTATTCCCCTACAGCTTTCTTAAAACCTTTAACTGGAATATTCGCTATCAAAGCTACGGAGTTCTCCTCATTTTCTAAGTTTACAGTTAATCCTTCCTCATCTATTTCTAAATATTCCCTAATTACTTTAATTAAATCTTCCTTTAAGGCATTAATAAATTCCGAAGAAATAGCGCCGCGATCATGTACTAAGACTAGCCGCAGCCTTTCTTTAGCTACTTCTTTACTAGGAATTGTTTCTTTTATAAATATTTTATTAAGAATATCTAACAAGACCATACCCCTCCCCCTATCTGGCTAATTTTAAAATCTTTCTGAAGCGGTCGGCAAAAGAAGGATTATCCTCACCGGATAGTACCGGAATATCTTGACCATCAATTCTACGGGCAATGCGCCGATAAGCCGCCCCAGCCCGGGAATTATTATCAGTAACAGCAGGCTCCCCACGGTTAGTTGAAACAACTATAAATTCATCCTCCGGCACTACCCCTAGTAAATCGATAGCTAAAATATCTAAGATATCCTCGATATCCATCATATCGCCCCGTTTAACCATTTTAGAACGCAGGCGGTTAATTATTAACCTAGGGTTTTTTAACCCCGATGCTTCTAATAGTCCCACAATGCGATCAGCATCACGCACTGATGAAACTTCGGGCGTAGCAATAACGATAGCCTCATCAGCTGCTGCTATTGCATTTTTAAAACCTTGTTCGATTCCTGCCGGACAATCTACTAATATAAATTCGAAATCCTTTTTTAGTTCATTAATCAGGTTTTTCATTTGGTGAGGAGTTACAGCCGACTTATCTTTAGTTTGGGCGGCTGGTAACAGACATAAACCATCATACCTTTTATCTTTAATTAAGGCCTGTTTTATTTTACAATTACCATTTACTACATCTACTAAGTCAAATACTATGCGATTCTCTAATCCCATTACCACATCCAAATTTCTCAAGCCCAGATCTGTGTCTATTAAGACCACAGTTTTCCCCATCATGGCTAATGCCGTTCCCATATTAGCCGTAGTAGTTGTTTTGCCGACACCACCTTTTCCCGAAGTAATAACTATAACTTTGTTTGTCATGATTTAGCCTCCTATCAAATTTTTAGCTTTTCAATAATAACTTTTCCGGCTCTAATTTTAGCCAGTTCAGGGGTATTAACTATAATAACCTCCCCATCTGGAGGACGGGTAATGTGATTAGCAATGCGAATTTGAGTGGGATTAAGCCTGTAAGCTGCTATTATAGCCTTTTCGTCACCGAAAGCACCGGCATGAGCCACACCGCGCAAATTACCCATCACTATAATATTGCCGCCAGCTATTACTTCAGCCCCAGGATTAATATCGCCTAAAACTACTAGATTACCTTCAGCAAAAATTCTTTGACCGGAGCGTAAGTTTTTACAGATTAATTCAGTTTGTTCATAGGGGGACATTTCACTAAATACATTATCTTCGCTAGGTTTTTCTGGAGGACCGTTAGCCCTTAATTCCTTTAGATGTATGCCATAATCTAATAAAATATCTTCGATAACATGAACTTGTTTGGTAGTAACCCTTTTATCCCCTAAATCAATGATTATTTGCATTCCCCTACGATTTTCTATGTCTTCTAACTTTTTACTTAACTCTTCTAAAGTCTCGGCAAAAGTATTGTATTTTTTTAGATTAATCACCGTATCTCTTTTAGTAAGAGCTGATAATACTGCCACCCTATGAACCCCCATCCTAATAAAAATCCATACCCTTACTCTTCTATTGTTTACAGTAATTCCCTTTGAAGAAAAATAAAAAAATAGGGGTTTTTTCGTAAAAAACTCCCTATTCGCGTCGTTTACCCCTAATAAAATTCCCCTATTATTCGTTATTATCTAGTGACAAATTATCCGGTACTTCAACAATTCCATTAGTATCAAGATGATCAAATAAACCAAAATATTGTTGAAACAAAGCCCTAGCTACGTACCCCGCCGAACCTCCTCCGCTGGAACCGTATTCTACTATTCCGGCAAAAGCTATTTGGGGGTCATCTACCGGAGCAAAAGCAATAAAAACTCCATGGAAGTCCTTCTTAGCATTATCTGCGGCTCTCCCCGTCTCTGCTGTGCCCGTTTTAGCTGCTACTTGAATATTATCGGGGAAATCATAAAACAGGTGGTAGGCAGTCCCCCCCGGTCTAGTTACCTCTAACATAGCCCGTTTAGTTTCAGCTATAGTTTCAGCTTTTACATCAGTTCTTCTTAATAATTCTGGTTCTATAGATCTGATAACTTTACCTGATGAGGATGTAATTCTTTCCACCACATACGGCTTCATAAAGTTGCCCCCATTAGCAATAGTAGCCGCATAATTGGCTAATTGCAGTACAGTGAAATCATTGTAACCTTGTCCAATCGACATATTAAACGTATCAAAAGGCTGCCAGGTCGTATTAAATTGATAATCAATTTTATATTGAGCTTCTAATACTGCTTTTTCGTTATTTTTCTGTCTAGTTAGCTTATCCTTTTCTTCAGTATTTTGAGTGTTTTTTTCTAATTCTTCATATTTTTTTTCTAAGTTACTGCGTAAATTATCATATTTACGATTAGTTAGTATAGCATTTATTTCTTTCTTCCACTCCGGTGTCGGAAGTAATCCAGCTCTTTCATAAGGTAAATCTATTCCAGTTCTGCTGCCCAACCCGAATTCAGATGCTACTCTGATCAGACTATCCCGGCCGCCGCGGCGTCCCATTTCCTGAAAATATGTATTACAAGACTTAGCCATAGCTGAATAATAATTAACATTACCATGAACCCCGGTACATTTAATATAAGGGGCCACCCAATAAGCTCCCTGACAATTAACATAATCATTACGGGGATCAACTTCTCCTTTTTCTAGTACCGACATCCCCGTTATAGGCTTAAAAGTTGAACCAGGGGGGTAAGTAGTCTGAATCGCCCTATTAGTAGCACCGCCTGGTTGCATAGGGTCATAGCCTTCGCTTTGGGGGAAATAATAAGTAGCTAATTCATTACTAATATTGCCTTTCCAATCCTCTGGATTTAAGGCAGGTAAACTAGCCATAGCCAAAATTTTACCCGTTTTAACTTCTAATAAAACACTTGAACCTACTTTAGCTTTAGGATATTCGCGTTGTAAACTAAGTAGAATTTCCTCCAAACTTTTTTCCATAACTTTTTGCAAATCCAGGTCTAAAGTTAAGTGTAAGTTATTTCCTTGCTGCGGCTCTAAAGTAACTAGTTCCTGTA
>CAZYLY010000006.1:24305-25012 GCA_964648825.1 uncultured Syntrophomonadaceae bacterium
GCACCCTCAATCCCTCTAAGCTCTCGTTCATATTGTTTCTCTATGCCAGACTTACCGATTAAACTATTAAGCGTATAATTAAAACCTTCTGCTTGAGCAGCTTCAATCTCCTCCGGGCTAATCGAATGAATATAACCTAACATATGCCCAGCTAAACCTTCATTAGGATAATACCTCAAAGGTTCTACATTTATATTAACCCCCGGCAAAATTTGACGGTTCTCCTCTATTTCAACCACTAAATCCCAGGAAATATCACGCATAATTATTACCGGTTCAAATAGACGATATTGTTGCTGCTCAACCTTTTCTTCTATATCATCAAATACTATTTCAGGGTAATATTTATTAACTATTACTACTAAGGAATTAATTACTTCTTCCTGATTAACCACCCCTATAGGGCTATAGGTTAGAGTGTAAACTAACTGATTAGCCGCCATTACTTCACCTTTTGCCGTGTATATCTCCCCTCTGGGCGGTTTTATCGCTACTAATCTGAGCCGATTATCTTTAGCTTGGGTCTGATATACTTCATTATGAAATAATTGCACTATAGCTAGTCTTACGCATAGGATAGCCAGAAGGAGTATAATCAGCCCACTATATATTCTTACTATTTTTTTTAAATCAATAGATTTCATTTAATTATCTCCATAAGTACTAAGCAATCCGTTTTGAGTAGAATGATAATACCAAGTATAAAG
>CAZYLY010000007.1:0-24978 GCA_964648825.1 uncultured Syntrophomonadaceae bacterium
TTCTAGCTGATAAGGAATAAGGGTAGTACGTTGTAATTCAGCCGCTAATAAAGCTGTTAAGCTTTCAATAATATTCTTTTTTTCTAATTCCCACAACCAGGTGTCAGGGTAATCTTGTCCCCCATATCCCCGTTTGGAACACACTATTTCTAAAGTATTTCTTACTAGCTCCATTAAATTACCTGGAGTTAAATTACTATAATCAGCTAAGACTAAGGCTAGTATTTCATGTTTAAGAGCTCCCAAATCTAATTTCGATAAGCCTGCTTCTGCAATAATTTCATCCCTTAAGCCTAATTCATGGACAAAAAAGTATTTTAGCGGGCATTTAGCATAATCATTTAAGGTGCTTATACTAAAAACCTTGTCGTCTGTCTGTTCAGCAACCATATTAATCAGCTTTTCAGCACTAAAACATCCCTCGTAAGAAGAAAATATATTACTGCTGCGTTCACTTTCCACCCTTAATAAATGGGTTATCAGCGGTTCCTCAACTATTAAGTTTCTAGCAGGTAAATAAGGTACAACCATCTCTGCTTCGGGGAAGATTTCTAAAATATCGCCGATAAAAAGTGATGCTAGGTTAGGCTGACCTTCCTCATCAGTCCCGGGATAAGTGAAAATGACTTCTTCCCGACCAGCCTGTAAAATCAAGTTAAATAACATTTTTTCACGTTCGTAGATTTCAGTAGTAAGGGGCAGGGTTACTTGTTGCCGCAATAATAAGCGTTCACTATCTCGGAGTAATGGATTAGAGGCTATTATTTTCGGAAACTGTGCTTGTTCCATACCTAAAACAAAAACACTATGAAAATCTAAGTTCCTGACTTCGGTAGGAGCTAATACAGATATACCTTGATAGTTGCCCTGCTTATCAATATAAATAGAGTCATTTAAATAATTACTAACAGTTTTTAAAATGCCCACCATAGTAGTAGGAGAAGTATTATTCCTTTCGGCAAGGTATATATTATCTAAAATATCTATAAAAGCCTCTAAGGCCTGTTTTTCACGATATGCTAAGCTAATACGTCTCTCCAGCGAGGTATCAATAGAAAATGATTTTATTTTTAGAGCGATTTCTAAAGTATCGAGATTATAAATAATAGAATCTATAATGTCGCAGGCTAAGCCTTCGCGTACTGTAGAAAAGTATAATTCAGATATTTTTCCAATTATATTATTAACCTCTTGGTAAGCTTCCCCCAGCATAAGACCTAAATCTTCAGCCTCATTTTGCCATAAGATTAGCCACTCTTCCATCGTATGCCTGCCTTTTTCCCGGCACCAATTTAATACCTGCGTAGGAATATATTTAACATTAACCAGGTAATGATTACTTAATAATAAATCCAAGGCCCAACTTCGTTCCGGCTGCACAGTTATGTTAAACCACATCATTAATGATTTGATTAAAGGACTATCTATTAAAGGCTTTTTAATATCAATATTTAGGGCAATATTAACTTTCGCAAAATGTTCTGTTAATAAGGACGCATAAGCTTGAGGATTACGAGCCACAATCGCAATATCTTGAGGAGAAACACCACTTTCTAATAACCTGATTACTTCATGTAAGACCCTGACTACTTCCCCTTCATAACCCCTTTCATTATAAATAACAACTTGTTCGGGATACAAAGGAACCTCACTAACTAAATCAATTTCCACAATAGGAATAAGGTTTTTTAATTGGGCAAATATCTGTTCTTGTACGGGAGTATTATCCATAAACCCAGCCATATATATATATTCAACTTCATCTAAAAAACTATTCTCAGTTTTAAGTAGATGTAATGCTTCTAAGAAACGGTCTTCCCGGTCTTTTAAGCCTTTCTTTTCTAGTTCCTGTACATATTTTTCATATATAAGGGCTAAATCATCTAACTTAGGAAGATTACACGCTTTTACTGCCTGAGTAAAACGGGATGGAGTAATAGCTGCCTGTTTTAACTCGACTATGATTTCATTTACGTAATTAAGAATTCCGTACCTAACAGGATTCTTAATATACTTAAGCTGTGCTGTCATTTGTAAATGACTAATGATTTTTTTAAGCAATTCTAATTTATATATCTCATTAATAACATTCGTAGTCGATTGTTTAGATAAGATTTCCCTAATAAAGCTTTCAAAAGTGAATATTCTAGGGTAAAAAATACCCGTAATTTCATTATCAAATAATAAATCGGTAAATTTTTGCACTAAGTCAGAAGTAGGAAAAATTACTAAATAGCTATGCCATTTTCCTTGTTTTATATATGCTTTTACCTCATTTATGGCATTTATATTCATACAATACCTCCAGCGAACATAGGTTTCAACTATTATATTCTATAATAATTCCTGTTTCCCTTTTTAATAATGTAAATTTTCCTTCATAAACCTTATTTATGGTGCCATAAAAAAGTTTAGGATGGTGATTTATAGCATTTTCATGTGAAAGAGAGTACAATCACATTATAAAAAGATGCGCGAAAATTTTTGGAGGGGATGATAATAGCATAGACAATACTACATAATTTTTAACTCTTAAGCCGAATATAATAGTAGGATGTTTTTTTGCAGTAATAAATATGAAAGTGAGGAGTTATAATGTTATCCAAGAACGGAATTATAATAAGATTTATATCAGTTTTTTGTTTATTTTTCATATCTGGAACCGGAATTCTTACTGGTTGGGCAGCTGGAATATGCGGTATTTTAGGAACGATAGAACTAGCGACAGCATTGATGGGATACTCACCATTAGTTGACTGGCTCAGCTTATCCAAACAAACCAAAAGAGCGGAAATTAAGTTCACCATGCCGCGCACTGAATAAATATAATGCAGAATAAAATATAAAGCTGCAAAATAAGGGGAGCCTATGCGCTTCCCTTATTCATTCAAATCATAAATAGTAAACCTGTCCTCTGGTAAACGGATATTATTAAAGCTATTTTTCAGATTGTAACTAATCGTTTGGCTATCCGTAGCCAGCTCTATTTTATATTGGTAAATTTCATCAGCTACTATATAAAACACTTCTCCAACTTGCCCCTTAAAATCCTTAGATATATACAAATACTTTTCTTGCCCCGGTAAATTAGCTGTAGGTGGTAATTCAGAGTTATCACTTAAATCAGTAAAATCTTTTATAATATCTTCTGCCATAATTATTACAGGTTTTGAAGGATTAGCATCAAATAAGCTATTGTTAAATAAATACAAAAGCAAAAAAGCTGCTGCTGCCAAATATAATATTCTTCTAAATCTCAACTTTTATCCTCCTAAGCACGTACATAATGTTCCTGATCAATCTTTATAATACGAGCATTTTTCTGCAGCCTCTCCAAATGGCGCATAATCATCATCTTCGCCCAAAATTCTGCATAAGCAGTTTTACGCGGATAATCTTTAGTGAAATCTTGTTCGGAAATATCATTTATACTACGCGGTGTTGTTAAGTAATCATATATTTTCTCTTCCTTTTGCAAAGCAATGCCGATAAAATCTTTAAACAGTTTCGCTATGTTTTCGCTTTTACTATCAAAAACACGACGATGTGATGTTACTAAAATATTAGGCTGAAGTTCAATCAACCTTTCCACCGAAGCTACTAAAGCGTCAAAATCCGAATGTTCTCCTCCATACCAAGGTCCCCGCGGAGATATATCAACATCACCGGAAAAAAGAATCCCTTCCTTTTCGATAAAAAAGGCGTAATGTCCGTGGGAATGACCTGGTGTATGAAGCGCAGTAAGTTTAGTTTTGCCTAAGTCAAAAACCTTATTATCTTTTATTACCCCGGCTAAATCCACCTTTTGAAAACCAGGTTCAATCGGCACATCGTCTGGCATAGGAATCGTTTGCGAAAACCTTTCTATTTTAGTACGCCCCATCAACTTTTCCCATTTAGAATAACCTGCCCAGTTGGAATAGACCTCTGGACTTCCTGACCCGCCATTATTTGTGCATTAGAAAATAAGCTTAGGCCGTTAACATGGTCAAAATGGTTATGGGTAATTAATAATAAATCAATACTATTTGATTTAATAGGTAAATAAGCCTTGCCCCCAGCACCAGCATCAACCATTACCCTTATGTCATCATTGATAAATAAAGAATTGCTATAAGGAAAAACTGCTACAGCTTCTGGTCTAATTACTTTTACTCTATTATTTAAATCAATAATCATTTTACCCGCCCCCCTGAATAAATAACCGCTACTATTATTCTACTATTATTTTCGCCATAAAAAAACCCGGCCAAGCCGGGCTAATTATTTTTACTCTAGTTTTTCGAGCATATCCATGACCATTTCAAAAAAGTAACTAAAATCCTCTTTATCATTAATTCCGGCTTTGATTCCGATTTCGGGAAATCTGCCCTCACTAGTTATCTTAACATTAACCATATACATAGCCTGTTCCATTTCGTCTTCCAGATCTTCTATATCTATATCATCCCAATCATCTTCTACGGGTATATCGTAATCTTCCCCATCTTGGAATATTTTGGATATAAATTCTTCATCGACTACTTCGGTACTATCTATTATTTGGTTGGCAATCCACATTATATCAGTGCTACTTAAGTCTAACTCCTCACTAAGCAGCATAATTTCATTAGCTACCGGAGTAATTCTTAATAAATCGGATAAATTAACTGGGTCCCCTTTTCCCCATTTCTTCTTCATCGCCTCACCTCCAAGTCTATTTGCGAAACATACTGCAACTATACTAGCCACATCTGATTTTCCCTGAGAATTACACTTTTTAAACAGTCCACATTTAATAGTACTCTCCCTTAATTAATTATATGTGAACCAAGTATTAAAAATTGTGGATTATAAAAGGAAAATCCATTAATATACTATAACATTTGCCCGAAAGACTTGACTTTTACAATCATAGATATAAACTATACCATGTAGTACTAATTAGCGCAATACCAATAATTAGGTTATAAAGGAGGTTTTTAGCCCATGTTAAATTTTTTAAAAGCTACTACAATTATATTGACCTTATGCTCCGTTTTATTGGTTATTTATGCCATAGCCACTTCCACTTATACAAGTTTATCATTCTGGATAGCATACTTTGCAGTTGTTATTACCGACTTAATCTTAATTAATTATATGAAAAAATTAAATAACCCCGATTAGAACTTATTGTTCAGCTAATTTCGCTAATCTGGCCAGCCTTTCTTGTTTAACCCTTGCAACGTCAGGCTGTACACGTTTTTTTAATTCTTGGCGATGGTTGTTTATATATTCCTCAAAATCCTGACTAGTTGCTATACCATCATGTCGTCCTACGCGTATACCTAAACAAGCATTTCCTTGTAAATAAAATAAAAATTCAGCTTTAGCAGGTACCCCATTATAATTAAAATAAGTATCTCCTGCAGCCTTATTACGTTCAATTAGCCTGAAATTTTCAATGGCGGTTAATTCTAAAATTTTAATTACTCCTTCCTGCTTATCAAAAAATTATATAATAATAACTTCTTTACTAGGGGTGAAAATCCTGTTTATAAATGAAAATTTTGCTAAAGAATAATAAATACTGTTGTTTTAGGCGCAGTAAACATTTAAGCTTATACTAATACAAACAAGGAGTGATTAATAATGATGGCAGAAAAACCATTTACAGTGAAATTTATAAACACCGAAAGACATTTCCTATTACCTACAGTAAGATCTATAGTAATCGCCCAGAATTTATACGATATATTATTCCAATATGTTATTAGCCCAGAACGGGAAGAAATGCTGAAATTATTTCTCAGCAAACTAGAAGCCCATATAAAAAGTAAACCTAGAGCTCCCTTTTCCATCCCTTATACCGAATTAGAGTTTTTAGAAGAAGGAATTGAAGAATTAAGACTTCTAAACTGGATTGAATTAGATGTGGCAGTATGTGAAATTACAGTTGATGGCGGAGAAGAAGTTTTAGAATCAGTCTTACAAATACTAGAAGATTACATCGTTTTTAATCGGGTACCTAACACTAATACCCTTTACATCTACCCATCAGGATTAACTAGGTTTTAGAATGTGGAATGTGATAATATGTGTAGGGGTGGGGCTCTGCCCCACCCGCAGCGTCATTATCGTTTAATACCTAAGCAATGCTTCGCGTAAAATCTTGGCTCCTAAAATAGAAGTGATATCCCCTTTTTCATTAGGCGGCGATATTTCGACTATGTCGAAACCAACTATATTTAAATCTCCTAATGTTAAAATAGCCTGTAATATCTCCCTAGAAGTGAAGCCGCCCGGTTCGGGGGTTCCAGTTCCTGGGGCAAAAGCTGGATCTAAAACATCTATATCCAGGGTAAAATAAACCGGCCTGGTGCCGATTTTCTGTTTTACTTGCTCTAGCACTGCCGGGAGTTCATTTAGATACATATAAGTATGTTCCTTTGCAAACTCCATTTCCTCTTTAGTACCAGACCGTATCCCTAATTGAAATAAGTTTTTCGAACCTACAATATCGACTGCGTGCCGCATCACAGCAGCATGGGATAACTTTTCTCCCAAGTAATCCTCCCTTAGATCAGCATGGGCATCCATTTGAATAATTACTAAATCAGAGTACTGGTCTTTATGGGCTTTTATTAAAGGGAGTGATACTAAATGCTCCCCCCCAATAGAAAAGATTTTTTTACCTTTATTTAATAAAAGCTTACATACTTGTTCAATACGCTCTAAACTAGCTATTACATTACCAAAAGGAATTTCAATATCACCAGCATCATAAAAATTAATATCTTCCAGTGATTTATCCTGATATATGCTATATTCTTCGATACCTTCTGATACTTCCCGCACCCGGTAAGGGGCTAAACGTGTACCTGGTCTAAAGCTAGTGGTAGCATCCATAGGAATACCGATAATAACTTTATCGCATTTCTCCATATTATCAGCACTAGCCATAAAAATAGCTTTGCGTTCTAAATAATCAATCCTACTATTTCCCATAATTATTCACCCTTAATTATATCTTTAACAAAAGGGGGCAATTTAAAGGCGGCCTGATGGACATCATAGGAATAATACTTTGAGTTTAATTCTGGTTTATTATGGATTAATTCAGGATCATATTTTTTAGAACCTATAGTAAAACTCCATAATCCACTAGGATAGGTCGGAATACTGGCTAAGTATAATTTAGTAATAGGAAAAACCTTAGCAATTCCTCCATAAGCCATTTGAATAACATCTTGGTTAAAAAATGGTGATTCACTTTGTACTACTAAGATTCCGTCTTCATGTAAACATTCATATACTTGTCCATAAAAACTAGATGAAAATAGTTCTACAGCTGGTCCCACTGGTTCAGTAGAGTCCACAATAATTACATCAAAACTATTTTTATGTTCTTTAACATAATTAATTCCATTGTCAATTATAACTTCGGCTTTCTCATGGTCAAAGGAACAAGCTAATTGCGGAAAAAATTCTTGTGAAGCTATAGTAACCCTTTCATCGATTTCCACTAAAGTACCTTTTTCCACTAAAGGATGATTAACTACCTCTCTTAAGGCCCCGCCATCCCCGCCGCCGATTATCAGCACCCTTTTCGGATTAGGGTGCGCATTTAGTGCTACTTGAGTAATCATTTCATGATAGACATATTCATCCGCATCAGTTGTCATAACCATACCGTCAAGTAATAACATATTACCAAATTGCTCGGTTTCAATTACGGCTAATGTTTGAAACTCACTTTGTTCAGTTTTTAAAGTCTTGTTAATCTTGCAACTAAAACCTAAAGCTTTAGTTTGATATTCAGTAAACCAGAGTTCCAATTACTTTTCCTCCTTACAGGTTTAATACCATAATGGTACTGCGGCAAAAGCAGAAGCAATCTTTTCCACCTTATGTTCAACAGCTGCTACTTTAATCTCTTGTAACTCAATACCCCTAACTCTAAAAGCCTCTTCTACCATTAACGTAACTTGTTTTTCCGCTTCCGCTTGGGAACATTTGCCTGAAAATTCCATAATTACCCCAAAGCTATCAGGAGTAATGCCTACAGCTACCGCCGCTGATATGATTTCACCAGGAACATCGCTTACGATAGAACCATAGGCAATCGGTAGTAAGGATCCAGGAGGAACAACCAAATCGGGCTCGTATTCACAACCTGGAGGCAATATACTACTTACTCTTAATAAGTTCGTATTTCCAACCCTTGCTTTCAATAAAGCTCCATCAAATGCAGTTAATTTGCTCTCCCCCTCGGAAGCAGCAGCTGTTACAAAATACTTTTTAGGTAAAGGTAACATTAAAAAACACCTCCAGATATTCTCTTAAAATTGCATAACAGATACATTATATACAAAGCTTACCCAAAATCAAACCTAATTTTTGATGCTTTGTTAAAAAGGTATGCTAAAGAATGAAAGTAATTCACCTAATTTTGAATTTAATCCCTAAAACACTAAAAAGGGAAGGCTGTAGCCTCCCCCATCTTATACCTGTTTATTTGGTTCTTCTAATTTTTTCAGATATTCCAGGAAATTATTTACTGATTTGCGGCGTGATTTTTGCTTAGGATAAATAACATAAAAAGACCTTTTAGCACTAGGCTCAGCTATTTTAACCCCTTTTATTTTGCGGTAAGGATCTTTTCTTAGCGCCCATTTTGATACAATCGAAATACCCATACCAGATTCAACTGAGGCTAACACTGCTTCAGTACTTCCCGCTTCAATATATACGATTAAATCTTCTTTCCTCACATCACAAGCAGTTAATAAATCTTCTACAGCTCGCCTAGTTCCCGAACCCCTTTCCCTTATAATCCATTTTTCATTTAATAAATCCTTAACACTTACTTCAGTTAGCCGGGAAAGCTTGTGCCCTTCTGGTACAACCAGCATTAAATCATCTTCTAACCATTTAAATCCATCAACCTTACGATTATTCAGCCAGCCCCCTACAATACCTATATCTAATTCCCTTTCTGCTACTTGATTAAATATTTTTTCGGTATCAGCAATATCCATACTTAGGCTAACATTAGAATACTTATCTTTATACTTCTTAATAATTAAAGGTAAAATATATTGACCCGGAATCGTACTAGCCCCTATATAGAGCTTGCCCTTACGACTTTCAGATACTTCTTCCATCTCTTTTTCGGTTTTTTCTATAGTCTTAATAATCTCCTTAGAACAGTGGTATAAGGTCTCCCCAGCTTCAGTAGTCTTTAGTTTTCGGCCAGATCTTTCTAATAATAATACCGCAAAGTAATCTTCTAAGGCTTGAATTTGTTTAGTTACTGCTGGTTGTGATATACCAAATTCCTCTGCAGTTTTAGAAAGATTCTGCGTTTCAACCACCCTAACAAAAGTTTTAAATAAATTTAAATTCATAATGATACCATCCTAACACTCTTACCTAAGAAATCCTTCTAAGATTGTATTAATTGCCTCTTGTTCAGTTAAGCCTAATGACATAAGCTTGATTAATTGCTCTCCGGCAATTTTTCCTATAGCCGCCTCATGAGTTAATACTGCATCCGCACTCTCTGCTATTAATTCGGGTACAGCTTTGATCTTGGCATTACCCATTATAATAGCATCACATTCAACATGACCAAAACATTCAGTTTTGCCAACCATAGCAGCTTTAAAAATCTGTTCCGAAGTATCCCGTGCTACAGAACGTGATAATATCTGAGCACTAGCACCTTCACCTTCTATATAAATAGTAATATCTGATTCCGCTTTTTGAGCACCGTGGGTAAGTAAGCGCTCCAGAATAGTTAAACTACCCTTTTTATCTACATAAGCAGTAGTAGGCCGTATAGTATCATCTACACCTTCTATTTGTATCATCTCTAATTCAGCAATACCGCCTTCTTCTATTCTAATAATTGTATTAGGGTTAAAAACACGTTTACCTTTGCCCCCGCCTTGACCATAATGTTTTTCCACATACTTCATGCGGGCATTTTTCTTAACAATAATTTCGTGAATTCCATCATGAGAAGAATCAGCATGACTATCATTATGAATTCCACAGCCAGCCACAATAGTAATATCGGCATCTTCGCCGACGATAAAAGTATTATACACCTTATCTTCCAAGCCAGAAGCAGTCATTATAACCGGAACATGTACCGACTCATTTTTCGTTCCCGGCTTTATTTCTACAATAATACCAGGCTTATCCGTAAATGGGGTTATAGTAATATTAGGGGACGAGTTTCTCATAATAGCATGTCCGTCTTTTCTAATGTTGACAGCACCTTGAGGAACTTCCTTTAAATCGGTAATAGCCCCCAAAAGCTCCCAATCTAAATTATTGAATTTCATACAACATATCTCCCCGACATTCTAATCTTTTTTTGCATTCTATATCTTCCCTAATCATAGACCATACTTCATTAGGTTTACCTATATTAGCTATTTGACCATTTTCAACGACAATTATTTCATCACAAATAGGTAACACATTTTCATTATGCGTAATTATTATTGCCGTTGCATCCTGCTTAGCTTTAAACTTTTGCATAATAATAAATATAAGTCTTTGAATAGTCCATAAATCAACTCCTGCCTCAGGTTCATCGAATATACTTATTTCCGCATCCCGAGTTAATACTTGAGCAATCTCAATGCGCTTCATTTCTCCCCCACTCAGCCCGGGACCCAAGTCTCTTTCTAAATAATCTTCTGGACATAATCCAACATCCCTTATAGTTTTACGCATAGTCATATTATCAATATCGGGCTTAGCAATTTTCAATAAATCTTCTACTGTTAATCCCTTAAATCTCGGAGGTTGTTGAAAAGCGTAAGCAATACCCTTTTTAGCCCTTTCAGCTACCCCTAAAGCATTAATTTTTTCATCATTTAAATAAATATTACCCGCTGATGGTGCGTAGATGCCCATTATTACTTTAGCTAATGAAGTTTTACCTCCACCGTTAGGTCCAGTTACCGCATATAATTTACCTGGTTCAAAAGTTACACTAATATCCCGCAAAACTTCCTTGCTTTCACCGTTATTATCAACTGTTAAAGCTATATTTTCTAGTTTTAGCATAGTAATTCTCCCTCTTTTCAAATATAAAGTATAAATTGTGCAGATGTTTATTTTATATAATTTTATCATAACTGGCAGTTATATTCTAAATTAAAAATACTATTTATTGCAATCGGGACAATATCCAAAAAACTTAAGCTCATGATCAATAATTTTATAACCTTTCGCTTCGATTTGGGCTTCTAAAGTATGAAGTAAATCCTCTTCAACCTCCATTATGCAATTACACTTAAGGCATATAATATGATGGTGTTGATGCGCCCCGGCTCTGGATAATTCATATCTATATTTGCCGCCCTCAAACATAGTTTTATAAAGCACATCAATACTGGCCAACTTATCTAAGGTGCGATAAACTGTAGCAATTCCTATATTAGGCACTTTTTCCTTAGCTTCACTCAATACTTCTTCTACACTAAGGTGTTCATCTTGATTATCAATCATTACATCTAGTATAGCCGCTCTTTGCTGAGTTAACTTATAATCATGTGTATCTAGTATATCTTTAATATGCTTCGGAGTCATTTACTATCCTCCTTTTATCAATGATAATCATTATCAATTAATAGTTTAGAGGATTAAATTCCAAATAGCAACTATTAAATTATACACTACTATCCTGCGCAAACTCCCGGGTATTATTACTGTGCGCAAATAGTAAGCTAGCCAGAAAAGCAGTTATAGGTACAGAAAAAATTAATCCAATACTTCCCGCTACAGCGCGAACAATCTCAGTAGCAATTAACTCCGAATTAAAAATATGCACTGCGGAAGTGTTATAAGCCATGAATAAAATTAATAATGGTAAAGCACCCCCAGTATAAGCAAGTATTAAAGTGTTGGCCATCGTTCCCATTATATCGCGTCCTACATTCATCCCCGCCCGCATTAAATCTTTAGTCGTTAAAGTAGGGTCAGCCTTCTTAATTTCCTCAATCGCCGAAGCAATAGACATAGCCACATCCATAGTTGCACCTAAAGCTCCGATTAAAATCCCCGCAAATAAGAGCCCCTGCATATTTATATTTAACCCTTCCACATATAATAACATCCGGCTTTCTTCCGAAGCATAACCAGTAAAATGGGCTAAATCACCTATTATTAAAGCTAAAATGCCGGCAATTATTACCCCACCCATAGTACCTAATGTAGCAGCTAACGCCTTTTTAGTAAATCCCGCGACTATCACCATCGTTAGCAAGGTAACCCCGATTAGAATAAGGATGGTAGTAAATAAAGGCGAACCACCTTTAAGAAGTACGGGTAATAATACTTTATAAATACCTAAAACAGTAAGCCCTAATGCGACTAGAGCCCGAATTCCTTTAACCCCCCCGACTACTACTAAAGACAAAACAAAAAGTAAAATTAGATAATTCACATAAGAAGTTCGGAACATATCCGAAAGATATATTTCCGTTAATTCACCATTATTTTCCAGCATATATAAAATAACTTTATCTCCAGGCTTTACGGCCAAATCCCAGCCTATACTACCAGATAAAGTATTTAAGGCTTCCAAGGTCTGCCCTTTATGATTACCTGATAATATTTTCACTGTAATAACCTGTTCTTGAAATGTGTAGTCTTCTATACCTTCTATAGGTTCGGGCTCAACATTTTCCACCTTAATAACCTGGGCTTTTTCATACAATTCCACCGTAGCATATTCATCAGTATCAGCAGAATTTGCTAATACCGGAATGGGCATTAGTAATATAATAGCTGTTAGAATAATGTTTAATATAACTTTAGCTTTTTTCATAAATCCTCCCTCAAAAAAAATAGTAAAACTCCCCATAACCTACAGGTCATGGGGAGACAACAAGCCTAATATTATCGACCCGGCAAATCAACATAATGAAAAAATATTATTTATTTTCTCGTTTATCTTCAATAGTGGCTTTCTCTTTTAGTTCGAGTAAAAAATTATTAAATTCCTCATTTTCTTTTTCAAGTTTTAATTGCCCAGTTATCTCTGTTTTCACTTCTTCGAAAGCAGATATTGTGGCTTCTTTAAATTCTCCAGCCTTAATAATATGGTAGCCAAATTCACTCTTTACTGGTTTTTTAGTCATTTCTCCTGCTTTTAATTGGAGAGCAGCTACCTTAAATTCCTCTACGAAGGAAGTATTTTCATCAATTAAACCTAGATTTCCCCCCTGTTCTTTACTAGGACAGGTAGAATACTCAGCAGCTAACTTGGCAAAATCCTCACCTTTATCTAATTTAGCTAGAATATCTAGCGCCTCCTGCTCAGTTTCCAGCAAAATATGAGCAATTTCCATACCACCAGCTTCGGTATAGGAGTCAATATTATTCTTATAATATTCCTCTACTTCTTCGTCAGTTACGGTAACATCAGGAGTTACTTCCTCTTTTAAAGCCATAAGGAGTCCTTCTAATTCTATTTGTACCTTTAAATCAGCTTCCGTCATAGACATTTGCTTTAAAAGCTTGGCAAAATTATCCGCACCATTACGTTCCTTAATTGTTTGCAAATCTTCTTCTACTTGTTTATCGGCTATTTTAATATCTTTTTCTGCTGCTGCTTGTTTTATAAGCGTTTGCATAACTAGGTCTTCAAAGGCGCTATCTTTCATTTTTTGGATTAATTCTGCATCCTCCTTTTCACTTAGCGTTTTACCTGTTTGGGCTTCATAGCCGAATTTAATCATAGTGTAATGCTTATTAAATTCTTCTGCAGTTATTTCCGTACCATTTACTACTACAATTACTTGGTCTTGTTTATCATTATTACAACCCAACAGGCTGAAACTAAATACTACTAACAATATTATTATTGAAAACTTACGCAAAATCTTCTCCATCCTCTCTATAATCCTTTTTTCAAATATTCATCTATACTAAAAGCCGCTTTTTTCCCAGCACCCATCGCCAGTATAACTGTAGCTGCACCCGTGACTACATCCCCCCCAGCAAATACACCGGATTTAGATGTTAATCCCGTATCATTTGCCATTATATTACCATTTTTATTAATCTCTAAGTCAGGAGTAGTTGCAGGTATTAAGGGGTTAGGCCCTTGACCAATAGCCATAACTACCGCATCAACTTCCATTTCAAAATAAGAGTCCTTAATCGGAACCGGACGACGCCTTCCTGAATCATCGGGTTCCCCTAATTCAAAATTCTGGCATATTATAGCCTTTACCCGTCCTTCATCATCCCCCAGGATTTCCACGGGACTAGTTAGAAATTTGAATATAACCCCTTCTTCTTTGGCATGTTCTACTTCCTCTAACCTGGCAGGCAGTTCGTTTTCTGAGCGCCTATAGATAATATATGATTCATCAACGCCTAAACGCAGTGCAGTACGCGCCGCATCCATAGCTACATTCCCCCCGCCTATTACAGCTATTTTACGGCCTGGGTCAACTGGAGTTAAGTATTCAGGGAATTGATAAGCTTTCATTAAATTAACCCGCGTTAAAAACTCATTAGCTGAATATACACCATTAAGGTTTTCACCAGGGATTTCCATAAAATATGGCAACCCGGCTCCAGTACTTATATACACGGCATCAAAACCTTCTGTTTCGAATAAATCATCAATTGTCCATAATTGACCGATTACACTATTAACTTGAATATCTACCCCCAGTTTTTTAATATTGTCTATTTCAGTTGCGACTATACTTTTAGGCAGGCGAAATTCCGGTATTCCATAAACTAATACTCCTCCAGGAATGTGTAAAGCTTCAAAAACCCTTACATTATGTCCTAACTTAGCCAAGTCTGCAGCACAAGTTAAGCCTGAAGGACCAGAGCCAATAACAGCAATGTTTTTGCCAGTAGCTGCAGGTCTGGAAACTTCATTGGAAGTATGTTGCAATTCCCAATCAGCGACAAATCTTTCTAAACGTCCAATGGCCACAGGTTCATTTTTATTCCCCATGATACATAGTTTCTCACATTGGTTTTCTTGGGGACATACCCGTCCGCATATAGCAGGCAAACTATTTTTCTCCTTGATTTTTATTGCAGCTGCTTGGTAATCACGTTCCACAATTAATTTTATAAATTCTGGAATCGGCACCCCTACTGGACACCCATCAATACAAAAAGGTTTTTTACATTGTAAACATCTTAAAGCTTCCAAAAAAGCTGTTTCCTCATCATAACCTAAGGCTACTTCTTCAAAACAAGTAGCCCTTTGGCGGGGGTCAAGCAGGGGCATCCGGTATTTTTCTTTCACAATTTCCTTTGCCATTAGCATCTAACCCCCTCACCATGACAACTGCAACTATGGTGATGTGAATCTATTTCGCCTATTCCTATAGCCATATTTTCTTGCTTTATAAACATCTTAGCCCTTTGTTTCACATTTTGCCAATCGACTAAATGCCCGTCAAATTCAGGTCCATCTACACAGGCAAATCTAGTCTCATTGCCAATTTCTACCCTACAAGCACCACACATCCCAGTTCCATCCAGCATAATGGGATTAAGGCTAACTACAGTTTTAATTCCCTTAGTTTTAGTTACTGCACATACAGATTCCATCATCACCAAAGGTCCAATAGCAATAACTAAGTCTATCTCACTGCCAGCAATTATACGGGTTAAGACATCCGTAACCCACCCTTTTTCCCCATAAGAACCATCATCAGTAGTAACATATACTTCATTACTAATAACAGTCATTTTATCTTCCCATATTAACATTTCACTATTGCGGGCTCCTATTATGGAAATAATATGGTTGCCTTTTTCATATAAAGCCCTAGTAATAGGGTAAATAGGGGCTACTCCTACCCCTCCCCCTATACAAACTATCTTCCCATATTTTTCAATGATTGAAGGTTTGCCTAAAGGCCCCACAACATCTAATAAACTATCACCCAGCTCCAGCTTTCCCATATCTATGGTTGATCTGCCTACTTCTTGAAAAATTAAAGTAATATCACCTGCTTCCCGATCATAATCCGCAACTGTTAAAGGAATTCTTTCCCCGTATTCATTAATACGAACAATTACAAACTGACCCGGTTGCGCTTTTTTAGCAATATTAGGAGCATTGACATTAATTAACTTAATATTATTAGCTAGAACTTCTTTTTTTGTTATTGCATACACTAAAAGCCCTCCTAATTACTTGCCCAAAAACAAGTAAGTAACTAATTAATTAGTATAACATATTAGTAAAAAGCTACTAACTTAGTAGCTTTCGATAATTCTTATTAATTATTTTTATTTCAAGCCTTCTTCAATCTTCTTTTGTATAATTTGCTGAATATCATTAAACATTAAGACAAATTGATTTTCAGCCTGAAAAAATTCCCGTACCTCTTCTATCTGATTAAGAGTAGTAAACTCCCCGTTAATTTGATTAATTAATTCCTGTCTTGCTTCTTCGTCTAACTCTTCGGCTACATTTAACCTCATTTGCAGATTACGTAGTTGTAATAGCTTCCCGGTTAATTCCTCATTACCTTCTATTAATCCTTTAACATTTACATAGTTTAAGTATTGCTCACTATTAGTAATAGCCTTAGCCAACTCGTGTGCCTTATCATATGGATTAACTGCCACCTGGTCGCTTCCCCCTTTACTACTTTATTACTCGTTTTAAACTAACAGTAAATGTTTTAACCGTCAAGAATTTTACCGTTGGAAAAAGCAAGAATATATGTTAAGATACTAAATAGGTAACTTGTGAAATTTTTCGTTAACTGTTCAATTTACTTCTTAATCATATGATTTTAAGGCATATTCTGCTTTTCAGTTAATATAGTTCTTTAAATATTTTAATAATAAAATCATTTAATATCTTGTTAAGTGCCAATAACACTGATATAGCAACTTAATTTGTTACAATTTTATCGGCTTGTTATTGTGATAACTTTAACAAGGTATTAATTTAAACCCTGTGAAGATGCGAAACGTCCAATAATTAGTACCAAGTGAGGCAAGCGAATTGTATACATAGCCAACAAGTACTACAATAAGATTAGGAAAGCTATAGTTCGGTTTAAATAACGAAAGGAGGTAATAATATGAAATACATCTCAGTAGTTGTACCAGAAGACATTGATCGTGAACTTAGATTTGCCTGTGCAGATCAGGCAACTACTAAATCCCGCCTGGTGCGAAAACTTATTGAAGAATACTTAACTGATTGGCGCAAGGAATTTGATACGGATCTTAAATTGCCCAAAATCAAAGAAGAGGACTAATAAATAAAAAGTAAATAAATAGACGTACGGCTTAGCCCGGGTAAATAATTTACCCGGGTATTTTTTTGCGCAAAATAACTTTTTTTCGGGATAAATTAACTGAATATTTACTAAATACCTCTTGATTATCACATGATGTGATGTTATTATAATGGTACATAACAACATAATAAGATGTGATGTTGTGATAAAGGGAGGTGTTACTTATGGGTTTATACGCAGCGGTGGGGATTTTGGCTTCAGTTGTAAGTGGAACAGTAAGTATATTATATGTTTTTAAAAGGATATATCTCGAAGTGTAATAAACAGATAATTGGCTAAATTAAGAAAGGGGGGCTAACCATGACAGAAATGCAACAAGCTTTTTTAATGTATACTTTAATATACTTTATGGTCAAGGGGGGACTATTTGTTGCGTTATACATTGCAACTGTAATGGTAGAAAAACATGCTAGACAAAGATATGCTAAATTAAGAGTTTTCCTAAGCCATAAGAGAAAAGATGAAGAACAACGTTGGCAAACTGCTTATAGTAAATTAAATAAACGCCAACAAGCTAATGCTGAATTACATTTAAGCAAAGCTAGTTAATATAGAAAATATTAAAACCGGTTAAACCGGTTTTTTTGTTGGCTTGTTTATTTTTTTAATAGTACTCTTAAGAGATAATGCCCTGCAATACTAAAATAATAAATACAACATAGAAAATTCCGCCTAACAGAAGAATCCCCGCGCTAATATGCTTTTTCTTGCGTAATTCGTAGTAGATAAGCCCCGCCGACATCAAAGCTAGTATTCCAGACACAAAAGCTCCAGAAGTTAATTGCCAGTTAGTCAGAAATATTCCTATAGCGGGTATTAAAGAGCTTTGGAAAACCATGGCTCCAGTTATGTTACCTAGGGCTAAAGTATCCTTTTCCCGGGAAATCCAAATGATACTGTTAAACTTCTCCGGCAATTCGGTCGCAATTGGAGTAATGATTAGGGCTAAAACAAAAGCTGGTACACTATACATTATAGCCACGGCTGTAATAGCTCCCACAAATAAATGGGCTCCCCACACAATAAGACCTAAAGCTAATAATACTTGTGTTATTACCAGCATAAGTGGAGGAGAATTATTATTGCGGGCTAAATAAAATCGGGGTAAATCATGGCTTCCGTTAGTATCCCTTTCCTCGGATAACATAACATAGACATAATAAGCATAAGCAATTACCATTATAACAGCGATTATTAATTGCACTATTCTCAAATTAGGCGGTAAGGCTCCGCTTAAAATTGCTACTGCATAAATAGCCAGGAAAAAACTTAAATCCCTGCTCATAGTAGAATAATCAGCGACTACTGCTGAACCCTTGATTCTCCGGTTCTTGAAAATTAATACCGCCACTCCAGATACAAACATCGCCAAAGTAGCCAACATTAAAGGGGCACCTAAAATAGCCCCAATTCCTATTTCATGACCAGCATCACCAGCGCTAAACACTATGGCAATTATCGGAATAATAGTTTCGGGCAAAGCAGTCCCCACCGCAGCTAAAACGCTTCCTACTGCCCCTTCCGATAAATTCAACTTATGACCTAACCATTCTATTCCATTAACAAATACTTCTGCAGCGATTAATATTATTCCTAAACTTACTAGTAGTATGGCTATACTTGTCATTATCTAGCTCCTTTTAATAAAATATTAACATTTATAAGGGTAGGATTTTTTTGTCTCTTTGCTTAAATGTAATTACTTTTTTATAACCGGCTCTTTTGGCTAAAGCTATAGCTTCATCAACTCCAAGACCCATCTGACTAGGATGATGGGCATCGGAGCCAAAGGTTATACCTATATCCATTTTGTGCATTAATTCTATAATTTCATATTGAGGGTAAATTTCCGCTACCGGTTTTCGAAGGCCGGCACTATTTATTTCTATGGTTAAATGGGCTTCTTTAATACTTACTAAAACAGGTTCTACATAATTAATAATGTTTTTTGGGGGTCTATGACCCCAAATCTTAATTAAATCAAAATGCCCGATTATATCAAACAGACCGGATTTAGCGGACTTATGAACTAAATTGAAATATTTTATATATATATCATCTATATCGAAATCATTAAATCTATATTGGCAATCTGGATGATCAAATGGCCAATCATCAATAATATGTACAGAGCCGATTAAATAATCAAAAAGCTTAGACCTACTTAATTGTTTTATGTTATCTTCTGCTCCCGGTTTATAGTCTACTTCTAAACCAATTTTAATAGGTATATCTGGGTTTAAACGACTTACTTCCCGAATTAAATCTACCTCAACTTCACCTATAAATTCATCATGTTCAGAAAAACCCATCTCATTTAAACCCATTTTTTTAGCTTGCTCCACAAAGCTTGCCAGCCATTTGAAAGAATACTTATATTCACCATGAGATACACCATGAACATGATAATCAACTTTCATTAATAATACCTCCAATTATCCCTAGTAAATAATTTAAGCACTAAAATTTAGGAAAAGCAATAGGAAGTAAAACGTGAAACGTTAGATGTAAGACGTGGGGGTAACACCCCTTACCCCTCACTCCTAACTCCTCACTAACAATAGCAAGATAAGCCGCCATCAATCATAAAGATATTACCCGTAAGCCATTTAGATTCATCTGCAGCAAAGAAAATAATACTACCTGACATATCATCTGGATAACCAACTCTTTTCATGGGAAATAATTTATTTAACTTATCCATTTTACCAGCTGCTTCCAAACGGTCTATTTCCCATTGCATCATCGGGGTCACAATATGGGAAGGGCATAAACAGTTTACCCTAATAATAGGGCCTAGTTCGGCTGCTAAAGCCCTAGTTAATTGAACAACCCCGCCTTTCATAGCACAATAAGCCGAAGAGTTTTTCGAACCTAGTACCCCTAATATGGATGAAATGTTAATAATGCTGCCATTACCACTTTCCTGCATTAAAGGCAGCATTACTTGGGTAACAAGAAATACACTGCGCAGGTCGATTTGATAAATGTAATCAAATTCTTCTAAAGTAGTTTCCAAAAATGGTTTTCTCATTCCCGAACCAGCATTGTTAACTAAAATATCTAACCGTCCCCATTCCTCTTTAACTAATTCCCTAGCTTTTTCTACATCTTCAGTTTTTGTCACATCACCCGAGAAAGCTATAGCTTTACCCCCGGCTTTTTTTATTTCTGCAACTGTTTCTTCTAAAGGCTCCGCTCTTCTACCCATAACTAGTACTTTAGCACCTTCTGCCGCCATATCAATAGCTGCCTGTTTACCTATACCAGTTCCCCCGCCAGTTACGATAGCCACTTTATTTTCCAATCTCATTTTATACCCTCCCATTTATGTTTTTTAAAACAATTCTCACCTTTAGCCTGCTTTTCCTGCCCCATAAATTACCTATGGCTAATAATCATTAACCGGAAAATTAAGGTTGTTAATAAATTGTTCTTGAAAGTTTTGATTATTGGCTAATTCAATATATTTTATATTTCTGGCTAACTTAGCCGCATAAGTTCTTTTAGACTTAGATAGTAGTGATAATATAGCCCCATTAGCGGCAGCATTACCTATGTTAACTACCTTATGGGGTTCAATTGGAGGGAGTAAGCCTATGCTTATGGCATTAACGGGATTTAAAAAATTGCCGAATGCTCCCGCTAAAAATATTTTGTCTATATCGTCATAGCTTATTTTAGCTTTTTCTAATAATAAATCTATAGCTGTTCTTAAAGCACTCTTAGCTAATTGAACTTGTCTAATATCTTCCTGACTAAAAATAATAGGCTGTCCCGGCAAAATATCTTCTTGGTCATATATAATTAAATGTCGGTTAGAATCACCATCTATTACCTTTATGCCCTGCTTAGACTCTTGGTTAATGATGCCATTATTATCTATATATTTCCCTTTTAATAAAACCGCAGTTAAATCAATGATAGCTGACCCGCATAATCCTTTTACCGGTTTTTCACCGATAAGGTTAAATTCCAGTCCATCGTTTTCCCCCAACCAAACTTTATCTATACTTCCTGAGCCGGCTCTAACCCCGCAAGTAATATGTCCCCCTTCTAGGGCGGGACCGGCCGCCGCAGATGTAGCCCACATCTGCCCATCTTTATGTAAAACAATTTCTCCATTAGTGCCTATATCTACTAATAAATAAGATATGGTTTTCTCTTCTAAATTTAATAGTGCTGCTACTGTGTCGGCTCCTACAAATCCACCTATTTGGGGTAATAGTGAAATACACGCCTCCTCATTAATAGTAACACCTAGTTCTTTGGCTCTTAAGTATAATTCATCTATAAAGGCTCCCCCGTAAGGAGAACTCGTAAATCCTTTTACACTAATATTAGTAAAAAAGTGCAGCATTACAGGATTCCCCACTACATTAAGCGTAAATATTTGGTTAGGAGTTATAGCGGCCTGTTTAACTAATTCCTCAATCATACTATTAATATTATTAATTAATATTTGGTGGAGGTTTTTCTCCCCCTCTTCATTTTGCATAGCATAGCTTAAGCGTGAAATAATATCGGCTCCGTAAATCCTTTGCATATTTGTCTTAGAAGAAACAGCTGCTACTTGTCCTTCCAGCAAATCTACTAGTGCAGCAAATAAACTTGTACTACCTAAATCTATAGCTATTCCATATATTTTTTTAGGTTCTCGACTAATATATTTAACTATTTGTCCAGGAAAAACTACCGCATATAGTTGCAGCGAGGGCCGCCCGGCTCTATCAATGCTCAATAACTCGTTAATATTGTCTGGACTAATATCAAGTTTAAATTCATTTAAAGCTTCCGTAATTCTACGATGAAGGGCAATGGGAAATTCCTTATCCAAGCCAGGAATAAAAAAACTATGGAGGTGAATTTTCTCTTCGGTAATATCTTGTTCTACCTGGTTAGAAATTAATTGGGGAATATAAGTTTCGTATCCTTCTAAAAAAACTTTAGCAGCACCATTAATTATAGTACGACAACCTAACCTTATATTTTGTCTAATTTCTTCCGGCAATAATAATTGTTTTTCAGTAGGGGTTATTTCATTTACTAAACCTTCCACCTTAATCTTGCATTTACCACAAGTACCATTACCGCCGCAATAATTATCGCTTTCAATAGTGTTAAGCTGCAATACTTCCATAACCGTTTGCCCGCTCAATCCCCAAACGGTATATTCCTTTTGCTTCATATCAACAACGGTGACGGCTACTTTATCAGTCATATGATACATATACTCCTATTCTATAATCCTGTGGGGATGAGAATAAATGTTAAACCGATTTCCCCGCGTAAATCCGGTAACAGTAATATTATTTTCCCTCGCTAAATCAATCGCCTGGCTGCTGACTGTCGCACGGGCAATAAATACTTTAATCCCCATTTTAACAGCTTTAAAACATATTTCTTTCGATATTCTACCACTACTAAGAAAAATCTTATCACTAGTATTAATATTGTTTTGTAAACAATAACCATAAAGCTTATCTAAAGCATTATGGCGGCCAATATCTTGACAGCTATATATAATATCATCATTGGTAGCTACACTCATAACATGAGTTCCCCCCGTTGATTTATGCAGGGGAGAGCTATCTAAATGTTTATGCATTAACTCTAAAACTTGCTTTGCTGTTATTTTAAGTTCTGTTTCCTGGGGACGGTTGGGCAGACTTATTTTTTCAGGAATATTCACTTTAATACAATCATCTTTAATATCAATAAAATCTATATCACTTCTGGTATTAATTAAGCCGTTTATAGCTAGATTCCCTATTATTAGTTCTGGCAGTAATTCTGGACTACAATCATAAGTAGTGTAATATTTATCATTAATAAATAATTGTAAAGTATGTTCCTTAATTATTAAGTCTTCTTTTAAAACAAATCCTTGTCCTTCAACATATTGAAAAATATTGCGAGTAGTAACTACTTCCATTAATTCATCTCCTTGCTACTTAAATACAAATAGACGGCTAAAGCCGTCTATTTGTGTAGAAAAATTATTCTGCTTTAGTTTCAGCCATCAAAGTAAATGCAAAAATTAATACCCAAACCAGAGAACCAACCAATGCTATGGTTGCCATGTTCCAATCACCTTGAGCAGCTAATTTATTCCCCATAGAGTATAGAATATTAAAGATAACTAAACCTACTCCAGTTAAAATAAATATAGCTTTTTTCACCCCCGGGGCAAGTTCAAAACTTTTTGCCCAAGTACAAAATTTAATAAATATAAATATAGCTAAAATTACACCTACAAAAGCAAAAAGTGACTGTATACCAGTAACATCCGCCGAACCAAAAATAGCCAATCTTCTTCCCTCCCCTCCAGACTCTATTTTTAAATTCCATCACTAACATATGCCAAAACTAAGCATTATTATTAAATATAAATACATCCCCATTAACTATCTAGTAAAGTATTCTCTATAAGTTGTACTTTTCCTTCCCGTTTAAGTAATTTTTTATAATAGAATAAAAACTGTCGAAATCCTTTACAAATACTTCTTTTCTAGTATACAATATAATTTGCTTTAATGTAAGTAAATCAGATAGTCGCGAGCTTAGGCTCGAGGAAAGTCGGAGCTCCGCAGGGCAGGATGCTGGATAACGTCCAGGGGGGGCGACCCCTAGGAAAGTGCCACAGAAACAAACCGCCTGACGAAAGTCAGGTAAGGGTGGAACGGTGAGGTAAGAGCTCACCAGCATTTAGGTGACTAAATGGCTAGGCAAACCCCATCTGGAGCAAGACCGAATAGAGGAACATTGGAGTTGCCCGCTTCGTTCCCGGGTTAGGTCGCTGGAGGTGTTAGGTAACTAACATCCTAGATAGATGACTATCAAATACAGAACTCCGCTTATAGATTTACTTACTATAATATGCTAGAAAACCGTTTGTTTTTAAAAACGGTTTTTTTGTTTTTTAAGATCATTTTGTTACCTCATATAATTTCACCGCAAAACATCTAATTAATCTTACTCCATTTACTTTTTGCAGATAATTACGTTTTTAAAAAAATTACTTATCACCTTTCTTAATTTTCTTAATATATGATATATTTATACTTATGGGGGAAAAATTTCATACATTTAGTGGGGGGGTTAATATTACAATTAGCTGCATGAAAGCATCTTTTTTGGCATTTCTTTTTTTAACCCAAATAATCTACTAAAAATCGCTAAATATTAGGAGGTGAATCGGACAAGTTTATATTAAAATATCCATATCATACTAGTTTTATATATTCCTAATCTTTTAATTTGAAAGGAGAATAACAATTGAAAGAAGTTGTAATAGTAAGTTTATGTCGTACTGCTATCGGTAAATTTATGGGAAGCCTTAGCAATATCCAAGCTAAAGAGTTAGCCATCACTGCCGGAAAGGCTGCTATCGAAAGGGCTGGAGTTGCACCAGAATTAATTGATGAAATTACTATGGGACAAGTTTACCCCCATATGCAGGGTTCATTACCGGCCCGTCAAGTTGCTATGGCTTTAGGTCTTCCTCACCGCAGTAGTGCAGTTAATATTAATCAAAACTGCGCTTCCGGGATGAGGGCTCTAGATGTTGCTTGTAGTAATCTGCTATTAGGCAGAACCGAAATTGCATTAGTCATCGGGGTTGAAAGTATGACTAACGCCCCTTATATGTTACCTAAAGCCAGGATGGGTTATCGTATGAATCAAG
>CAZYLY010000008.1:0-22998 GCA_964648825.1 uncultured Syntrophomonadaceae bacterium
TATTGTGCTTCCTATTGAAAAAGCTATACTTTTCGGCTCCTATGCAAAAGGAAATCCTACGGGGATAAGTGATATTGATATAGTTATTGATAGCAAGGGTAAAATTCGGGGGATTGATTTTTTTGGTGTACTCGAAGATATAGTAGACGCACTTAATGTTCCAGTAGATTTGATTGAGGCCTCACAAATTATTAGTGGGAGCCGTGTTGACCAAGAAATAAGAGAAACGGGGATACTTATTTATGAAAGAACCTGAAAAGTCTATCCTTGGAAAAATAAACATATATGCAAAGCAAGCAATGCAGTTCAAGCAAGGTATGAATTTTGAAGAATTTTCTGGCGACCCCAAAACTATATCTGCTTGTGTTTTTAATCTTAGTCAAATAGGGGAATTAGTAGTACGGCTAGAACCGGAATTTTTAGAAATAAATACTCATATTCCATGGCGGAAAATAAAAGGCATGAGAAATAAGATTGTTCACGACTATGAAGGAATACGACTTAATATTGTATGGGATGTTTTAATAAATTTTTTACCAGAGTTAATTAAAGATATTAATGAGTTATTGGAATAAATTACGTATTAATAATATTATATTTAACCGGATTTACCCTATTTCAATACTATATAGGGATTTTAATTTTTAAGCACTTAAGCAAGAAATACTAACCTGTCTATGTGGACTAATCAATGGTGATTATTTGATGAGTACGCATTGGTTAGCAGGATTTTCGATAGAAATATGGTAAAATAATTATAATAATAGTACTGAAAGAAAGGTGAAATAAATGCCGGAAGTATCTTTATTTTATGGAATTCGTGTGACAATGTATTATGATGAGCATAATCCGCCACATTTCCATGCTAAATATAATGACAATAAAGCTTTGATTGATATTTATAATGCAAGAGTAATAAAAGGTTCATTGCCATCAAGACAGCTTAAATTAATTTTAGCCTGGTGTGTTATCCACCAAGATGAACTAATGCAAAATTGGGAGTTATCTAAAGACGGGAAACCATTAAATAGAATAAATCCATTGGTATAAGTTGGAGGTGAAAAACTATGTTCCCAGAAATAGTTCAAGTAGTGCCAAATGAGAATTATACTGTTACCGTATATTTTGCAGATGGCAAGATTGTTTTATATGATATTACTCACTTACTAGAAAAAGAGATTTTTAGACCATTAAAAGCTAAGGATGTTTTTATGAATACATGTACAATAATGAATGATACTTTAGCATGGGATTTAACCGGGGATAGAGATGAAAGTAAATGTATTGATATTGATCCAGAAATTCTTTATGAAATACAGGGGATAGAAGATAGAATTGCATAGGGGTATAATTAATCTATTCCATAATTCAATAAAACGAGTTAGGATCTTTATACATCCCCCCCCCGCCTATGCCAACCTTAAAGCAAAATTAATTACAAAGGCTACGGCGATTACATAGACTAACCAATGGACTTCTTTCGCCCGCCCGGTTAGGGGTTTAATAATGGCGTAGGAAATAAAACCGAAAGCTATACCTTGAGCGATATTATATGTAAGGGGCATGAGAATTATAGTTAAAAATGCCGGCAGTGCATCGGAGAATTCGCCGAAGTTAATATCTTTAACTCCTTGCATCATTAAAACCCCGATAATAATTAAGGCTGGAGCGGTGGCATAAGCGGGTATTAATGTAACTAGGGGGGCGAAAAATATGGTTAGAGCAAATAAAATGGCTACTACTACAGCAGTTAATCCCGTTCTCCCTCCTGCAGTTATACCCGTCGCATTTTCTACATAAGTAGTAACGGTACAAGTTCCGACTAGGGAGCTCCACATAGTCCCAAGTGAATTTGCCATTAGAAAACGATTAAGATTAGGAATATTGCCTTCCTCATCCACCAGACCTGCCCGACGGCTTAAGCCGATAATGGTACCGATATTAT
This sequence comes from uncultured Syntrophomonadaceae bacterium, assembly GCA_964648825.1. Classification (GTDB taxonomy): domain Bacteria; phylum Bacillota; class Syntrophomonadia; order Syntrophomonadales; family Syntrophomonadaceae; genus JAAYRQ01. The sequence goes on from CAZYLY010000008.1 coordinate 1,946, forward strand.
CGAACATTTCCACAATGGTAAAACTAAATACTATTGATACTAGCCCATATTTGAAAGCAGCTATTAAATCTAGCTGCCCGAAGGTTGCATCTATACTAGGCAGGCTTAGACTAACTACATCATTTACCGATTTTGGTGCTTCAAATATCCCTAAAAGCATGCCGACTACAGTTGTACCTAAAATAGCTATGAGCAGTCCTCCGCGCACTTCTCGAGCCATTAAAGCCCCGGCTGCAAATACCCCTAATAAGCTTAAAATAACAGCTGGTTCAGTAATATTGCCGACACTAACCAAAGTATCAGGATTTGCAACCACCACCCCTGCAGCCCGCAGACCTATAAAAGCAATAAATAAACCTATCCCTACACTAATAGAAGCTTTCAATACATCGGGAATTGATTTAACTATATATTGCAAAGCACCTGTTATAGTTAAAATGAAAAATACTACCCCTGATACGAACACCGCCCCTAATGCGGTCTGCCATGTAAGTCCCATGCCTAATACTACCGTATAAGTGAAAAAAGCTTGTAAGCCTAATCCCGGAGCAGACACCATAGGAAGATTAGCTAATAAGCCTACTAATAATGTGGTTCCCACGGTAGCTAAAATAGTCGCCGCGATAGCTGCTTCTTTTGGTATTCCGGCCTCACTTAATACATTAGGATTTACTAAAATGATATAAGCAATGGTGACAAAAGTAGTGAAACCAGCTACTACTTCGGTACTTACGTTAGTGCCCCTCTCACTAAGCTTAAAGAACTTATCTAAAGCAGACATTTTCTCCAAATTAAAAACCTCCACATATTTACATAATTATATTAGCAATATTATATGAACTGAAAAATACTATTAGTTATCCCTCTATCATAGTTTGAAAAAGGGGGGGATAATTGCATTGAATAGACATGTAATGGCTAACCAAAATGTTGGAATACTCCTTATGCAACTTTCTTTTCCGCCTATGGCAGGTATGGTTATCTACTCTATGTTCAGCATCGTGGATACCTTTTTCGTCGCTAGGTTAGGTTCCGCAGCTTTAGCCGCTTTAACTATTACTATCCCCATACAAGTATTAATGATTTCATTAGCTTCTGCAACTGGAATCGGTCTTACTTCGCTTATTTCCCGAACTTTAGGTCAAGGTAATGTGAAGTTAGCCGATAATGCCGCCTGGCATGGGATAATATTAAGTGTTATCTATGGATTCTTTTTTGCATTTTTAGGTAACTATTACATAGATAGCTTATTAATAATTTTCGGTTGTACCCCGGAAACCTTTTCTTTGGGGCGGGAATTTTTACCCATAATACTGACTGGATGTATATTTACTTTTATACCTATGAATTTGGGTAATATAATTCAAGGGGAAGGCAACACTTTCCTGCCTATACTAATATCTTTATTTGGTATGGGATTAAATGTAGTCTTTGATCCTATATTTATTTTTGGCTGGGGGATAGTACCGGCTTATGGGCTTAAAGGTGCGGCCATAGCTACAATCTGCGCCCAGATTATTAATACTTGTCTGGCCATTATTATTGTTATCAAAAGAAAAGACCAGCTAACCTGGAAGTTAAATAGATTTAGACCTAGTCTTACTGTAATTTATGGGATTTATAAGGTAGGTATTCCCACTATGATTATCGAGTTAGGCGGGGTTATTTTAATGGGGGTTCTTAATCGGATTTTAGCCGGATTTTCTTATACGGCGATTGCTGCTTTAGGAATTTTTCTAAGGGTGAGAACCCTTATCTATATGCCCATTTACGGTTTGCAGCAAGGCACCATGCCTATAGCAGGTTTTGCCTATGGAGCCGGTAAACCGGATCGGGTTAAGGAAGTATTAATTAAAGCTTTATCTTTATCCTTTATTTATATGAGTATTATTTGTTTGGTTTTACATCAATATCCGTCATTTATTGTGAGTGTTTTTGCCGATGATCCGGTTTTGATTAATATAGGGGTAGCAGCTTTGCAGTTAGCTACTTGGGCTTTCCCCCTCATGGGGCCTTTGCATATTTTATATACAGTTTTACAAGGCTTGGGGAAGGGAACTACCGCGATGGTTTTATCCACATTAAGGCAGATATTTTTCTTCCTCCCTTTATTATTAATTTTACCTAAGCATCTAGGTCTAAACGGGGTATGGCTATCATTTGCTTTATCAGAACTATTATGTACGATAGTGGCCTTTTTTGTTTTGGTAAACTTGTGGGATGAGTTGCATACTAATAATAAGAAATTAGCTGTAGTTTTATTGTTGCGTAAAGGGTATTTTGCAAAAAGGCTTTTAGCGTGGCTGCGTTTCTAAATAAAGTGATTACTCACAAGGTAATAAAACTTAGTAGCGAAAACTATTACATACTTTAAGCTATCATTTTTCCGCAAAGAATAACTAAATCAACAGTCATAATATCAAGGTTACTATTTAATATTTGATTGATATTTTCTTCAGTTGCATGCCAACCTAAGGGTGTCATTTTAATTATATGTTCTAGAGTTTCGGTTTCCATTTTTATTTGGTAGGTTACAGGTTGTTCATCTGTTATATTGAAATTTCTAACAAAAAGGTCTTTTACATTCTCATTAGAATAAGTTTGCTTATCAGTTTTATCAAAAAGGATAGTTCTCAATTCTTGTAAATAATTACTTTGGGGAACAACTTTAAGGAGAGTTCCATGAGGCTTAATAATGCGATTAAATTCGGCATAATTAGCTGGTGATAATATATTAAGAATTACATCAAAAGTGTTCTCTTTGAAAGGAGTGGAGGCTAGATCTCCTACGCACCAGCTATTAGAGGGATATTTCTTGGCGGCCATCTGAATTCCCGCCTTTGAAATATCTAGACCCGTACCTTGAAGTCGATAGGGAAAGTTTTTATGTACTAAATTTATTATTCGTGCTAAGTGGGAACCCTCCCCACAGCCAGCATCTAGTATTCTTACTATATCAGCATTATCAGGGTCTATATTTCTTTCTATCATCACCCCTATTTGTCGTTCTAGCGGGGCGAAAAATCCGCTCTTACAAATAATATTTCTAGCTTTAAATTGTTCTTTATCATATTCGGTTTTACTACTTTGTTGTAAGAAGTTAATATAACCGTTCTTAGCTAAATCAAAACAATGTCTTTGATTACAAATTATACTTTTTTGATTATGAGCTTCCATATCACTGCCGCAAACAGGACATCTAAGCATATTTACATTTTCAATAATTGCCATAAATAAAACTCCTTGTTCTTAAGGGGAAGAATAGTTTCCTGTGCTTAAAAGTTTGCTGACAAAGCGTCAGGCTTAAAACCTAAAATAAATAAAGGGATTAAAAGTTTCTCCCAGTAAAAATATTAGAGATAAAATAAAAACAGCTAAGATATAACAGTCATATATATATCTAGTTAGGCTGTATTGATCCATTTTCTTCATCATATTATTGAAGAAGGGCAATGATGCTATAAGAGCTATGATTAAAAACGGCAATGCTTGTAAAATATCTTGATAAGTAAATAGTAAAGAATTAATACCGGTATGATGATAAGTGAACATCCTTTGCAGATAAAAAAGTAAATTACTTAAATTTTCAACTCTAAATAATACCCAACCAATGATAACAAAAAATAAAGTGTAAAAATGCTGCATAGCTTTAGGGATTTTGGCTAGATAATCTTTGAGCATGTATTTTTCAAGAATTAATAATAAGCCGTAATATAATCCCCAGAGGACAAAGTTCCAACTAGCCCCATGCCATAATCCGGTTAGGAACCAAACTATAAGAATATTACGTATGGCAAAGCTTCGATTACCGCCGAGAGGAATATACAGATAATCTCTAAACCATGAGCTTAAGGATATATGCCACCTGCGCCAAAATTCAGTAATACTTCTAGACATATAAGGATAATTAAAGTTTTCCAGATAGTGAAAACCGAACATCCTTCCCATGCCGATAGCCATATCACTATAACCGGAAAAATCGAAATAGATCTGGAAGGTATAAGCAATAGCACCTAGCCAAATTAATAAAGTGCCGGGGTCACCATTAGTTGAATTAAAAACAGTATCGGCGATAATTCCCATTTGGTTAGCTATAAGAACTTTTTTACCTAGGCCGATGATGAAGCGTTTAAGTCCCGCAATAAATTCTGGAAAATTCTCTTTTCTATGCTGCAATTCTTTCTCGATTGTAACATAGCGTACAATAGGGCCGGCAATTAATTGGGGGAACATCGCTATATAAGTTGCTAGTGTAATTATATTTTTCTGAGCCTTAATATTGCCCCTATAAACATCAATAACATAGGATAATATTTGAAAAGTATAAAAACTAATCCCAATGGGAAGGGGTAACTTATGTAGATAAATATTAGTACCCAAAATCTGGTTTAGATTATCTACTAAAAACCCGGAATATTTAAAAAAGCCGAGCAGTCCGAGAGCAACTATTATTTCACAGATAAAATAAAACTTCGCCTTAGCTTTATTATCCTTTTGCTGTTCTTTTTCAATAAGCCGTGCAAAGATAAAACCAGTTAAAATGGAGAAAATCATGAGCACAATATATACAGGTTCTCCCCAAGCATAAAACAAAAAAGAGGCCAACATTAGAAGCAGGTTCTTCATAGGTCTGCTCGGCATTATAAAATATAGTACTAGTACAACTGGTAAAAATAAAAAGATAAATGTTAAGCTAGAAAATACCATCTATTATTACTCCTAGTCATTTATTAAGAAAACGTCATTAGCATAGAAATAAGCATAACCTAAAAATAAAACTTGACTAATATTTTTATTTTCGATAAAGCTGCCAAAATTAAAAGGCTGTCCACAATCCCTTTCATAATACCTTAAATCAATAATATAGGTATTATCATAGTGAGCCGCAATTAGCTTATTAATAGGATTGGAAAAGGACTCGGCAAAGATGACGATATTTTCTTTTTCCGGTTGATTAAATTTAAATTCTATAAGACCATAATCCCCACCATTACAAACCCCATAATGATTAAACCCACGCTCTATAGAATAATTACCTTTTAGGTAAGTTTCTTTAGTTCCATAACGGCCTAATTTATGGTTGATATATATTTGATGCTCGGGTACCGTTTCTTTTAATACCCCGAAATTATCGTAAATAGAATAATCATCTAATTGCCTGGACTTATATCCATTAAACTTTAAATCATCTATGCTAATATTCTCGGTGGCAAATAGATTTTCATTACTTCCTTTGAGCAGATTAATAATCTTTTTATAACCTTCAAATTGCCCCACATCATTCCAATGGTGATCAGTTTTATAAAATCTTTGTTGAAAATTTGTGAGGTTATCAATGGCTAATTTATCAAACTTAACCGGGGTATCAAGATGGCTGGCCAAACTATTAGCTAATTCATGATTGTTTTGCTTATTAATGAAATCTACATCCACATCAGTTTCAATGTAGAAACAGGAGAAATTAATCCCGGGATAATTATCGGCTAAATCATTAATATTATTTGCCTTTCTTTGTAGATATTCATCCGCATATTCAAGGGGATAGCGGTGAAATACTAAATGATGTGAATCATCAAGCTCCATTAACTCACCCCCGCGAGGCGTTAAGGATACGGGGAATTTATCTATTATTTCAGAAGGGTTATTAGCCTTATCTGTTCGCTGGAGAGATGGTGTTTTTTCCTGAATTTTATCTATATCCTTTAATTTAGCCACCACCAACCTAGTGTTGGTATTTTTAATTTTGTTGTACATGTTTTTAAGGGTTTGTCCCAAAACAAGTTGGTCAGATAATGCTTGTTCAAGATTAGTTTGATACTCTGTATTTATAAAAGAGGCAAGCGAAAGTGAGGGGAAGCTAGCTAATGTCCTATTTTCTATAATGGAATCAGCCTTAATACCCCTAACAAATATACCGCCGCCTAGACTAATAACTAGCGTGGCTAAAATGAGTAAAAAAATTACCCCTCGTTTCATATTGTCCTCCCACATTCAATTTATAAATAAAACCACACCAATTATAGCAAAGTTAGCACGTTTAATGAAGAAAACAAAAAACAGGGGTTAACTCCCTACGATTAACCCCGTTGACTTTTCATACATTATATTCTACGATTTCACCCCTAATAACTTACACCTTAGCCCTTACGCATACAATACATCCCGAGCGGCAATGACACCAGAAACACTAGCTTGAATTAGACCCCTGGTAACACCGGCTCCATCCCCGATTGCCCATAAGCCTTCAATAGTAGTTTTAAGGTTAGCATTTAACTCGGGACGGGCCGAATAAAATTTGGCTTCGATGCCATATAAAAGGGTATGATCAGATGCTACTCCTGGCATAGCTTTATCTAATGCTTCTAAACATTCTTTAATACCTACCATATAGCGATGGGGAAGCACTAAGGATAAATCCCCAGGTACGGCTCCTTTAAGGGTAGGTTCAACTAGCCCCCTAGCTATCCGCTCTGGTGTTGAACGGCGACCCCGCTTTAAATCCCCATATCTTTGGACTATAATACTGCCGCTAAGCATATTAGCTAAACTAGCTATACGTCTGCCATATACAATAGGTTTATCAAAAGGTTCGGTAAATTCCTGACTTAAGAGCAGGGCAAAATTAGTATTTTTGCTCTTAGAATTAGCAAAAGCATGACCATTAACTGTTACGATACCATTAGTATTTTCCATCACTACATGCCCGTGCGGGTTTACACAAAAGGTACGTACTAAATCGTCAAATTCCTTAGTATTATAAACAATTTTAGGTTCCCAGACATTATCCGTAAATTCTTGCATAGTTACGGCGGGCAACTCTACCCTAACCCCGATATCTACTTGATTATTCTTAAGTTCAATCCCTAATTTTTCAGCCTGATCGGAGAACCATTCGGCTCCATCACGCCCAGGTGCTAATATAATCCGCGGCGCATAGTAAGTATCATTTTTGGTTACTATTCCCTTGACCGCGTTATTTTCTATAATTACATCTTTAACAATAGTGTTAGTTATAATCGTTACATTTTGCGCTACTTTATCATACATTTTACTTAAGACTTTAAGGGTATTTTCGGTGCCCATATGCCTAATATGCGCAGGTACAAGCTTAAGCCCGGCTTTAGCTACTTGTAATTGTAAATCCTTCACCACTTCAGTATCTTGGCCGAAAACTCTTTCTGGTGCACCATTTTCTACATATATTTCATCAACATATCCGATTAGCTTTTGTAATTGCTCTTTTCCTATATATTCGTCCAGCCAACCGCCAAATTCCGTAGTTAAGGTGAGCTTACCATCTGAAAATGCTCCGGCACCGCCCCAGCCGCACATAATAGAGCAAGGCTTACAATTTATGCAAGTTTCAGTTGTATCCCCGATGGGACATTTACGTTTTTCAACCTTACGCCCTTTCTCTACTAGCAGGATTTTAAGGTTACCTGGCTTAGATAACTCCATGGCGGCAAATATGCCGGCTGGTCCTGCTCCGACGATGATTACATCATAATTCGTATCCAAATAGTATTCCCTCCAACCCTATTTAGCCATAATGACTAAAAAACGATAAATTACTGCGCTAAAATTATAGCACAACCACATTTATTTTGTAGTTTAATATAATTATTTTGTTTTTATTATTGAAAATACTAATACTCGGTTACTAAAATTGTGTTTTACCCTTACATCACTGTTATAATTAAATAAAAACCTAAGGATGTATTATATGTCTATTAATAATATTTTTATGCTTCACGGGGACGAATACTTAGTTGATGAAAAATTGAAGGCAATAATAAATGATATAACTGCCCAAACGGGGAGCGAGCCGGAATTAGTATTTATTAATGATGATGATATGGGAATTGATGAATTACAAGATAATTTGCATAATAGCTCATTATTCGGCTTAGCTAGGGTAATAATTATTAAAAACCCCTGGTGGCTGCAAAAGGCTCCGCGTAAAACGGCTAAAATTAAAGAAATTAATGAAGTATTTACGGAGTACTTTTTGCATGATTATCCAGAACAATTTTTAATTGTAACGACAGTTAGTGAAACCTTTACAGATAAGAAGGGGAAAAAATCGCCTAATAATCCCGTGCTGAAATTATTTATAGAAAAAACTAAAGTAATAGAATGCCCGCCATTTAAAAACGAGGCTTTAAGAAAATGGCTAATAAACAGATTTGAAATTAAGGGACTGCAAGTTGACCAGGAAGCAGTAAATATTCTAGCAGCAAGCGGGCAGGATTTGTTTTATTTAGATAATTTGATAGAAAAATTATCTCTAAGTAAAATTAATAGAATTACTACGCAACATTTGCAAGGTGAATGGGAAGATAATAACGAATATACCGTCTTTCAGTTAACTGATGCGCTTTTTGCTAAAAATATTGATAGTGCCTTATTTTATTTACATCGGCTTATAGAACAAGGATTAGGGGCAGGATTATTTATAGCTATGATAAATAACCAATTTATTTCTTTAGGAAAAGTGAAAGCAGCTTTAGAAAATGGATGCGACCGCAACCAGCTGGCGGCAGTAACCAAGCTGCATCCCTATGCAGCAGGGAAAATGCAACCCCAGGCCAGGAAGTTTAATTGGGGACAATTATGGGATATATTTTCGCTAATTTTAGCTGCAGATATTAAAATGAAAACAACGGGGCAAGATGAACAACTGCTAATGGAAGCGCTAATTATATAAATAATAAAACCTGTCAGCTGACAGGTTTTAACTTTATTGACTAATAATTTGCAGTTTTTTGGTATATTTAGATTTTTTACGGGCAGCAGTGTTTTTGTGTATAATACCCTTAGAAACACTTTTATCGATAATGGAGGTAAGATGTAACAATTTTTCTTGAGCTACCTCGATATCATTTTCCTTCAATGATGCCTCATATCTATTTTGAGCATTTTTTAACTGAGTTTTGTAAACCTTATTTCTTAGACGGTTTTCCTCAGCTTGCCTAGCTCTTTTAGCTGGAGTTTTACTTGTTGCCACACTTTCACCTCCTTATTAATATAACAGTAACAGAAATACTATAGCATTATGTTTTTTAAATTGCAAGAAATTGCTTAATTATTTATAAACAAGCGGGGACTTTTTTGTGCTTATTTATTAAATAGTTCTACCTGCCCTTCCTAAGACATAAGTTGAAAAAAGGATTATCCTAGGGGGGTGGACAGGATTTATAGATACGATTTATTTAAGTTTTTAAGAACGATTATTTTATTGCAAATATTTGTAGTAAGCCTAGTCTTAGGTATTAGTTTAGATATGCAGGAAAGCTTTAACAATATTTTCCCTCTTAAAATGAATGTTCATTACCGCCCTTTGGCTATGGTTGAAATTGATAATGATGGAGCTGCAAGCCTTATTAAATATAGCAATGTGGTATTGGCTGGAAAAGAAAACGAAGTCTTAGCAGCAAGCCAATATTTCAATACTATACCAGAGGACTTATTAACTGCTAATATCAGAGTTTTAGCTCAAGTACAGCCAGTGGCCAAACAAATTACTGCTATGCCTTTGGAAGAAGTTGAACTGCCAGCGATAAGGAAGGAAACCAGGGAAGTATATATTAAGCCTGATTTTGCAGATGCTACGGTATTGCTATATTGTACGCATAGTTCTGAATCATATATACCTGATAGCGGGCAAGCCAAAATAGAAGGAAAGCGGGGCTTAATTAATGATGTAGCGGTAAATTTAGCCCAAGAACTTAGCCAGAAGGGGTTAAGGGCGGGCTTTGATGATACTATTCACGATTATCCCGAATATAATGCCAGCTATACTAATTCAAGAGAAACGGTAAAAGAATTATTAAAAGAAAATGATGAGATTTTGGCTTTGTTAGATATTCATCGGGATAGTATTCCTGGTAGTACTAATGGTGAAACTGTAGAAATAGAAGGGAAAAAAAGTGCCCGCATCTTAATAATTGTCGGTACTAATGAAAGAAAGCCTCACCCTGATTGGAAGGAGAACCTTGCCTTTGCAGAAAAGATTTACGAGGAAGCAGAACAGCTTTATCCAGGGTTAATCAAAGCGGTACGAACTAAAGCCGGAACTTATAACCAGGAATTTCACCCCCGGGCCCTACTTTTAGAGTTTGGCAATGATAGAAATTCTTTTGCCGAAGTGAAATACGCCGCCGAACTATTCGCCGAAGTTCTAATAAAAGTTTTGGAAAAAGAAATTGAATAAGGCTATAACTATCACTTTTAGCCCTCACACCTAACCCCTCACTCCTCACTTAAAAAAAGTGTGTCAAAACCCCCGTCCCCATGACACTTGAACTGCTAGCCTATATTATGTATAATTTTATTCGATGAAGAGTCTTTAATTTAGGCTGGAGGGTTATTTTTGCAAGAGAGAATTAGAAATTTCAGTATTATAGCACATATCGACCATGGGAAATCTACATTAGCCGATCGATTACTTCAGACTACCGGGGCTTTAACCGAACGGGAAATGAAGGAACAATTCTTAGATAAGATGGATTTAGAACAGGAAAAGGGCATTACTATTAAACTACAGCCGGTAAGATTAAAATACACGGCGCTAGATGGACATGATTATATTCTTAACTTAATTGATACTCCAGGCCATGTTGATTTTACTTATGAAGTATCACGCAGTCTAGCCTCTTGTGAAGGAGCCTTACTAGTTGTCGATGCTTCCCAAGGTATTGAAGCCCAGACTTTAGCTAATGTATATATGGCAATGGATTTAGACCTGGAAATTATCGGAGTGGTTAACAAAATCGATCTACCTGGTGCTGAACCAGATAAAGTTAAGGAAGAGATGGAGAATGTCTTAGGTATCGACAGAGCCGAGATTATTTCTATTTCAGCCAAATTAGGCTTAGGTATTGACGAAGTATTAGAAGAAATTATTAAAGCTGTACCAGCACCTAAGGGTGATGAAAAGGCTCCCTTACAAGCCTTAATTTTTGATTCATATTTTGATTCTTATAAAGGAGCGATATCTTATATAAGGGTAGTAGAGGGTGAAATTAAATCTGGGGATATGATACGAATGATGTCAACCAGCAAGGAATTTGAAGTTGCCGAGCTAGGCGTTTTAAATCCTTTTATGACCCCGGTTAAATCATTGAAAGCTGGAGAAGTAGGCTACTTGGCAGCTGGAATTAAAAATGTAACTGATACTAAGGTTGGTGATACCATAACTTTAGCTTCCCGACCTGCGGCTAATCCGGTGCCAGGTTATAAAGAAGTTAAACCCATGGTTTATTGCGGTCTTTATCCTTTGGAAAATAACGATTTTGAACGCTTAAGAGATTCCCTGGATAAACTTAAATTAAATGATGCCTCCTTGTTTTATGAACCGGAAAGTTCTGATGCTCTAGGCTTTGGTTTTCGCTGTGGGTTTTTAGGTTTACTGCATTTAGAAATAATTAAAGAACGCCTGGAGCGAGAGTATGACTTAAGTTTACTCGCTACGGCTCCCAGCGTAGTCTATAAAATATTATTAACGGACGGCTCTGAACAATATCTCCAAAACCCTACCCATTGGCCAGCTGCGCAAAGAATTGATACGGTTATGGAACCTTATGTAAAAGCGTCGATAATGGTACCTAATGATTATGTGGGCACCGTCATGGAGCTGTGTCAAGAAAAGCGCGGAAACTATGTGACTATGGAGTATATTACTACCCAACGGGTAGTCTTAACCTATAAGCTACCCTTATCTGAAATTTTATACGACTTTTTTGATAACCTTAAGTCACGTACCAGGGGCTATGCTTCCTTAGATTATGAATTAAGCGGTTATGAAGTTTCGGAATTAGTGAAATTAGATATTATGCTTAATGGGGAAATAGTTGATGCCTTAAGCTTTATTGTGCATAAAGACCGCTCTTATGTTAGAGCCCGGGCGATTGTAGAAAAACTGCGTAAAATTATTCCGCGGCAGATGTATGAAGTAGCTATTCAGGCGAGTATCGGCAGTAAAATTATCGCCCGTGAATCAGTTAAGGCGATGCGTAAAGATGTTTTAGCAAAATGTTACGGCGGAGATATTACGCGTAAGAAAAAGCTTTTAGAGAAGCAAAAAGAGGGTAAAAAGCGCATGAAACAAATCGGACAAATAGAAGTACCTAAAGATGCCTTTATGAGTGTATTAGATATTGATAAAGATTAGGTAAAAAGGCGGCTTAAGATGAAAAATGATAGCTTAGGTTTATATATTCATTTTCCCTTTTGTCTGCAAAGGTGCAGTTATTGTGATTTCTATTCTATACCGCTTACTTCTGAAAGTTTAGTTGACCAATATGTACAAAACTTAGCTAAGGAAATACAGCTGCAAGCGCTACAGTATAATAATAGGGAAATTACATCAGTTTTTTGGGGAGGGGGTACACCCTCCCTTTTAAGTGGTAATCAATTTACCCGGCTTATGAATACTATAAGGGATAACTTTAATCTGCCCAGTGATGCCGAGATAACACTGGAAGCGAATCCAGCCACTATAGATGAAAATAAATTACAAGGATTTAAAGCTGCCGGGTTAAACCGTATTTCTATCGGCTGCCAAAGCTTCATAGCTTCTGAATTAGAAGTATTAGGCAGAATACATAAGGCGGAAGATATATATATAACGGTAGATTTAATTAATAAAGTAGGTATTAAAAATTATAATCTGGATTTAATTTACGGAATTCCTAACCAAACTATAGAAATGTGGTTATTTAATTTAGAAAAAGCGGTAATTTTAAATCCAGCCCATATTTCTCTATATTTATTACAGCTGGAACCGCAGACTCCTTTAGGCAAACGGGTAATAAAGGAGGAAGTTATAATGTCAGCTGATGAAGTTGAGGAAGCTATGTATTATGAGGCCATTAATTTCTTGCATCACCACGGTTATGGGCAATATGAAATATCTAATTTCTGCCGGAGAGGGTATGAGTGTAAGCATAATTTAATCTACTGGCAAGCCCAAGAATATTTAGGTTTAGGTGCGGGGGCGGTAAGCTTTATCGCTAATAGGCGATGTATAAATACTCCTTCCATTGCCGATTATAATAATTATCTGGAGCGTGGACTTAAACCTACCTCAGAGGTATTGGAAATAATGAATGAAAAACAATTAATTGAAGATGCTATAATTTTAGGTTTAAGACTAACCGCTGGCATTGATATTATGCAGTTTAATACTACTTATAGAACTGACTTACTCAATAATTATAAAATACCTATTCAAGCAGGTATGGTTAAAAAGTTGCTTAAAAGTGAAGATGGGTGTCTAAAGCTCACAAAAAGGGGTTATTTCCTCTCGAACCAAGTATTATGCCACTTTATAGGGAACTGAAAGCTTGACAAAGATGTAGTCTGATGCTATTTTTTATTTAATACCGATTAGCACTCAACTAAAGAGAGTGCTAACAGGAGTGAGTGACATGACTTTAGGAGATAGGAAGAAAAATATATTAGAATCTATAATTAAGGATTATGTGGAGACTGCCGAACCAGTTGGTTCAAGAGCCGTAGTTAAAAAACATGATCTGAAAATAAGTGCTGCCACAGTACGTAATGAAATGGCAGACCTTGAGGAAATGGGCTATTTGGAGCAATTACATACTTCATCAGGCCGTATTCCCTCCCAGCAAGGTTTTCGCTATTTCGTAGATTGTATGATGGAAAAAGAAGATTTAAATGAAGAAGAATCGGATTTACTAAGTAGAATTTTAGCTGAAAATATTAATGATTGGGGCGAAGTAGTTGAAAAAGTGGGGCACTTTTTAGCCCAACTGACAAACTATACTTCCTTTATTATCATGCCGGCTATTCAGATGAATCAATTTAAGCATATTCAGATTTTGCCGATTGAAGAACAAAAAGCTTTAGTAATTGTGGTAACTGATTCGGGCTTAATTATGCATAGAAAAATTGATATACCTAATTCGGTTAACCCAGATGAACTGTATAATATCAGCAAGGTCTTCAATAAAGTATTTAGCAAGCGTAATTTTAAAGAAATGAAACGGACTGATTTATCTTATTTACGGGAAAAGCTCACTCATAGACGTAATATGATTGATAAAGTAATTGATGCCATAGACCATTTACTTACTGGTTCTAATGATGAAAAAGTAATAATAAGTGGAGCGTTGAATATACTAAATGAGCCTGAATTCAAGGACGTGGAAAAGCTTAAGGGCATTCTAGCGTTTTTAGAGGAAGATGGGGTATTAAAAAATATTATTCCAGCCCATGCAGGCGAGGAAGTTGATATTACTATAGGTTCTGAAAATACTGCCGCAGAAATTAAAGAAATGAGTATAGTTTTAAGTGGTTTTAAAACCTTCGGGCAGATAGGGCGCATCGGAGTTATCGGCCCGGTACGGATGGAGTATTGGAAAGCGGCTGGAACTGTAGAAGCCCTGAGCAAAACGATTGAAGATGTTATTAAACAGAAGTTTTAGGAGGTAGCATGGCAGATAATCTCATCACTAACCAAAAAACTGAAGATAGATTTGAAACTTTATTAAATAATGCTAATGCCGCCCGGGTAATATCTCAAACGGTGGAAGGTACTTTAGGCCCTAAAGGTTTAGATATTATGATGGTCGATAATTTTGGCGATGTGGTTATAACTAATGACGGGGTTACAATACTTAATTTGATGGAAGTAAATCATCCGGCGGCTCGTATGATTATTAATACAGCTAAAGCCCAACAAGCCGAGATAGGTGATGGTACTACTACGGCTACAATTATAGCGGGGGCGTTAATTGCGGAAGGTTGTCAGCAAGTATTAAAAGGGGTACCTGTCACCCGTGTAATTGAAGGCATTAATTTAGGTATAAATAAAGCTATAGAAATAGTGACTGAACAAGCCCAAATAGTTACTGCTAATGATGAAAAACTTTTATTAGATGTAGCTTTGATTGCGGGGCGAGGCCATGAGGATATTGCTCGCTTAGTAGTAGAAGGGGCTATGGCAATAGGTTTACAAGCATTACAAAACCCGGATTATAAGCTAGTTGATACTATAATTGCGCGTGAGTTTGCTAATAATGAAGTAATTAAAGGAATAATTATTAATAAAGAACCGGTCAATAAAGAGATGCCTAACTACTTGGAGGATTTAAAAATTCTAGTAATTGATGATAATCTAGCTCCCGAGGAAATAGAAACTGAGGCCTTAAAAACGGAGGCTGGTTTTAAGTATTATTTACAAGCTAAAAAACGTTACCAAGAAAATCTGGCTAAGTTAATTGAAATAGGCATAAATGTTGTCATTGTAGATAGAGCCATAGATGATATAGCCGAGGAGTTGTTTACCCAAGCGGGAATAATTAGTTTACACCGGGTATCTTCACGGGAAATCGACCGTTTGTGTAAGTATACTGGGGCTAAAAAGATTAAGCGCAGCAGCCTTAACCGAACCCCCGAGGAAATAGCCTCTTTTATAGGTTATGCAAAACGTATCGCCGTTGATGAAAAATTAGAACATACTATAATTTATGATGGCCAAACGAATAATCACGTTACGATTATGCTGGGAGCTGCTACTGAGGAAGTAGTTGATGAAAAAGAACGTATGGCCAAAGATGCTGCTTCAGCATTGCAAAGGGCTATACAAGGCGGCATGGTTCCCGGAGGCGGCGCGGTAGAAGTGTGGGCATCTTCGCAGTTGGAAGAACTAGCCAAAGCAGCGGATGGTATGGTTTCCTGGGGAATTAATTGTGTTAAAGAGGCGTTAACTAAGCCTTTTGCCTGTATAGTAGATAATGCCGGTTTTAATCCTTTAGAAAAATTAGGGGATATAGTAGCGAAACAAAGCAAAGAAAATAATTGCGCCTTAGGCATCGACTTAGAAACGGGGCAAGTTATAAATGTAATTGAGGCTGGAATTATAGATGCAGCCCCGGTTAAAATTCATGCTATTAAAGCAGCGGGTGAAGTGGCAACTGCCATTTTAAGAATAAATACTATTATAAGAATGAAAAGTGAAGATAATTTAGCTGGTAAATTTGAAATGCTTGATTAGGGGTGAATAACCATGAAAAATACGTCAAAAGATTTATCTTCAGCAAGTGAGTTACAGACAGGATGGGAGGAAGAGAATAAAGAGGAAAATATAGAATTACAAAATGAATGGGAAACAAAGCTGGCTAATGCCGAGGAAATGGCGAAGAAATTCCAAGATAGCTATCTTCGTGCCATAGCTGAAACTGAAAATATTAGAAAAAGAAATCAGCGGGAAAAGGAAGAATATCTAAAATTTGCTTCCCTGCCGCTCATCAGAAAATTATTAGGGGTAATGGATGATTTTGAAAGAGCCTTAGAGAATAAGGACAGTAGCCAAGATTTGGATGCTTTGAATAAAGGGATGGAGATGATTTATAAAAAGCTGCTAGAAATTATAACTGCAGAAGGAGTAATGCCGATAGAAGCATTAGGGCAACCTTTTGATCCAGAATTTCACAATCCTTTAATGATGGAAGCCAGTGAAGCCCCAGAAAATACAGTCATAGATGAATTGCAAAAAGGTTACATAATGCATGGACGCGTTATTAGACCCAGTCTGGTAAAAGTAAGTAATTAAAAACTTTATATATTTTTTTAAAAATTTTGGAGGTGTAGAAAATGAGTAAAGTAATAGGAATTGACCTTGGTACTACTAACTCCTGTGTGGCAGTGATGGAGGGTAGTGAACCTATTGTTATATCTAGTGCTGAAGGGGAAAGAACTACTCCTTCGGTAGTAGGATTTTCTAAAGCGAAGGAAAGATTAGTCGGTCGGGTGGCTAGACGCCAAGCGGTTACTAATCCAGATAGAACGATTCTATCTATTAAGAGAAGAATGGGAACTGATTTTAAAGTAAGTATTGATGGTAATGAATATACTCCGCAAGAAATTTCTGCTTTTATTCTACAAAAGCTTAAAACAGATGCGGAAAGTTATCTAGGATATAAAGTTTCTCAAGCAGTAATAACTGTACCTGCTTATTTTACGGATGCCCAGCGTCAAGCGACGAAAGATGCAGGGAAAATTGCGGGTTTGGAAGTACTAAGAATTATAAATGAACCGACCGCCGCAGCTCTTGCCTATGGTTTAGATAAAGAAGATAATCAGGTAATCCTAGTTTTTGACTTAGGCGGGGGAACTTTTGACGTATCTATCTTGGAAATAGGTGACGGGGTTTTTGAGGTAAAGGCTACTAGTGGTAATAATAAACTAGGCGGCGACGATTTTGATGATAAAATTATCAACTGGCTAGTAGAGGAATTTGGCAAAGAACATGGTATTGATTTAAAAAATGACAAAATGGCGATGCATAGACTTAAAGAAGCGGCTGAAAAGGCTAAACATGAATTATCCGGTGTAATGTCTACCGAAATTAATATTCCTTATATTACTGCAACCCAAGAGGGACCTCTTCATTTGGAAAGAGCCTTAACTAGAGCGAAGTTTAATGAAATGACGGCTGACTTAGTCGAAAAGACTATGGGTCCTTTAAAACAAGCGCTTAAAGATTCTGGACTTAAAGCTAGCGAAATTGATAAGGTGATTTTAGTCGGTGGTTCTACCCGTATTCCAGCTGTGCAGGATGCGATTAAAGGCTTTATTGGTAAAGAGCCTTTTAAAGGAATTAATCCAGATGAGGTAGTAGCGGTAGGTGCGGCCATTCAAGCGGGGGTATTAGCTGGTGAAGTAACTGATGTAGTATTATTAGATGTTACCCCTTTATCCTTAGGTATTGAAACTTTAGGGGGAGTATTTACCCGTATAGTAGAAAGAAATACGACTATCCCGACTTCGGGTAAACAAGTATTTACGACAGCAGCTGATAATCAAACATCGGTTGATATTCATGTCCTCCAAGGTGAGCGTAAAATGGCGCAATATAATGTCACTTTAGGCAGGTTCCAATTAGGCGGAATTCCGTCAGCTCCTCGGGGCGTACCTCAAGTAGAAGTAACCTTTGACATTGATGTTAATGGTATTGTTAATGTGTCAGCCAAAGATTTAGCTACTAATAAGGAGCAGAAGATTACGATAACTTCTTCCAGTGGTTTAAGTGATGAAGATATTGATAAAATGGTAAAAGATGCGGAAGCCTTTGCCGAGGAAGATGAAAAACGCCTAAAAGAAGTGGAAATAAGAAATGATGCCGACAATATGGTATATCAAGCCGAGAAAATGCTAAAAGAACATGGCGAAGCAATGGATGCCGATACTAAAGCGCAAATAGAAACTGCCAAGGATGAGTTAAAGAGTGCTTTAGACGGCATTGATGCAGAAGAAATCGAAAGTAAAACTGGGGTTTTAACCGAAGCTATTTTCGCTTTTTCAGCTAAGATGTATGAAAATGCTAACCCCGGCGATGGTGCAGGTGATGATGGCGTTTTTGATGCTGATTATGATATTCCCGAAGATGATGGAAAATAAACAGTCGCTGAAGTCTATTAAAAGTAAAATTAAGACCCGGAAATGCAATTTGTTTCCGGGTTACCCTGTTTTTAAAGAGCACTAGCTAGGAAGGTGGAGGATGATGTCTGCGAAAAGGGATTATTATGAGATTTTAGGGGTTAAAAAGGGTGCTTCCGCAGATGAAATAAAAAAAGCTTATCGGCAGATGGCCAGAAAATATCACCCCGATGTAAATAAAGACGACCCTAATGCGGAAGATAAGTTTAAAGAAGTAGGGGAAGCATACTCAGTTTTAAGTGATGACCAAAAACGGGAAGTTTATGATAGGTATGGCCATGACGCTTTCGACCCCACTAAAAATGCGGGAGGATTTGGCGGCGGCTTTGGTGGATTTGAAGATGCCGGAAACTTCGGGGATTTATTTGATTTAATCTTCGGCGGTTCAGGTTCCGGGCGGAGAAGAACCGGCCCCCAAAGAGGTGCTGACCGGGAAGTGCGCATGGATATTAATTTTGAAGACGCAGTTTTTGGTTTAGAAAAAGAAATAGAAATTCCGCGTATAGAAAGTTGTGATAAATGTAAAGGTAGTGGAGCTGAACCAGGCAGTAATGTCAAAAAATGTCCTACTTGTAATGGCAGTGGTCAGACGAAAACTATTCAAAATACGCCTTTTGGCAGATTTGAATCAGTTCGTACTTGTAACAAATGTCAAGGCGAAGGTCAGATAATTGAAAAACCTTGCTCAGCCTGCAAAGGCAGCGGTAAGGTTAGGAGAAATCGTAAAATTAATGTGCGCATACCTGCTGGAATTGATAGCGGCTCCAGACTTAGAATCCAGGCTGAAGGTGAAGAGGGCATTAGAGGAGGCCCCTCCGGTGATCTTTATATTACTATTGTAGTTAGACCTCATGCTAGTTTCAAAAGGGATGGTTATAACCTTATTAATAAAGTGGAAATTACTTTTGTGGAGGCCGCTTTAGGAGCCGAAATAGATATCAACTTACTGGGCGGTGCTAGTCATAAAGTGAACATTCCCGAAGGTACCCAACCGGGCGATATTATTACCATAAAAGGTAAGGGTGTACCTCATTTACACGGTAATAGAACGGGAGATTTAAAGTTAGTAACCGAGGTGAAAATTCCTACTAAACTTACTAAAAAACAGAAAGAATTACTCAAACAATTTTATGATGATGAAGATAAGGGTACCAAAAAAGGGCTATTTGATAAAGTGAAAGATGCGATGGGTTAGGAGTAATGAATATGATATGGAAAGAAGTAAGTGTATTAACTGAAGGTGTATGTGTGGAGGCTATTGCCGGTATATTCCACCGTTTAGGCTCTGGAGGTGTAGTAATTGAAGACCCCCAGGCAGCACGCAAATATATTAACAAAGAACAGTTTAATCCCGAATTAATATCGCCAGATTTTTTGGAACATGAATTTGTAGTAGTAAAAGCTTACTTTTCCGAAGATAAACAAGTATTAGACGAAGTTTATGCTTGTCTAGAAAAGGTGCAAGAAAATTTTAATATACAGTGTAAAGTATTTATTGGTGAAGTTAAAGATGAGGATTGGGAAGAATCGTGGAAAAAGTATTACCATACTTTCAAGGTAGGAGAAAGAATTGTAATTAAGCCTACTTGGGAGGAATATATTGCTAAGCCCCATGAAATAGTAGTAGAAATAGACCCAGGGATGGCTTTTGGTACTGGTATTCACGCTTCTACCAGGTTTTGTCTAAAATTTATCGATGAATATATTAAAGGCGGCGAACTAATCGTAGATGCTGGTTGCGGTTCGGGTATTTTAGCTATTGCGGCTGTTAAGCTGGGGGCTGAAAAAGTATGGGGCATGGATATTGATGATGTAGCCGTTAAAGTGGCTAAGGAAAATATTAAGGTTAATAATCTTGAAGATAAAATCTCTATTACAGAAGGTGACATCGTTGAAGAACTTAAAAATTATACTCCTAATATAGTGGTAGCTAATATAACTGCCGAAGTAGTTAATCTATTAATCCCGGAAATTGCAAAAGTATTACCCAGTGGGGGCTATTTATTCGGCTCTGGTATAGTAGATAGCCGCTGGCCCGGAGTGCAAAAACAACTGGAAAACCACCAATTTGTTATTGAAAAAGTTCTTACTGATGTAGACTGGGTAGGAGTAGTTGCGAAGAAAATATAAACTATTAATAAATGCGAAAGCATTAAATAATAAACAAAAGGGGGTGCTGGCGATGCACCGCTTTTTTGTTCCTCATACTAATATTAAGGACAAGAAAGTATACATAACTGATAAAAATGAGTTAAGACATATAGAAAAAGTATTACGCTTAGGCGTAAATGATAAGGCGATTATTTTTGACGGTCGGGGCAGTGAATATGAAGTTACTATTAATGAAATTAATAAAGGCAGCTGTTTAGCTAGCATAGATAAAGAAAACTTTAATGAAGAAAAATCTGATATTCATTTATCCCTTATTCAAGGTATAGCTAAAGGAGATAAAATGGATACTATAGTGCAAAAAGCTGTTGAAGTTGGGGTGGGTGGAATTTATCCAGTTCTGACTGAACATACGGTAGTCAAACTAGATGCGGAAAAAAGTATTAAAAAGGTACAGCGGTGGCAAAATATTG
>CAZYLY010000009.1:0-737 GCA_964648825.1 uncultured Syntrophomonadaceae bacterium
AAAAACCCGGGCCAAGTCCTGGGGTTCTTTAACATCTAAGCGCCCGCGCGATAAGGCTACAATACCTGCACGTTCAAAGCCTTTTAATTCCCGGCTGACCACTTCCCGGGCGCTGCCCAATTCCCGAGCCAATTCCTCATGAGTTATATATACTGGAGCTTTGCCTCCCTTACTACTTTTAAACAATAGCTGAGCTAGGCGCTTGCGCACTGAAACAAAGGCAATATTATCCACTACTTCAGTCGCCTCGAAAAGACGATTAGAAATATCACCAATAACGAATCTATAAAAACCTTCCGTTTCTGCAAAGGGGCGTTCGAAGAAGTTACGCATAACCCAAACAACTTTAACATCAGTTTTAGCTACCACCGTAACCGTATTACCCTTAAATCCCCCTAACACACAAGCTGCTGACAAAGGGCAAACCTTACCTTGATTAATATTATAAATAGTAACTTCCCTGCCATCTTCGGAATTAACTGCAACTCTTAGTTGTCCCCATAGAAGTAAAGCTAAGCCTTGGCAATAGGAACCCTTTTCCGCAATTATTGTGCCTGCTGGTACTTCCTGAAGCTCACAATCTTGCACTAGATACTCCAACTGTTCATCAGATAATTCCTGGGCAAAGTCGAAAGTCTTAAGCAATTCATCTGCAATAGCTTTAGTTTTATTATCCACTTAGCACCCTTCTCTCTTCTCTCTTTTAGCTTGCATATTCGCTATTTAATAACTTAAAC
>CAZYLY010000009.1:747-4228 GCA_964648825.1 uncultured Syntrophomonadaceae bacterium
ATTTATTGATAAAAAAGCACAGATTTCAAAATGTATTCGAAGATCTGTGCTTTTAAGTCTAATTATTATTTTTACAATGCAAAAACATGCTTACCTATTTGAATTACTATCGGGCGGCTCCATATCCACTTATTAGTAGCTGTATGGGGATTCCAATAATAAATGGCCCCTCCTGTCGGATCCCAGCCTTTTATCGCCGATTCAACTGCTTCATAAGCATTCGCATCAGGTTCCATGTAAAATTGCCCATCAGCTACGGCGGTAAAAGCACCTGGTTCGTAGATAACTTCTCGAATCGTATCACCGAAATGTTCCGCTTTAATACGATTAAGCACTACAGCCGCTATGGCCACTTGACCGGTAAAGGTTTCTCCCCGCGCTTCCCCATGCACTACTCGGGCTAAATCATACCTATCTTGTGACGATAAACTTCTGGCACTTTGCCCGACTGCCACTACCGGAGCAGCTTTAGCAGAAGTAGTAACGGCAGGAGCACTTACTTGATTAATGATTACATAAGCTGTTTCTTGGTTAGTTATACCATTAACTTTCATATTATTATTCGCTTGAAAATTCCTAACGGCCTGAGTAGTCTGTCCGCCATAAATGCCATCTGCTTTTCCAACCGGGTAGCCTAAATAATTTAGGTTTTTTTGCAGTTGGATGACATCATATCCATTCATGCCTGGGCTTAAGGTTCTATCACCTAAATAGGCACTGACCATTTGAGCAGGTGCTAACACCATGGTACTTACTACTAAAAATAATAAGGCCGTAATCACAAATTTATTTTTCACTGTTAATTCACCTCCGCTTAACACTTGTTAATTGTAGAGGTAAGATGCATAAATAGCAAAAGCCATTAAGCGCTTTAAATCTTGAGATTGTCCACGCATATGGAAAAATAAAAAGATTTTAGTTAATAAACTAAAATCTTAGTACAAGCTCGCCATTTTACTATCTGATACTTAATTATTCCAGAGAAAAAAGTGTGTCACAACCCCCGTCCCCATGACACGTCTCACTCCTCACGTAACAGGGTGATAAAATGGTTTAAGATGCGGGCGGTTAAGCCCCATATTACATGTTCATCCCATACCCAAAATAATTGGGGAATATAAGCCTGACGGAAAGGATAACCCTTGCCTTGGGGAATTAAATCAAAAGGAAAATCCTGTTTAGCGTCTACATTAAGCCACATTTTATGTTGTACCGGTTTAGTCTCGGCTAAATAATCTAAGGGTACATAAAAGACTTCTTCTACTTCATCCGCATTAGCATTTATATGATTATAATCGTCTATATAAGCGGCAAAAGGATAAACAATCATATTAAAGGGACTGACGACAATATCAAGGGGGGCAATTACTTCTATATTTTCCGGTTTTAAACCTAACTCCTCACAAGTTTCCCTAATGGCTCCGGCTTCGGGACTAGCATCACTAGGTTCTAGCTTGCCTCCAGGAAAGGAAACCTCCCCTGGTTGATGCATAAGGTCATTAGATCTTTTTTCAAATATTACACACATCTGGCCATTTATCTTAACTAAAGGAAGAATGACTGCGGAGCTAAATACTTGATCTTGTCCTAAAATCCTAGCTTGCCGTCCACGCAAACTATTCATCTTATCTATCATCAAACTGCCTCCTTAACTTTCTTATCCTTAATCATCAGATACGTACCCTTCTCCTATAGCATAGAAAGCTATATTGCGGCAATGGTTGCTAATTCTCTCCAAAGTCCCGATAAAATCTAAGAATACCGCCCCATTGTTGCCGTTACAAATTCTGTCATTAAGTCTTTTTATATGATTACGTCTCGCTTCCGCTTGCAGCTGATTAATTAATATTTCATTCTGCTTCACCCTTAAGGCTAAAGTTCGGTCATGGCTTTCAAAGGCTTCTAAAGCCATACTTAGATTTTCTTCAGTAATCGCTATTATACGTTCCAGCTCTTTTTGAGCTTCACCCGAAAAATCGACATTATGTTTAGTCGCATAATTAGCCATTTCTATAATACCTTCGCTTAAATCCCCGATTCTTTCAATATCATTTAATGATTGTAATATAATAATTGATTGATTAGCATCTTCCTTACTTAATCTAGTTTCCGAAGCAGCAATAACATAATCAGTTATAACCCGTTCTAGCATATTGATAGTTTCTTCTAACTCTATTCCTTTTTCTACTAGTTCACCTTTTCTAGTCCCAAAATAACCAAGGGCATTATTAAACGCCTCATTCGCTAAATTACCCATACGTAAGGTTTCTCTAGTAGCTTGGGCTAAGGCAACCGAAGGATTTCTCAGGAAGCGTTTATCAATAAACTTAGTCCTATATTCGGTAACCTCCTCTTCGATACCGGAATCTGGAATTAGCTTAGTTACTATCCAAGCTAATACAGCTACGGCCGGCAACTGAATTAAGGTATTGCTTACGTTAAAAGCCGCGTGGGTTTGGGCTAGTTGCATTTTCATATTTAACATTTCAAAGCTACCCATAATGCCGAAAAGATATTTATTAAAAAATATTACAATATAATCAAAAAAGCCCATCACAAATAAGGGCAAGAAAATAAGCGTGCCTATAAAGTTAAAGAGAAAATGGGTTAAAGCTGTGCGGCGCGCCGCTACACTAGCACCAATAGCAGCAAATAAAGCGGTTACAGTTGTACCAATATTATCCCCAAAGAGAATAGGTACCGCTTGATAATAAGTTATGGCTCCTTGATGGGCTAATTCTTGCAGTACCCCAATAGTAGCGGCACTACTTTGTACGATGAAAGTAAATACTATCCCGATTAGCACTCCTAGACCCGGGCTGCTTTCCACACTAGCCATCATATTAGTGAAGAAAGGTAAATCCCCAAGGGGGCGCATCCCGTCACCCATAATAGTAATACCGAGTAATAAGGTCCCTACTCCGAATAAAGCCTGTCCAATTCTTTGGTATTTTTTGTTTTTAGAAAATAAAGAAATTAGTACCCCCACCGCAATAATCGGAAATACATATTCCTTTAAGTTAAAACCAATTAAAAACGCGGTCAAGGTAGTACCAATGTTAGCTCCCATAATTACTCCAATTGCTTGGCGTAAGGTAAGCAATTGGGCATTAACTAAACCTACGGTTAAAACTGTAGTAGCGGTACTGCTCTGTACTAAGGCCGTGACTAAAGCACCAGTTAAAACACCCCTAACTGGATTTTTAGTACCCTTTTCCAAAATGGAACGCATACGGTCTCCGGCAACGGCTTGCAAAGCCTCGGACATATATTTAATACCAAATAAGAAAAGTGCTTTTTCCGCCTCAGAATCCAAAGTTATAACTAGCGATGCAGATTGGAACGCGGGGACTAAAACCAGCAACATACTAGTATCATCAAATGCCCTTATTTTAAGCAGTACTTCTTACGATCTCTGCGCAAATTTGTCCAATATCTCGGTCGACGATTACGAATTATTTGGTCCCAAGGAAAACGCCTG
>CAZYLY010000009.1:4238-5183 GCA_964648825.1 uncultured Syntrophomonadaceae bacterium
TTTATAATAAATACCCCAATCATTAAACTGCTTTACTATATATTTAACCTATTCTTCATAATTAATTAACATAGAATAAAAAAAAACGGTATGCTCCTCCCCCTAGCAGAATCATACCGTTAGTTATTTTTAGCTAATGGCCGCTAAAACCATTCGTAAAGTACCGAGTATACTTTCATCAGTAAAAGTCTTAACTAGTGCATCCCAGCTATATTCCTTCAGCCCTTTTTGGATATTATCTGCGGCATGCTTTTTCTGGAAAGCTTTTAGCATAATAAAGGGTCGGCCCGGGGTATCAATTAAAGCACCTACTTTAGCTTTGGCTTTTTCCATTAATTCTTCGGGAGTATCAACTAATTCATCGAAAATACCCCACTCTAACGCTTGCTCAACGCCGAATAATTCCCCTTTGAAGACTACTTCCTTCATATTCTTATTAGTATCTAGTCCAAACCTCATAATTTCCATTTCTGCAGGGGTTAAGGCTAGCCCAATCTTAATCTCCGTCATACCTAATTTAATTTTCGGGTGATTAACAGCTATAACATAGTCACTAGCCATTGATACTATCATACCAGCAGCTGTAGCATGACCATTAACTGCTGCCACTACTGGCTTAGAGCAAGTAAATAGTTTATACATTACATCTTCTTCGAGTTCAAACCACTTAATAATTTCGTCTCCATCCTTAAAACTAGTGAAAGTCCCTAAATCAAAACCACCCGATAAATAGCGCCCTTCACCAGTTATAATCAGCCCTTTTAGGGCTTCCTCATTATTTAAACGATCAAGCACTTCATTAAGCCCATGTAAAGTAGCAGTAGTAATAGAATTAACCTTAGGATTATTAAACTTAAAAATAACAATATTATCTTCAATTATGTATTCGTATGACATTACTTCACCTTCCCTAAAAAATTTGTTTTAATAATGATAAAAGTAGTT
>CAZYLY010000009.1:5193-10624 GCA_964648825.1 uncultured Syntrophomonadaceae bacterium
CATTTTCACCTCCTGCAAGAAAAAACGCTGCCTATATTTCAAAGGCTCCCCATATGTCATCCTGGGCGGGCTATAGTCATCCTGAGCGTTAGCAAAGGATCTTAAAACCTTCGGGAACACAAGATTCCTCGGTACCGCCTCAAAATGATGACGCCTAGAGAAATATTTCTTTGGTTTTAAGTTTATACCTTTACCCTTAATTGGTCAAAGCTTCCTTAACCCGAGTACCTTCCTTAAGTAAATTACTGCCTTCTATAATTATCTTTTGCCCCGCTTCCAGACCCTTAATTATCTCGATATTAACCTTATCCCCTAAGCCGGTTTCGATGTCTTTATAAACTACCCGGTCTTGGGCGACAAGCATTACCATCTTGTAGCCATTTTCCTTATATATAATAGCTTCCCGCGGGATAATTAATACATTTTCCTTAGCTAGAGTTTTAATACTGACCTTAACTTCATAGCCCGGCTTAAGCTTATCTACTGACGGCAAGCTTATAATTACCGGCACCCGATACTCTTTCACCCCTAAAGCTGACAGTTTTTCTTCCGCCTGGGGATAAATATTAACTACTTCGCCCTCTAAAATAGTTTCCTTAAGTAAAGAGGTACTTATACTAACCTTTTGCCCGACGGCGATATCAGCCATATCATCACTTAGAATTTCCGCCTTAACCTCCATTTGGTTAAGACTGGCCACGGCTGCTACCGGAGTTCCCGAAATTAAAAATTGTCCTTTTTTTACTGGCAGACTAACTATTACTCCTGCTAAAGGACTAGTAATAATTAACTCCGCTTCCTTAGCAATAATACCTTGCCAAGCTTTTTCACTAGCTGCTACTTGTTCCTGCGCCTGTTTAAGGTTCTCATTATGTTCTGCTAAAGTAGCAGTTAATTTGTCCATAACATTTTGTACTTCTTCTAGCTGGCTTTGACTAACAGCGCCAGCTTTATATAGTCTTTCCGTACGGGATAAATTGCTTTTAGCCTCATCGTAGTCTAACCTTATCCGTTCCCCATTGGCTTTAACCAGGGATAAACTATTTTGAGCTGTGATTAAGGCACTTTGCTGCAAACTTTTTTGTATCTCTAAATCATTGCTGCTTAAAACCGCCATAACATCACCCGCATTTACCTCATCCCCTATTTTTACTGCTAGGCTTTCGACTATGCCAGTTTCTCCATTATATATATCCCTGCTATCAATAGCTTGCACTAAGCCCGTGCCATTAACAAGCTGCTGGATACTGCCTGCTTCAACCTGATGTACACTCACTTCTGGACGAGAAGGATTAAAGAGCATATAAATGCCGCCCACAGCTGCTATAGCAATAATAATACCGATTATGGTTTTCCTTTTCTTTGGCATATTACCCAAAAGACCCTGCACCTCCTAATCTCTATTTTTAAGCGTTTCTACTAAAATAATACGTCTAACCCCTTTAACCCCAATAAAATAAGCTATTATGATAAAAGCCAAAGCACTTATAGTCGCCAACATATAAGTAGAGGGATAAATAATGATGGGAAAACTATATAAATCAGTATCTACCGAATTAATAAAGCTTGCTGCCATCAGCTTACCTAAAGGCAGTCCGATTAGTATCCCTAAAATTGATTGCAGTAAATTCTCCTTACCTAATAACCCCGCTAATTCATTATTACTATAACCTATTAATTTAAGCGACGCTAATTCCCTTTCCCGTTCAATAAAAGTCATCAAGGAGGCGTTATAGACTATCGCAAAACCTAAGACCATAGCTAAGAAAACCATCAGTGAAACTGTATATATCATAGCCTCTAAATTCGTCTCAAAGTTAGCTATTTCCTTTTCCTTACTAGAAATATTAGATAAATTAAGCATTTTATTTAGTTGGGCTTCTACTAGGCTGGCTTGGCCAGTTTCAACCTTAAGCATGGCCCCCGAAATTAAATTATTTTCATCTAATAAATTATTCGCCACTTTAAGATCCATGAAAGTAGCACTACCCATCATTTGCTGACTAATACCTACCACCCTTAATAAATCCCGCTGGCTTCCCCCCCAAGGCAATAATGTCTCTATTTCCACATCCTCTCCCACACTTACCCCTATTTTTTTAGCAATTCTATCATTAAGTAACAAACCAGAATCGGGAATTACAAGTATATTACCATTTTCATTTTCTAATATTTTTAATGACATAGTATCTGGATAAGCACTTATAACTTCTTCCTCACTCTTCCCCTTATAAGTCATACGTACCGGCAACTCTAAAAAAGGCTCTACTAACAGAACTTCCTCCATGCCAGCTATACTATCTAAATCACTGGCCTTTACCGGGGTGGAAGTCCTGATTATCAAATCATACTTCTGGTCATACAAAAAGCTTTTCATCATGTAATCAACGGCATCATTCATAAAATATGAAACTACTAATAAGGCTACGGCAAATGCTACCCCTACAGTTGTCAGCATAAAGCGCCCCCGATTACGGCTAATGCTTCTTAAACTAATTTTCCAATCCGGGCTTAATTTTGACCACAAAAGCGGCAGCTTTTCCACTATACTATTACTGCCCATTTTCGGCGGAGTAGGGCGCATAGAATCAGCCGGCTTAATTTTAGCAACGGAGCGTGATGCCGACCACCCGGCTGCTAACCCCACTACTATACTAAGGATAAAACCGAAAATAACCGCTTCCCGGTTATAACCGCCTGCCTGCATAGGTATACTAAAAAAGACTAGGAAATAATCAGTTAATACCCGCCCAAAAATTATGCCGAGGAAAATCCCCCCAGCCGCACCGATAAGACCTACTAATAACCCATAAGTAGAATAATGGAAGATTATTTGCTGGTTAGAATAGCCTAATGCTTTAATAATCCCTATTTGCCCTCGTTGGTTCCTCACCATTCTACGTAAAATAACAAATTGAATAGCGGCCGCCATGGATAAAAATATAAAAGGTAAGACGGTTACCAGGTTTTGGATGCTGTCTAACTCCATTTCCAAAAGAGCATGGCTTAATTGGTCAGCACGCGGATAGGAAGTAAGTAATCCATAAGGCTGAAGCATATCCTTAATTTCGGCAACAATTTGGGTTGTATCGGCATTAGGAGTAAATTCCACTAATAATTGGTTAAATTGTCCATTATAATCAAAGGCTTGCCCTGCTTCATCTTGAGGCAGCATGAAAATACCAAAGGCTTCATGATCCGGTAATAATTCAGCTATATCCCTAATGGGGTAGATAAACTCGGGACTATCCGCAGTACCTACGATATTTAAAACTATCGGCTTCCCTTCATAAATAATAGTTACACTGTCTCCCCACTCGATATTATTAGCAAGGGCAAAACCTATATTAGTATTAACTTCTATACCATCACCAGTTGAGGAAGAAAATAAGCGTCCGCTATTTAGCAGAAGCTTATTTAACTCCTTATCCATAGGCAGAGAATAAGTAACAATGCGGGCTGTAGCCCGGCTACCATCTGGCTTTAAAATCGGCACATCTAGAGTAATACGTCCGGTAACCCTTTTAATTCCCGGTAAAGCTTCAACTTCTTTTACTAGCCGCTCTGGAGCCTTCACCACACTAAAATAATAATCCGCAAAATTAGCCTCTTTATAAAAAGTTTCTTGGGCATTTTTTAGATTATAATAAGTGCTGCTCATGCCCACATAAACCATAATGCCGATAGTTACAACCGCAACTACCGCCATGAACTGCCCCTTGCCTTGACTAATATTTCTCAGTAGCTTTTTAAATAAAGCTCCCATCTACCATTCAATCCTTTCGGGGGGTAAGGGAGAAGCATTAATAACTTCTTCTACTACCTCACCGCTGCGCATCCTAATCACCCTATCCCCCATATCCCCGATAGCAGTATTATGCGTTATTAATAAGACCGAACAACCAGTTTCCTGATTAACTTTCCTTAACAAAGCCAAAATCATTTTGCCGGTTTCAAAATCTAAGGCCCCAGTTGGCTCATCACATAACAGCAAACGCGGATTTTTCACTATAGCCCGAGCAATGGCCACCCGTTGCTGTTCGCCGCCGCTTAATTGGGCCGGAAAATGGTCTAACCTTTCTGTCAAGCCGACTGCGGCTAAGACTTTAGCAGGTGAGGCGGACTTGTCAACCAAAGCAGCAGCTAATTCCACATTCTCCTCGGCAGTTAAATCAGAAACCAGATTATAGAACTGGAAGACAAACCCTACTTCTTCCCTTCTATACTTAGTCAGCAGATTATCGTTGGCTTTCCCTAAGTCCACCTTATTAAAAAACATCCTGCCGCTAGTAGCCGTATCCATGCCCCCGATAATATTAAGCAGAGTACTTTTCCCCGACCCGCTGGGCCCTAAAATGACTAAAAACTCCCCCGCATATATATCTAAACTAGTCTTTTTAAGCGCCTCCACCTTAACTTCACCCATAACATAAGTTTTTGTAATATCTTCTAAATGTAAAACTACATCTTTAATTGCTTGCATACAATTCACAACTCCCTATAAACTTATACTCTTACCATTTATAATATTTAGCATTTAGCATTATTATTATGTAACTGCGTATAATTACGATTAATTAGTTAGTTTTAAATTCTACATATTGATATAAACTTCCTTTACCGGGGAAAAACCTAAAATAAAAATATATTGTTCCCCAAATTGATGCAAAAGTACCTGTCCCCGTTGCATGTTACCCAAGAGCTAGTAACCTTGTCCGATTATAATGCTACCCAAGCTGAACAAGAATATATTGCAGCGAAAAACAATGCGGCAGATGCGGTAACGATGATTCTCACCTTCAGTATTTTGGTTATTATCCTTGGTTTCGCTTTAAGTCTATTTATTTCCCGGCGTATCAATGGCCCTATACAGCTATTAAGTAAACAAGCCTATATCTTAGCAGATGGTGATTTTACTATTGATGTCCCTCCTGATTACCTAACCAGGCAAGATGAAATAGGAATGTTAGCTAAATCATTGGAAAAGGTAGTCTCTAACATTAGGAATATATTAATAGAAATTAACCACAATGCCGGAGAAGTAGCAGCATTTAGTCAAGAACTAGCTGCATCAGGAGAAAATATGGCGGCTACCATGGAGGAAGCTTCTGCTTCTGCCAAAGACTGAAGGAAAGTCCAGCTTTTCCTTCAGTCTTGTATAGACAGCTTCTTTTCCCAGTTGTCGGATTTTGTAAATGATGTGCGACCTTACACATTCACCCCGGCGACAAAACCTTCCCGGGTTGCTTCTAGAGCTCCCCTTACTTCAACCGCATCACCGATAACCATAACTTTTGCATGCCCACCGCTTAATTCCTTTTCTAATTTATTATTAGACTTCATACCTATAGCTATAACCACCGTATCGAAGGGATATTCGCAAATAGTGCCTTCGCTTTCTAGGGTAGCTACATTTTCACCTAGTTTAGAA
>CAZYLY010000009.1:10634-19837 GCA_964648825.1 uncultured Syntrophomonadaceae bacterium
GCTTTTCCGCGAGTAAGCTAAGTAGGAAGCCACGTCTGGTGATTTCTTCTTCGACAGCAATATCTGCATCTTTTTCGACTATGCTCACAGCACAACCTCTGGCTGCACAATAAGTAGCCGTTTCCGCTCCGATTAGACCTCCGCCAGCTACTAAAACTCTTTTACCTACAGCAGCCTTACCTTTAAGCACCTCTTGAGCTAATACTACATTCGGCTGATTAATACCCGGAATATCTGGTATTATGGGGGTAGAGCCCGTGGCTAAAATAATAGTATCTGCTTTTACCTTTTCAGCCGTATCTTTAGTAAATTCTGTAGCTAAATGTACTTTAACATTATGGCGCTTAAGCTGTTCCTTTTGCCAAGCTAAAAGTAGTGACATATCGCCTTTATAAGGAGGAATAGATGCTAGGGCAAATTCGCCTCCCAGTTGTTCTTCCCGTTCATAAAGTGTAACTTCATTACCTGCTTCACTGGCAGCGATAGCTGCCCACATACCTGCTGGACCACCACCTACGATTGCAACTTTCTTAGGTGCTTGCTTTTTAGCTAATTCTTTTTCCCTTAAATATTCAAAACCTAACTGGGGATTAACTAAACAGCGAATAGCTTCATTACGAAATAGTACCTGCACACAACCCTGTTGGCAGCCGATACATGAATTTATCCCCTCGTAATCTCCTGCCATATATTTATTAGGTATTTCCGGATCAGCTAGGGAGCCTCTTCCCATTGCTACAATATCTGCTTTACCAGATGCTATAATGGTATTGGCCATCCAGGGATCAATAATTCTTCCTACAGTAATGACTGGTATGCCAACTACCTTTTTCACTTCTTCGGCATAGTCAACAATCCAGCCCTTAGGCATATTCAAGGGGGGAATTATAGACCAAGTACTTTCATAAACCCCTATTGATACATGAATACAATCTACCCCAGCCGCTTCAAGCCTGGTAGCAATAAGCTTGGTTTCCTCTATATCCCGCCCCCCCGGAACTTGTTCATTAGCAGATATCCTAAATAGTATAGTAAAATCATCCCCGCATTTTTTACGAATATCAGCAATTATTTCCAGAGGGAAACGCAGCCGGTTTTGCAGGGAACCGCCATATTCATCAAAACGTTTATTAGAATAATTGGACATGAATTGGGCAATTAAATAACCATGGGCACCATGTACTTCTACCCCGTCAAACCCCGCCTTTTTCGCTCGATGGGCCGTATCTCCAAATTGAGTGACTAGCTCTCTTCTATTTCAGGGATACTTAGCTCCCGCGGTTCATTGCATAAAACCGGGCAAGGCAATGGTGAA
The DNA here is from genome assembly GCA_964648825.1 of uncultured Syntrophomonadaceae bacterium. Lineage (GTDB taxonomy): Bacteria > Bacillota > Syntrophomonadia > Syntrophomonadales > Syntrophomonadaceae > JAAYRQ01. Next base: position 11,950 of record CAZYLY010000009.1, read on the forward strand.
GCGGAAACAGGCTGGGTTCCTATTACGGCCGGGGTAGTTTGCCGCCCCGCATGGTATATCTGGGCGATTATTTTAGTATCATATTTATGCACCCGCCTGACTAATTCGGCATGACTTTCTATCTGCTCATCTTTCCATAAGCCTGGAGTCCAGAAGCCTCGACCATAAGGGCTAACCGCATAATCCTCGGTAATAATTAGCCCCCACCCTCCTTTAGCACGGGCTTCGTGATAGTCAATATACCTTTCTGTAGCATAACCCTCGGTATCACAGTAATCAGTAACCATAGCGGCCACTGCAAGACGATTTTTAATTTTCGTACTACCAATACTCAGGGGAGTTAACAAAGGACTTGTATTAAGACAATTCTTAGGCAAACATCTCACTCCTTCAGTAAAATTAAAAAATATAACGGGGGATTTATAATAGTATTTCCTATCTGTATGCCTTTATCCATTTGTGTTATTATTATGTTGTTAAGATGGCGGTAAATAAAATAAACGGATAAAAGGAGTTAATATGCAGGGATTAAAATCGTTATATAACTTCGTTTCCTCTATGAAGGTCGGGCTGATTCTTTTAGCCTTAGTTGGCATAGCTTCAGCAATAGGCGCTAGTCTATTGCCCAACCACTTTTTCCATACAACCCCTTTTTTAGTTCTGCTCTTATTGCTTTTTATTAATATGGGGTTTTGTACTTTTAACCAATTATCCAAATTTGGGAGAAGCTTAAAGCCCGGCAAGCTTTTGAAACGCCTATGGTCCAGGCAGTTTAGTTTGTTAATTCTGCATATGGGCATAGTCTTAATCCTTATCGGAGCCACCATTAATATTTATCAGGGGCAGAGTGCACAAGTGCGTTTAGTCACCGGTGATGCTGTTCATATTGGTGATATAATATCCTCTAGCGAAGACTTTTTAATACGGGTAAATAAGTTTCACATCGATTATTATGAAGATGGCTCACCTTCCCAATACTACTCGGATATTGACATAGTAAAGTATGGCAAACCAGTCGAAAATCATCTAGTCAGTGTTAATAACCCGCTTAATTACCATGGGATAAAAGCCTATCAGCATAGTTACGGGCATCTTATAAATATGCATACCCAAGATGCAGAAGAAAAAACGGCTCTAACTGTGGGTGAAGGACAAGGGATAGAGTTTAAGAATACACCTAGAAGCGTAAAAATATTTAAATATATTCCTAATTATGATGCAAGATATGGCATGAATACTAAAACTATTCGCCCTGATAATCCTAAAGTAATTTATTCGGTTTATGAACAGGAACATTTGCTAGGCATAGGGGCGGCCGACTTGGGCGAGGAAGTTATGATTGATGAAGGAGTTTTTATAACCTTTGATGAAATTTGGCCTTATACGGTGTTAACTATCAAGCATGATCCTGGTTTGCCCCTGACTGCTAGCGGCGGGATTTTATTAATGTTAGGGGTATGTTTAGTTTATTTCTTTGCTAAGGATAAGAAAACTAAAACAAATGGGGGCGTAATTTAATGATACTATTTAATGAACTTTTAGTTTATTCTACTTTAGGATTATATTTATTAGCAGCGATTTTCTATTTTTTAAGTAATAAAAAGGATCCTTTCTTTTTTCCGGCTAAAATTATTACTATCATCGGATTACTGTTTAACTTGGCAGTTTTAATTATTAGAACTGTAATGGGGGGCCGCTTACCTTTAACTAATGGGTATGAATTTGTTTTAGCTTTCGCCTTTTTCACAGTATTAATGTATATTATCTATGAACAGCGCACTAAAAATAGCCATGCCGGGGGAATGGTTATGCTTATTAATACGCTTTTATTTTTATCTATTGTAGTATTGATGCCTAATCAGATTAATTATATCGCCCCCCTGATGCCGGCGCTAAAAAGCCCGTGGTTAATTTCTCATGTCATTACGGCTATCATATCCTATAGTGCTTTTGCTTTAGCCACTGGACTAGCCTTAATACACTTAATTAATGGTACTACCGAAGATGACAGTAATATTTATAAAATAGTTTTGGCTGGTTTTGCTACCTTATCTTTATCTATTGTTTTAGGTGCTATATGGGCGGAACAAGCGTGGAGTAGTTATTGGACGTGGGATCCCAAGGAAACTTGGGCTCTAGTAACCTGGATAATATATGCGGTATACTTACACCTGCATCGCCAAAAGGCTTGGCGCGGCAAAAAAGCCCACATCTTAGTAGTTGCGGGCTTCATATTAGTTTTATTCACCTTTTTCGGAGTTAATTACTTGCTGGCAGGTCTGCATAGTTATGCCTAATAACCTACTCATTCGCCGCAGGTAACGGTTCACCAGTATCGTGATTTTCCTTAATTACAATAGGATTATCATAAATTCGTTCGACTAATAATTCTACTCGGCGATTTTTAGCCCGGCCTTCCGCAGAATCGTTGGAAACAACGGGACTATATTCGCCATAACCTACTACTGAAAAACGGTTAGGTTCCAGATTAGGTATTTGGGTAAATTTCTTCATCACATTTAAAGCCCGATGCATACTTAATTCCCAGTTCGAGGGAAAATGGCTGGTATTAATAGGCAGGTTATCCGTATGTCCCCTCACCTGGACATGGTTATCTACTTCAGCGAGAATAACACCTAAATAAGTTAATAAATCAGATGCCTCTGCTCTAACTTCAGCTCTACCCGAATCGAACAAAGCTATATCTTGAATAGAGACTAGTAAGCCTTCCTTAACTACTCTAGTAGTAATGACTTGTGATAAGCCCATTTCTTCAAAATATTCATTCATTCTCTCTTGGCTTTCCCTTAACTTTTTTTCTTCAAATAAATAATCATTTGCAGTGTTGTCAGTCATAGGTCTATCTTGGGCTTCGGTTATACCTTTATCACTTACTAGTACACCTGCTCCCCCAGAAAAGAAAGCATTTAAGGTTTCCTTTAATTCCTGGAACTTATCTTCATTTACGGTACTCATAGCATAAAGCACTATAAATAGTGCTAATAGCAGAGTTAATATATCAGCATAAGGAATCAGCCATGATTCATCCATATGTTCTTCATGTCTTTTTCTTTTACGCATATTAATTATTACCTTCCGCAGTTTCTCTTAAGTTAGGAGGGAGGAATATAAGCATTTTCTCCCGAATAACTACAGGGCTGTTCCCCCGCTGAATAGATAGTATCCCTTCTAAAACCATGGTCTTAATAAATACTTCTTCTTGTGATTTCCTTTTTAATTTATTGGAAAACGGATGCCACAAAACATAACCAGTAAAAATACCTAAAAGTGTAGCTACGAAAGCTGCTGCAATAGACTTACCAAGAGCCGCGGTATCATCCATATGTCCTAGAGCTCCAATTAAACCAACCACCGCCCCTAATACCCCTAAGGTTGGTGCATAAGAGCCTGCCTGGGAAAAAATTAAGGCTCCGGTAATATGACGTTCTTCCATATTAATAATATCCATTTCCAGATATTCGCGCACGAAATCTTCATCTTGACCATCAACAATTAGCTGTAAACCTTTTTTTATAAAGGGATCATCTATCTCCTCTAAACGCTGCTCTAATGATAGAAGTCCCTCTCTACGGGCTTGAGAGGCTACATCCGTTATTAAATCAATAATTTCAGCAATATTGTAATTCTGCTTTTGGGTAAATATTATCTTAAAAAGGGAAGGAATTTCTTTTAACTCTTTGAGCGGAAAAGCATTCATTACTGCCGCAATAGTTCCTACTATGATTATCATAAAGGCAGCAGGATTAATTAATACTGCCGGGCTAGCTCCCTTAAATATCATTCCTACAATTATGGCCAAAACCCCTAATATAACCCCTAATACTGTTGCTATATCCACTTCTCCACTCCACCTTTGCCATTAGTTACACTGAAAATTATACCAGTTTATAAGATAACTTTGTTAAATCTGTATAGAGATTTTTTTAAAAAGCATATTTTTTGTAATAAACCGATATAAATTATATCGTTATCATTTAAAAATTTCTTGACATTTATCATCATAAAATATTAATATTAACAAAATCTAATATTTGAGATGAGACGAGATTAGAAAAGATGAGGAGAGAATGACATGATGAGCAGGTGTGAGTATTCACGTTCCGGCATATTTGGTCATGCCGGTTTTTGTTTGCCTGTTTGCGGGTGTAATTATACCGAAGCTAATTTGGCGGACTTGTCCCTTTACGATTATATCCCCTTTATATCTCAAATTAAGGTGACTGACCTTGATGCTGCTTCCTTATTTAAAAAATTAAATTATCCCCCTCCGGCCGTATATTGGGAAACTACCCCCGCCGGTTCTGATAGCGGCTATAGTCTTATCGCTGCTAAATCGGCATGTATCATTATTGATGCTCCTAATAATTACGCTAATAATTCAGTTTTACGGGACTTCTTAGCTTCTATGCGAGTTCCTAGCTTAGATTTCCCCTTTTTTAGCGGAGGACTTATTGGTTTTTGGTCATATGAATTCGGTTTAGATATGTTTAATATTACCGCTAAAAAAACTGACATACCTAAGCAATATTTTTTTATGCCGGAAGAAGTAATAGTATTAGATAAGAATAGCCAACTTTTAACTAGTATTATCTGGGTTAATACCGCATCCTTAAATACTGCTGCTTTTTCAGCCGTGTCTGAACGGTTAAAAGCCATAGAACAGTTAGCCTTAAGTTTACCTGCGGAAAACTTACTTACTAGGCCTGATAATAGGTTGGCCGAGAATACTGATTTTATTGTTAATATCCCCGATTATAAGTTTAGCTTGTTAGTAGAAAAAGTACAGGAGCATATTAAGCGGGGCCAAGTAAGTCAAGTAGTTTTATCGCGTTGTTGGGAAAAAACTAGTCAAGCTGACCCATTTACGGTTTTTCAAAGCTTATGTCAGCTTAATCCCTCTCCCTATATGTTTTATATTGATATGCCTGACTTTACTTTATTAGGGGCTAGTCCTGAAAGCCAAGTACAGGTGAAAGGCGATAAAGTCGTAGTTAGCCCCATCGCCGGTACTAAAAAGCTATGTGGGGACAGATATTTAGATTTACAAACTGCCCAGGAGCTTTTAAGTGATGATAAAGAATTAGGTGAGCATATTATGTTAGTAGATTTAAGTCGAGATGAATTAAGTAAAGTAAGTAAAAAAGGCAGTGTTACGGTTGAAGAAATGTTCCGCTTAAGCTATTTTTCCCATGTCGTGCATTTAGTATCAAAAGTGAAAGGTAATTTAGAGGTTAATGCTGACTTTATGGATGCTTTCGCCGCTTGTTTTCCGGCTGGTACTTTATCCGGCGCCCCGAAACAAAAGGCTATGCAGTTAATAAATGAATTAGAGCCTAGAGCCAGAGGTGTTTATGGTGGTTCTATCGGCTGTCTAAGTTTTAATGGTAACCTTGATTCCTGCATTATTATTCGTACAGCCTTATATCAAAACGGCGTATATCATATTCAAAGCGGTGCCGGAATCGTCGCTGATTCTATGCCTAGAAACGAGTGTAAGGAAACTTATATTAAAGCCCAAGCCTTGTTGACCGCCATTAGTTGGGCAGAAAGCCAGGGCTAGGAAGCTTTATGCTAAATTAAGACGAGAGTAAGAGATGAGATGAGATGAGAGGAGTATTAAAATGTTTGAAAAGTATTTACAAACTGTAGTAGCCGGGGAATACCTTAGTCAAAATGAGGCTTATCAAGCCGCTGAAATGTTATTACACGCTAATATCCCGGAAATAAAAGCAGCCGCTTTTTTGTCGGCACTTCGTACCCGCAAAGAAACCGCTTCGGAATTAAGCGGTTTTGTGCAAGCTTTATTAGATGAAGCTATTTTAATAGATAGTGATATAGAATTATTAGATACTTGCGGCACGGGAGGAGATAATCTTGCCACCTTTAATATTTCTACTGCTGCTGCCCTAGTTGTAGCTAGCTGCGGAGTTCCGGTGGCCAAACACGGAAATCGAGCCGTAACTGGTAAGGTAGGGAGTGCTGATGTTTTAGAAGCCCTGGGGGTTAATATTGCCTTAACTCCTGATCAAGCTAGAGCTATGTTAGACAAAGTCGGGATTACTTTTCTGTTTGCCCCCCATTATCACCCTATATTAAAAAAAGTCTCACCACTGCGGAAAGCTATAGGGATTCCGACTATCTTTAATTTCTTAGGCCCTATTGTTAATCCCTTAAACCCTGCTTATCAAGTTATGGGTATATCAGATTCTGGCCTGCAAGCTACTATTGCTGCTACTTTAGCCCATCTTGGACGCAAGAAAGCTATGGTAGTCCATGCGGAAAATGGGATGGACGAAATAAGCCTGTGCGGCAAAACCAGTATTTATGAAATAAACGGAAAAACTACCCATAGCTATACGCTCGACCCGCTTCTCTTCGGTTTTAATTATTCTTCCTTAGCCATGATTAAAGGCGGTTCTGTAGCAATTAATACTAATATAATACTTAATATAATTAATGGAGAACCTGGGGCACCAAGGGATATTGTAGTTTTAAATGCGGCGGCGGCCCTAACTCTAGCAGGTAAAGCTGAAAATTTATCCGCCGGAATTAAACTAGCTGAAATAGCTATTGATTCTGGTCAGACTAGCCGCCTTTTAGCTGGGATGATAAGTTTTAGCCGGGATGGGGTGAATCTGCCATGTTAGCTGCCATAATTAAGAAAAAGGAAGAAGAGATTAAGCATTTAATGGAGAATTTTCGCCATTTTGATATATCTGAAATCCCTCCTCGCAGCACCAGGGAAATATTTAATAAAGAAACTTCTGCAGTAGAAATAATTGCAGAAATAAAAAGGGCTTCCCCCCTTAAAGGGGATTTGAATATCCATTTAGACCCGATAACTACCGCCAAGCTTTATGCTGAAAATGGGGCCAGTGCCATTTCCGTAGTTACTGATTCGGCCTTTTTTAAAGGAGATACCCGATTTTTGTCTGAGGTCAAAGCTAATGTTGACCTGCCTATATTGCGTAAAGATTTTATCATCCACGAAGTTCAGTTGTACGAATCAGTAGTGTTAGGGGCCGATTTAGTTTTGTTAATAGCGGCACTGCTTCCTTATAATGATTTACTAAAATTAATAGAAAAATGCTTTAGTCTGGGCCTTGATCCGCTAGTCGAAATTCATTCCCAGAGTGAGGCTTATATAGTGCAGGATTTGCCTGTCAGGTTAGTCGGGGTTAATAATCGTAATCTACAGGATTTTACCGTAGATATTAACCATAGTCTGCAAATGGCAGAACATCTGCCTAATAATATTTTCAAAATAAGTGAGAGTGGTATTAAAAGCCGCAGTGATATAGTTTTGTTAAAAGAATCTGGCTTTAAGGGAGCTTTAATAGGCGAAGCTCTGGTTACTAGTTCTTCACCAGCTCTAAAGCTTCAGGAATTATTAGGAGGTCAGGAGAAAATTTATGACTAGAGTTAAAATATGCGGAATAAAAAATGTTAGTGAGGCATTAGTGTCTATAAAATCAGGGGCTTGGGCAATCGGGGAAGTATTGGCCCCTTCTTCCCGACAAATTAGCCCGGAAGTTGCGGCTAATATTAATCGGGATATAAAAGCTCAAGGGCTTAAGGTTGCTAAAGTAGGAGTTTTTGTCGATGAAAAAATCGATAATCTGCACTACATTATTAAGGCTACTAACATCGATATAGTACAATTACACGGTAATGAACCCCCAGAATACATTGATGAATTATACTTGCCGGTTATAAAAGCTTTTAATATTGCTTCTGCAGATGATTTTGCCCTAGCGCATAAATACCAACCCTGGGCTTATTTGTTTGATGCCAGTGTGCCTGGGCAAGCCGGTGGTACCGGTAAGAGCTTTAATTGGGAGTGGCTGCGGGATTTTGCCTTTGAGCG
>CAZYLY010000009.1:19937-22814 GCA_964648825.1 uncultured Syntrophomonadaceae bacterium
CTTACCATCTTATTTCAGGTAGGAACTGGCATTGTTTTAGAAGCGGAAGCTAATTTAATCAGAGCCCCTTTTCCCGAATGTCAAATGGGGATTAAGGCCGTGCAAAACTTAATTGGCTTTCCGGCAGTTTCATTTAAATCGAGTAGGGAAATATTTAAGCTTACTGCGGGGCCAACCGGTTGTACTCATTTAGCCGAAATGATAGTCGAAAGTGTGAAAGCCAGGCTACAAGCAGCTGACTATCAACGGCCCGATTGGATTGATCCAGAGATTACTGAAAAACGTTATCAAATGTGGGAAAATAACTGGGCTAATACTTGTATTCACTATACCGAACCTTATTGGAAACCGTATAATATTGAATAATTTATTATGATATGGAATAGGTGAAAAAATAAAGGGAGGTTTATTAATGGATAAAAAGCTAATACTTAACATGGATGCTAGTGACTTGGCAGCTAAATTAGCTCTGGGAGAGATTACTTCCTTAGAGGCGACTAATACATATATTGAGCAGCTGGAAAAAATAAATCCGACCATTAATTGTCTGGTAGAAAATCGCTTTGAGTTGGCAAGAAGTGAGGCGATAAGTGCGGATAAAAGGTTGCAGGAAGGTCAAATAAAGGGGCGGCTTTTCGGCGTACCTATTAGTATGAAGGAATCATTTGATGTCGAAGGAATGAGAACTACCGGCGGACTTCCATACCGGAGTAAAAAGGCGGAAGAACAAGATGCTGACATAGTGGCTCGCCTTAAAGCTGAAGGAGCTATTATTCTCGGTAAAACTAATACTCCGGTTTTATGCTTTTGTCAGGAAACTGATAATAAATTGTATGGGCGCACTAATAACCCCTGGGATATTACCCGTACTGTAGGAGGCTCAACTGGCGGCGAAGCAGCCTTAATCGCCGTAGGAGGGGCTGCCGTCGGCATCGGGGCTGATATAGGCGGTTCCATTCGTTTTCCCAGCCATTTTAACGGCATCGTGGGCTTTAAAAGCGGTAGTAATCAAGTACCGGACGGCGGCGCTCTTCCCCCTTTTGAACATCCTTTACAAGTGCAGATGTTAGGTATCGGGGCTATGGCAAAATCAGTGCGTGATGCCCGTCTTATAAATGAAATCCTAGCTTATGAAATTCCAGAAGATAAGCCTTTAAACGATTTTACTATAAATGTAATGGTAAATTCTTTGCAATATCCAGCCAATGAGCCTACCCTTAAGCTTTTAGCTGCAGTTAAAGATTATTTAATGACCGAATTAAATGTAGTAGATGAAAAGCCTTACGGTTACAATGAAGCCGCCGATTTATGGCAACTGATTATGGCTATTGACGGGTCTAAGCACGTAGCGCAAATAGCATTCGGTACTAAGCCGATTCGGCCGTTAAGAGAATTATTGCGGGAAATCTTTTTTAATTCCTCTGAATTACACCGTAATATGACTAGGGTACTATTTACATCTAATATGATGAAACCAAGTACTAGAAAAGTTGCTAAAGTGGAACAGACTATTTCTGCAGGTAAAAAGATGCTGGCGAAATATTTAGATAAGAAATTAGTGATAATGCCAGTATATCATACCCCCGCCCCACCGCATGGTACGGTGATGAAGGAAGTATTTTCTCCCCTTATGACCTACAAACGCTATATGCCTTATATTGCTTATGCTAATGCCTGGGGACTGCCCTCCCTAATCGTACCAGTAGGTGAAGATAAGGCCGGACTGCCTATCGGCATCCAAATCATTAGCCAGATAGGTAATGAAGATGTTATTTTTAAGTTAGGCGAAATAATTGAGCGGGAATTTAGAGGTTATAAGCGCAAAGAGATGTAGTAATATACGCAAAATGTTTCACGTGAAACAACCGTTTATAATGCACTAGCATAAATAAATAGGGGTGGGGTCAAGCCCACCCCTATTTAATATCAGCAAAAATTATCACATGAAAATAGAAGTCCCTAGTTAGTCCGAATACTTTCGCATGTTCAGGGGGGATAAGAGTTTTTATTACTTGATAGGAATAATCCTCCAGGGGCAGCTTTTCTAGGTACTTCGCTACCGTTCCGGGAGTGCATCCATATAATACTGTGTTGCCTCCTAAGATTTGCTGGATTTTAGTAAAATCGTCACTAATTAGTTTAGCAAGGGTTTCGAAACTATAATCCTTTATTTTGCCAGCTAGGCGGGGCTTAAAGTGTATATCCCAAAAAGTCGCTCGCGGAGCAAGGTTTAGAGCAATATTTCGATTACATAGTAAAAAGGCTAATCCGTTAAAAGCTAGTCGTGAAGAGTAATTGAGTTTAAATATTTGCAAATTAGCCTTCCGATTGAGGTTGTAATTTATTAATATCCATGCGGCAAAAGCTATAATTAATAAAATACAGCTTATCATTAAACAAGCTGGCAGAGGGATTAAAAATAGGCTGAATATATGGAGGGTATAAGAAAATAAGGTGCTCAGCATACCTAAGCCTATAAAAACTATAATCAAAGCCGGTAAAAATCCATATAAGTTGATTAGTTGATATAATACAGAAATTACCAAGCCAATAAATGCCGGAAATAGCCGACCAAAATCCTTATATATTAAACCTACAGTTAAATGATTAAATACAACCCGCATTATAGTCTCCCATCTAAGTAAGTTTATCTCACTTTAGCATAAAACTAAGGTCTTTAATAGCGCAGGCCATCCCAAAAGCCTTGCTGCTTATCTTCTGAACGGCGAGGGTGCCGTTCCCGGGGATGTGGGAACAGTTCTCTGTTTGGGAAATTTTGCACAAGGAGGCATTTTTGTCGTGTCATTGGCTATTGCGTAAAAGTAGGAGAATGTGCACTAAGTTTGGGTGGAAATCATAATTAAACACTGATTCTCA
>CAZYLY010000010.1:0-22716 GCA_964648825.1 uncultured Syntrophomonadaceae bacterium
AATCATAACCAATCAGTGTAAATCTGTGTTGAATTCATAACTGCGCATTCTTTATTTATTGCGATTCAAATAAAGTGTGTCAAAACCCCCGTCCCCATGACATAAATGGCAAAAGGAGTGGTTAGGGTTATTAAGCCTAATCACTCCTTGCATCTCTAATTAGCTTTTAGCGGCTGCGCATATATTGGTCAATGCCATCGGCTATGGCTTCCGCGGCTAAGGTTCTTATGTGAGGTTGTTTTAATAAGGATTCTTCAGTCGGGTTATTAATGAACATTATTTCAACTAAGGCGGAAACCATCTGGGTATTTCTTAATACCGACAAGTTTTTCTCCTTAGCGCCTCTATCAATTCTTTTTAACTTGCTTAGCAATTGGTTTTGTAATATTTTCGCCAGTTTTTCCCGTTCATCCTTTTGTAAGAATAGGTTAGGATTATCAACCGGAGCATAGAAATAGGTTTCGGTACCCATTTTGTCATTGGTAGTAAAGGAATTATTATGTACCGATACGAATAAGGCCGCATTTAAGTTATTAGCAATTATAGCCCGTTCTTCTAGGCCTACATAAATATCACCGGTACGGGTGTATTCCACGTCGTAGCCTTTCTGTTTTAATAAGTTACCGGCTTGAAGGGCAATATCTAAATTAACTTCTTTTTCATTTAAGGTCGGACCCCTAGCACCAGTATCACTGCCGCCATGTCCAGGGTCTATTACAATAAGGTTTTCCCTCACAGGCTTAATTTCACTTTTTCCTCTTAACATAATATTAAGGGAATTGTCTGAGCCTAAACCAGCACTAGATTGTCCTAGTTCATTAGTATCAATGGTCATTATTACTCCCGGTGTCTTGCCGCTCACTTCTTTTAAAGTAGTCTTCTTAATTAAGCTACTGTTAAAAGTATATTCTTCCCGGGCTTTTCCTAGTAATAAACCAGGAAGTTCAATAATAACCGCATCTCCCTGTTGCGATTTTGTGTATTCTACTGGAGACATAGTTGTCATTATTAACCTTTCTCCGGTACTGCCAAATGCCTTCCGGTCAATGCTCATAATAAAGTTAGGAATTATAATGGCCTCAACCTTACCTTTTTCTAAGAATTCGGTATGATATTCTATTCCCGATGGTATTTCAATACTTATTACGGCATCATCACCGCTATTAATGCCTTTCATTTTCAGTTGGTTAGTACCGATATCTTCTCTGATAAGATTTAAGCCTTCAATCTTTTTATTTCTTATCGTATAAGTAAACCCGGTAGAAGTTTTTTCGACCTCGGGATTAATAATCCCCCCGGAAGTCATTTTTAGGGTGATTCCGGCTCCATCTTTAGTATATGATAACTTAATTACATTTTCCTTAATTTCTTCCGGTTGCGGTTCAGGTGGTAATTCCGGCTCTGGTTCCGGTTCATAATGGGATTCGCTTTCTTCCCAAGCTACATCTACTACCCAACTAGCTACCCAGGAACGTATGCCCCCGCGGCTTACTTGATACCAGCCATCTTGTTGGTCTAATATAGCTAATCTCTCTCCTGGTTGCGCCCTATCTATACTAGAATAGGCAGTATCTGGACCGGTACGTAAATTAACCTCATTAGCAATTATGACGGTACTAGGATTTTTCCCCTCTTCAACAGGCTGACTGGTAGATGGTGAAAACATACTAATTGTACGAGTAGCATCATTCCAATCTACTTGACCGCCAAATGCTTCCCCTACAAAACGTAAGGGAGCCATAGTCCTATCCTTTACTATTTTCGCTGGTACATCAATGGGCCACACAGCACCATTTACAGTCGGCTCCGTAGAGCCGATAGTTAATACTAGGTAATTATTGCCCTTAGTAGCAATCACAGTTTTAGTAGCATCATTCCATTCAACAGTCGCCCCCATAGCTTCGAATATGGCCCGTAGCGGTACTAGGGTACGTCCATTTTCTATCATCGGTGCAACTTCGAAATTAAGCGGTTTCGAATCTAGAAAAACGGCTAATTCTCCGCTAGCTGCCCCGGTATTAGCTGGTGGGGTCAGGGTAGGGGTCGGTGATGGCGTTTCTACTGGTGGTGTTGCCGGTGTGGTTTGGGGGGCTGCTGCTGTAGATGCTTCTGCTAAGTAAGCAGCTACATAACCTGCTGAGCCCTCCGCAGTTTTCACTTTATACCATTCACCTTCAATATCTAATAAGGTTACTACAGTTCCTTGATTAAGTTTAGTAACTATAGCTGACGAAGTAGAAGCACTTGCTCTTAGATTTACTACTTCGCCCGTTATTTTCACGGTTCTAGTTTGCTTGGCTTCGATATAATCGGCTGATACCCAGCCGCTAACTTTGCCATAGCTTATTTGATACCAGCCATTTTGCTGGGTCAGAATATTTACTTCGGTATCTTGGTATAAGTTACCGACAATTTCATTATTAGTACTAGGCCCAGATCTAATGTTAATTACACTGCCGGTAACTTTGCCCGTTTGAGCCCAGACCGTAAGAGTAGAGCCTAGAATAAGTACCATGGTTAAGGTTAAAGTTAATATGTAAAGTAAGGGGGAACGCTTTTTTAAATTCATATAGAATCATTCCTTTCTAAGTAATTATACTTATGTCATATTTTCATTGCTTCCTTCAATGGTTCGAGGTTTAAATTTTTTGGCATCTAGATATTCTTCGACAGTTTATCGTTTAAATCCTGTTAAATTTAATAGGATAATATAGGTAAGTAAAAAATACTACGAATTTTGGCAAAGTTTCTTGCACTTACTGTCCAGATTGAAGCATATTTAATTATTATAAGCATTACTTTTTCCTTCATAATCACTGCTGATTATATCCCCAAAATCTTCTGGGACTTTTGTGGATAAACCCATGATTTTTTGTGCAATTATAGTACCTATTTCCGGGTAAAAATGACTAGCATCGTAATAGCAGGAATCATCGGCGGTTACGCTGTTTGGATAGTTGAAATGGTAGACTTGTCCGAAGACTTCCACAGTGTCTATCAACAGTTGTTGATAAGATGTGGATAAGTCCATATCTGCCATTAGTTTATACAGATTATGATTAACCGGAGTAGTAAATATTATGAACTTCGTATTAGGATTACTGGCCTTAACCTTGCTTAAAATCCCCTTCACATCTGCATACTCGTAATTAGAGTATATATCTTGGCGATACTTATCTACCGTTGCTTGTATTTTTTCAGCTCGTTCTTCTGCACTTACCGGCAGCAAGGTTTTCACATTATGCCGGTCATAAGCAAAATTAACCGGTGCCCCGTTTTTAGAGGCTAGATAATTTTGCCGGGCAAATTTTAAAGTATCAGTCGATAATAAAGTACTATAGCGATAAGCGAATTGGTTAGTATTATTTATATAAAATGATGGCACTTCAAATTCGCGGGGAATATTCTTATTAGTAGCCATAAAATCTAAGCCGATAATAATATAATCGAATTCACCGCCCCGCATCTTTTTAGCATATTCAATATAATCATAATATTCATCCATGAGCATATTACTTACCGAAAAATTGTAGGCCTTTAAGCCGGCAAAATCATTTTGATTAATGTAAGTAGTACGGCTACTGCCTAAAATTAAAGTATCATAATCGAAAGGATTAAAAGTTATATCATTGGTCTTTTGCTGTCTTTCGTTAAAAGGCATTTGCACGCTATTATACCTGTGTTCGTGGCTAAAACACCATAAAGGGTCAATATAATAATTGAACCCAGCTATAGTTAAAAGCGGCAGCATTATTAAAATGAGGGTTAAGTAAAACCAGCTTTTGAATTTCATCTTATATCCCCCCTAAAAATTAAAATACAAGAATTCGCTAACCCCAGTAATCTGGGTTAAAGCTGCTAGGGCTATTATTACTATCATGATTAAATAGAATATATTGGGCTTCAATCTATCCTTAAGCTGAATCGAATTAGGCAGCAGCAATACTGCAATCAGCCCCGCTACCACCAGAATAAAAAGGTTTCTTACATCGTTTATTAAATAATCACCATAGGTGATGCTAGTAATCATATTAAGTTGGCCATTTAGAAAATTAGGCAGTACTATTCCGTTTAAACCTAGCATTCCTTTTAAGACTTTAAGGGCATCGGCCCAGGTTTTAGCCCGGAAAAATACCCAGGCTATATTAACAAAGTTGAAGGTTATAAACCAAGCTAGTATAGTATTCATTTTCATCCCTAGTTTTCTCCAGAAGCGGTGTATTACTAGGGCTAGTCCATGTAAGAACCCCCAAAAAACAAAGTTCCAGCCCGCTCCATGCCATAAGCCCCCAATTAAGAAGGTGAGCATAAGATTTCTATAAGTGATAAATTCTCCCCGGCGATTACCTCCTAAGGGGATATAAATATAATTTCTTAAAAAGCGGCTTAAAGTCATATGCCAGCGCCGCCAGAAATCTTGAATACTTAAAGCTTTGTAGGGGGAGAAAAAATTAAGCGGCAGATTAATATTAAATAATAAGGCCGCCCCAATCGCCATATCCGTATAACCGCTAAAATCAAAATATAACTGGAAGGTATAAGCTAAAGATACTAACCAGGCTTCCACAAAAGTTAAAACTGGGGCTAGGTCAAAACCGAAATTAGCCCACACGGCAAAAGTATCTGCTATTACTACTTTCTTAAATAGTCCGATAAGAAAAATGAATAGTCCTTTAGCTAAATTTTCGTAGCGGCGGCGGTGATTTTCTAAGGAAATAAATTGGGGCATCATTTCCTTATGATGCACTATAGGCCCCGCAATTAGTTGGGGAAAAAAACTGACAAATAGAGCATAATTTAAGAAATCATATTCCTTAGCTTCACCTTTATAAGTATCGACCAGGTAGGCAATTTGTTGGAAGGTAAAAAAGCTGATGGCTAAAGGTAAAACAATATTCAACATCGCTAAGTTAGTATTTAAAACTAGGTTAAGGTTGCTGACAAAAAAATCAGCATATTTATAATAACCTAACAAGCCGACATTCCCGACTAAGCCAGTTATGAGGATAGTTTTACGGTTAAAACTAAGGGTTGGTGAGCTTAATAATTTTCCTATAGTATAGTTAAAAATTATGGAAACCAGGATTAAAGGTAGATATTTAATATTCCACCAGCTATAAAAGAATAGAGAGGCTAATACTAACCATAGCTTGGCTAAGCGGTTATTTTGAAGATTGATAAGAAAATAGCCGCTAAGGGCTATCGGTAAAAACAAAAATATAAACTCAAATGAATTGAATAACAAAAGTAACCTTCTCCTCAATTAGAAGTTAATGAAACGGGAGGGGTAGAACCACTCATACCTACATATAGCCCTCCGGCCCGGCTGCTGGCGGGGGGGTTAAATTATTATATTCCCCTCCATGCCCAGGACTGGGTAGTTTAGCACGTTCCCGGCTGGTATTACTATTATCCCGCTCACCTAGCTTAATTACATCCTCATCCTCTTTTTCGGTTTGGGGAGGCTGATAAGTTTGCAATCCTTGCACCACATTTATAGTTTTCCCGGCTAAAAGATTATCAACTAATCCCACTAATGAACGTTTATCAGCTATCCAATAACTAGCAGTTAAATTGCCGTATTCATCCCGCACATCGTAAAATGTACCCGGCAAAGTCTGAGTAATAACCGAGGCCGTTGTAAAACCTGGTGCCCAACTGGCGATGCGTAACATATCAGTAATACCCATATTAGTGGTTACATATTGATTCGTTTGTTTTACTAATTTAGGCAGTTTAGTAATAGTCTTAGCCTGTAATACTTCACTAGTTAAGGCTTTCATAAAGGTTTGTTGAGCCGCAGTTCTGTCTATATCGCCGTTAATATAATCCCTGAATCTTACAAAAGCTAAAGCATCATGCCCGTTTAACCTTTGAGAGCCTGGTTTCAAATCAATACCTTCTGATGGTTTATACATCTTATGGGGCACATTAATAGTAACTCCGCCTAAAGTATCAATTATATCTTTAAAACCATTAAAATCCATTTCCACATAGTAATCTATTTTAATATTCATTAACTTCTCGGTGGCTTTAACCGCGTACTCTGGCCCCCCCACCATATTAGCGGCACATATTTTATCTATCCCGCTCCCAGGCATATCAATTTTAGTATCCCGCGGAATAGAAATTATAGCCGCTTTATCTATTTTAGGGTCAATTGATACTAACATCATCGTATCAGAACGCGATTGTTTTTCCCCGGGTCTAGCATCAACGCCTAAAACTAGAATATTAGTACGATTACCGTCCTGCCTGGCTAAAGCATCATCATCTTCTGCTTCAGAAACAACTGGGGTAGCTTTAGTAAATACATTAGTTATACCGACCCCAATGGCAAAACATAAACCAAAAACGATTCCGGCTATTAGCATTAATTTCAAATATGGAAGTGCTTTGGCCATATTACTACCCATTACTCTTTACTCCTTACTCCTAGTCCCTCGCTTCTGACCTCAAACAGCGAAGTATCAGCAGCTCTGCTACCAGTAAGCAGACCAATTCTGTCCGCACCTATTAATACTAAGAAAATTAATAAAGCTAAAACTAACATCGCCTTCGGGTTAGTCGTTAGACTTAGGGCTACCGCTATTCCAGCAAATACTCCGCTTATGGCATAAATAGTCAGTACACAACGTTTATGGCTCATACCTAAAGCTAATAAACGGTGGTGTAAATGGTCTTTATCCGGTTTAAAAATCGGCGCCTTATTATTAATACGCCTAATAATAGCAAAAAAAGTATCTAAAATAGGGATACCTAAAATAACTATCGGTACAAATAAAGAAATAATAGTAGCACTCTTAGTAGTACCTATAATCGCTAAACAGCCTAGTATAAAACCTAAGAAATTAGAACCCGAATCCCCCATAAATGTTTTAGCCGGATGAAAATTATAAGGCAGGAAACCTAAAATAGCTGCAACTAATAGAAAGGCTACTAAAGATATTTCCATTTGCCCCTGCAATAGAGCAACTATACCCATAGTAGCAGCAGCTATAGCTGATACTCCCCCGGCTAATCCATCTAAGCCATCGATTAAGTTAATCGCATTAGTAACTCCTACAATCCATAAAAAAGTTACCGGAATACTTAAAAATCCTAAGCTTAGTAAACCATCAAAAGGGTTAGTAACAAAATGCACCATGACCCCAAAATAAATAGCAATACCAGCCGCAATTATTTGTCCCCCTAATTTTATGCGGGCTGACAGTTGGTAAATATCATCCACAAAACCTACTAATAATATTATAACTGCTCCTATTAACACTCCCAAAAAAGGGCTGGGTTCTTTGTCGATAATGAATAGCATAGGGATAATAAACGCCAGAAAAATTGATAAACCTCCCAGGCGAGGCATAATGTCATAATGCACCTTGCGTGCATCAGGTTTATCAGTTGCGCCTATCTTAAAGGCTAACTTAATTACTAGCGGCGTAGAAAAGTAGGCTATGACAAATGCTGACAATAGCGCTACAATAAATATATATACGGGCATTAAGTAAACCCTCCAAAACCCAATTACTAGACTTATTTTAACATCAAGGTTAAGGCTTGTCCATACGGCAACTTTTAGGCGGTTATGTCTAACCTTGGAAAATAATACGCTAAAAAGAACTAATCCTTACAGTTTTTATTTTTAACACTGATTTTCACTGGTTGTTTATGATTATCACAGATTTTTTGCTATAGTTGTATCGCAAGGTTTGCACTACTATTTATGGTTGATGGGTAGGAGTTTGAGTTTTAATAGATGTCCCCTGCGGGGACTATTAATTTTATTATTTTTAAATTTTACTTTCGGAAAAAGTATCCGCAGGATACTTAAAAAACAATAGGAAAGCCTTCCTCTAACCTACCATTGCAAAATAGTAGTATAAGCTACCTCCATCCACCAAGCCCACCAAAAAAAAATCAGTGAGAATCCGCGTAAATCTGTGTAATCTGTGTTTCATTACTCCCTAATCAACTCATACAACTTCTCCAAGACAACTATCCCCACCATTACAAAAATGGCTATTAGCACTCCGGTAATTAGGCCGGCGATAGTCCTTTGTATAGAAATATTTACCGCAGTAAAGACATGGGAGAAGCTATTGACCATGGAAATACTCCCCATCATTACCCCTAACCCCAATACTAGGGTTAAAAGTTCCTCTTTATATTTCTTATATAAATACACCATAACAAATAAAGCCGGATAGCCGATTAGTATTTCCTTAAAACGCGGCCGGGCCAAAAAGATACTTTCTAATATTTCTCTCATTCTTAATTCTAGTGAGGATACACTTACCCCCGCCGTATGCCCGCTCCGGCCGAGATAGTAATATAAGGCGATAACTCCCAAGCCTAATAACATGAGAATAAAGAAATTAGGCTTAAGTTTTAAATATTTAGTCAAATAGTTTACTATACCTGCTTCCCCGCTAAATACGCTAAGGTAATTTAAGAAAAATAGTAATAAAGGCAACAGAAACGCTAGCTTTACTCCCCTGAAGTATTCGATATTCATGATATAACGAATATCAGCTAAGCTAGTAACAATAGTAAACATACCGATAGCATTAATCCCTAAAATAATTGTTAGGGAAGTAATAATTTGCCTGATAAAACTATGGTCATTATTATCTCTTAGATAAAGCAGTAACAGCAAACTTGATAAGGTCGGGTATAAAATAGCAGCGCTAAGTGCGTAAATTTTACTTAAATCCATATCTAATGCAAGATTAATGCCTAAAAGGCCAGCTCCCCCTATTCCTAATAAGCCCATAACCCAAATCGGTTTCATTCTAAATAAGTAAGTAAGATATAACATGGTAGCTAAAAGCAAACTTAACCCTACCATTAAGCGCGGAATTTTCCCCGGCTGCTCCGCTGATAAGAGCGGAATAGGCTCATTTATGGAATAACCTTTTTCAGTTATAGTTTCGTGGAAACGTCCGATTACTTCGGTAGTATCTTCTAAGTTTTGGCTATAACTTACTTTGTCATTTTGAAAAGGCACTACATGAACGATACGAATACCTCTATCCACCACACTTCTAACCCAACGGTAATAGCGTTCATCAACTTGTTTCAAGTATTCGTCATTACGGCTTGAATAGACCCGATTAACCGGATAATCGGTTTTTTCAATTAGTTCAGTAAGTCCTAGTTGTTGAAGAAAGCCAAGTTGGATCGGCATCTCAATTAACCCTACAATTAGCTTATTATCGGTAATTAACTGTTCCATTTTAGCTAAATTATCTGGGGCTCCGCTTACTTCAGCATTTATAACCACATACTTAATATGATAGTCTTTAATTATTTTTTCATAATCATCAATATAAGCTAAATTAGTACCGGTACTATTGCCGGGTGATAATACTATTTCAAAACCCTGGGCTGCTAATTTATCCATTAAGTTAGTATCAAAACCTACTAACACATCAGTCGGATATACCTCTTTATCAGTTTTTACCGGGGGCGCAATCTGGGTATTAATAATAAAGAAATGCTTATCACTAAGGTTAAAATGTACAATTTCATCCCCCACATAACGCTGCGCTAATTTATCCGTTAAAAATTCAACTACCTCGGGCTCACTGGTAATAACAGTTAGATTAACTGGGCTTATGGGAATATGGGCAATTTCATTTAATACTACTTTCCAATCGCGCATACTCTGGTACATAATATCAGCTTGTACTTCGGAAAAAGTCTTAATCTGTACTTTACCGGCAAATTCTAAATCCCTAATGCTAGTCTCCTTAACGGATAAACGGCTTGCACCATTCGCTTTTAGCTTAGTTAATAATTCATCTAAATTAACATTAGCTTTAGCTGCCACCATAACGAATTCCCGGTAATCCAAAGTAGTAACTACCGATTTATTTTGGGCTTCATTAGCCATTCTCATAGCAACTCCACTCATAGAGAAAACTAGGGTAATAATTAGTAAAATCCATAATACCTGTTTAGTTCTAAGCATTATTGTTTTGGTGCCTCCCTTAAATTAAATTCTACGGTTAAATTGGTAAGATGGGCTACAGCCAAATATACTAACCCGCTTAAGGCTAGAGGCAGTAAAAAGCCCATTATTACACCGGAAAAATGTAAATATTTAAACCCGATAATTATAGCGACTAAAAACGCAGTCGGAATAGTAAGCCTGGCTAAGTAACTAAAGAAATCATTCTCCAAGAAGTTACCGATTTCCTTTTTCACTAAGCTTCCCATTATGAGGGCATATAAAAGCAGGGCAAAAGCCGTCCCCCCGCTTAAGGCAATAATGCCGTAATCTAGCAAGGCTATATTTAAGCCAATATTTACCGTTAAACAAACCATACTAACTCGCATGGGGATACTAAATTTTTTCAATGCGTAAAAAACTCGATTAAATATTTCCTGGCTGGCATAGCCAACTACGGCGAAGCTATAAAATAAAAAGGCATAAGCAGTAATAATAGTAGATTCTCTTGTAAAGGCGCCGCGTTCGTATACCAGAGAGATTATTTCCTGATGATAAACTATGACATAAATTAAATAAGGAATTAAAATGAAAAGCAGAATTTTAAAAATGTTAGAAAGCATTAATCTTAATTCCCCATAATTTTCTTCTAAGCAATACTTAGATATACGGGGAAAGACTACACTCGACATGGCTACGATAAATACACTAGTTATAGTAACAAAAAGATTGCCCCCAAAGCCTAAGGCGGCAGTAGTTCCAACATCTAAAAGGTTGCCGAAAGAACGGTCAATAATTAAGGATAATTGTAAAAGCGAGTTGCCTAACAAGACCGGAATGAGAGTTTTTAACATACCGACAGTATAGTTATTCTGGAAATTAAGAAAACTGAACCGATATTTTTCCTTAATAATAACTGGAAGCTGAATAAGAAATTGAAACAACCAGCCCGCCGTAGTGACATAACTAATAAATACTATATCATTACCTTTTAAGATTAAAGCAATAATTATCAATACATTAAAAGGAATACTTATAGCCGCCGCTCTTAAAAAATGGCCATGTACTTGTAGTATCCCCGTAGCCACAAAAGTCAAATTAACGAATAAGAAGGTCGGCATCATAACCCGGGTGATTAAAACTGCCATTCTAGCAGCCTCCCCTTCCACCCCAGGTACGATTAATTTAGCCAGGGTAGGTGCAAATATAATACCGATTAAAGATATAAGAGTTCCCCAAAAAGTAATCTGGGCAAACAGCCGGGAAATATAAGCATATCTTTCCTCTGGAGTTTTACTGGCAAAATAATAAGTTAGATTAGGTATATTCACCGACGATATAGCGGTGCCAATACTAGAAAATAAGAGACTAGGCAGACTAAATATAGCCTGGAAAAGGTCGGCTAATACAGTCGTACCAAAAACACCCGCAAAGAAAATATCCCTAGCAAAGCCTAATAATTTGGCAATAAATATTACAATCGTCACACCTATAAAGTTTTTTCCTGTAGTCTGCTCATTTCTTTTCATAATTACCTCTTTTGCTTAACCTTTAATTAGGGCTAAAGCTAATTTAGCATTTTCTTGTGATTCTCTGGCTAATGTCAAAGCTTTCTTATTAATTATCTCTATAAGTTCCGGTTTATTTAATAAAGCATTCACTTCATTTAACATTCCTTCATATTCTAAAGGCAAAGGCTTGAACCCAAAAACATCTAAAAAGGCGGTAACCTTGGGATCATAAGATATACCCGCAAAAGGCACCCCTCCCTGGGCGGCAAATACTAATGAATGCAGCCTAATGCCTATTAATAAATCTAATTTCGCAATTAGGGCCAAATGTTCCTTACTGCTTAAAGATTCTTTTATAATATGCGCATCATTTTGCATTAAATCAGCTACCACTTCTGCTTCCTCTATATCTTGCGGATAGGCAAAAGGTATAAATATCACCTTGTAACCCCGTTTAGCAAAATCATCCAGCACATAGGCTAACTCTTGCTGATAAGCGCCTAACCCCCCCCAACTGCGTACAGCTACCCCGATAAGAGGCTTAAATTCAGGATTTAATTTAGCTAATAGTTTTTCAATATTAACTACGTCATTAGCTTCAGCTTTTAGGGAAAAAACCGGATCGGCTGTAATCTTGCGCGGGGGTTTTGTTACTCCCAGGCTAGTTAATAGTTCTCCCGATTCTTCATCCCTGACCGTAATAAAATCAACCCGATTAGCAATAAGGCGCATTAAGCTTTTGCTAATACTTTTATTTATCGGTCCTACCCCTTGGGCGTAAAACATCACCGGCGTTCGGAGTAATTTAGCTAAAGCCACTATAGATATATAATAAAAAAGCGACCTGGTGCTGGTTACGTCTTGAAAAATGCTGCCTCCGCCGCTAATAAGAAGGTCCGCAGTCATTAATTCCTTAACTACTTTAAAAGGGCTCATATAATAAACAGCTTTAACCCCATGCAAAAAAGCAGTCTTCTCTGGCGCACCAGAAAACACTACAAATTCAGCATCAGGGGCTAAATTTTTTATAGATGAAGTTATAGCCGACAGCAAGGCTTCATCACCGGCATTATCAAAACCATAATAACCGGATAAAACTATTTTCATTCCCTACTCCTTTATGTCATGGGGACGGGGGTTTTGACACACTTTTAGGTTTCATCCCTCTACTTTCCTTAACTGGTGACACTATATTCTAGCATAGTTTTAATAAATAAAAAAACTATTCACCGGATAATTCTGCTATACTTTCAAGTATACTCATATTTATATTAGTAGTTAAGAAATTACTTATCACTTGGGGGTGTTTAATTTGAAAGGAACCGTAGTAGGCACTTGGTTAGAGAGTATGGCTAAGTTTTACGGACAATCAGTATTAGATGAATCCTTACACGAATACGGCTGGCCGCCACATAGGATAATTACTCCGCTAGAAGATATTCCCGATAAAGAGCCTTTTCAGATTATTGAACTAGTATCTAGAAAAGTAGGTAAAACCATTAGCGAAGTATGGCGAGCTATTGGACGTAGTAATGTAAGAGGTTTCCACGCTCTTTATCCTTCATATTTTGAACGGGATAACTTGCGCGATTTTCTATTAATGATGGACGAAGTTCATGCCCAATTAACCCGCAAAATTCCCGGGGCTAATCCCCCCCGCCTTATTCCTACTAAAATAAATGCAAAACAAATCGAGTTACATTACATATCTAAGCGGGGATTATTTGATTATTTCCTAGGCTTATTAGAAGGTTGCGGGGAATTTTTTAATGAGAAAATAGATGTAGAAATTGTGGATAAAGGCAAAGATGGGGATAAACATTTTATTAAAGTTAGGCTGACCCTAGAAAAAGGCGGAGAATATACGAAAGAGTATAAGTCTGCCTCCCTATTATCTTTAGGATTTATTAGAAGCTTGCCTATAAAAATATCAGTTGCCACTACTTTATTAAGTCTAATCGTCTTTTTAGTCGGGCAAGGTATAGCCCCTAGCACTTTTATTTATGCCTTAGGAGTATTGGTCTTTAGTTTTGGTTTTAGTAGCTTAGCCGTGCATCCTTTAACTGGGATTAATGAACAAGCGGTTAATTTAAAAGATTTTCAGTTTGCGCAGGCTATACCGATAGAAAGCGGAGACGTTTTAGAAGATCTTAGTCTGCAGTTAGAAATGTTTAAGGAAAATATTCAAAAAGATTTCCTTTACTTAAAAGGCGGTACTGATGATTTATATTCATTTAGTCGCAAATTCGGCGAAATAGCTCAGGAGATGGCCAATGTTTCTGATATGATTTCCTCAGTAGTACATCAAGTATCAGAAGGGGCCGTTTATCAAGCGGAAGAAACCGAAAAATCAGTCGGGGTTTTAACTGGTAATATTGATAAGCTTAATGAATTAGCTAGCCGAGAGTTAGAATCAAAAGTAAGCTTAGAAGCTGCCGTTGCAAATATTAAAAATTCCTTTGAGGAAGTTAAGGCAGTAGCAGCCCTACTTTTAGATACTAAAGAACAGTTTGGCAATGTCAATCAGCAAGGCACCGATTTATCCCATCGGGTAGAGAATATTATGGAGATTGTAACCACAGTCGAAGCCATTGCTGATCAGACCAACTTGTTAGCCTTAAATGCTGCTATAGAGGCG
This sequence comes from uncultured Syntrophomonadaceae bacterium, assembly GCA_964648825.1. Lineage (GTDB taxonomy): Bacteria > Bacillota > Syntrophomonadia > Syntrophomonadales > Syntrophomonadaceae > JAAYRQ01. Next base: position 14,099 of record CAZYLY010000010.1, read on the forward strand.
GCTCGGGCTGGTGAACAAGGCCGGGGATTTGCAGTAGTAGCCGAGGAAATTCGTAAGTTAGCCGACGATGTTAAGCAGGCGGTTAGGACTATCAACGAAAACCTGCAATATTTTGTCGGACAAGTAAATGGTTTAGTAGAAGACATTAGTAAGCAATTTGTCCAATTAGAAAACGGGAATAAGAGCTTAGAAACAGCCGTAACTGATAATATGAATGCTGCTGATGAGATTGATAATGTGGCTAATACTATAGTTAATCTGGTCGAAGAATTATCTGATGAGACTAGACATATCAGCGAAGTATTCCAAAATCTGCATACTCTAGCTGCTATCGCTCAAGAAAATTCGGCATCTAGTGAAGAAATGAGTGCTAATGTATCGGAGTATTCGGATAAGATTAAAGACTTAACCTCCTACGTTAAGCAGCTCGAACAAGTAGCGGCCGGCTTCCAGCAGGAGCTGCGGAAGTATGCGCTGTAGCGTAAGGAGTTAGGTGTAAGGGGTAAGGGGTGAGGGGTTTTAGAAGTCATCATAGCTTAGAGGTATGGAAAGAATCCGTTGCATTAGTAGAAAATATTTATAAAATCACTTCAAATTTTCCTATTGAGGAAAAGTACGGTTTAACTAGTCAAATAAGAAGAAGTGCAGTATCAGTTCCAAGCAATATTGCTGAAGGCGCGGCCCGCTCTTCAAAAAACGAATTTAGACAATTCCTAATTATCGCTAGAGGGTCTCTTAGCGAACTGGAAACACAATTAATTATTGCGGATAGATTGGAGTACCTCAAAAATAAGGATGTATTTAGGGATATAGATAAAGTTTTTGCCCTTTTAGGTGGGTTATTAAATAGCATTAAAGCTCAAAAAAGTTGAACCTTAATGCTATTTGAATTCTCCTAACACCTCACACTTTACACTTTACCCCTTACTCCTCACACCTAACACCTAAACACCTAACGAAAAAACTGGCATAGCCAGAGTTTTTTCTACTCCCTCGGTCTTAGGGTCGGAAAGAGGATTACGTCTCTTATGGAGGGGGAATTAGTCATGAGCATTACTACCCGATCTATGCCGATGCCTAGCCCTCCGGCGGGGGGCATTCCATAAGATAAAGCATTTATGTAATCCTCATCCATCATATGAGCTTCAGCATCTCCTCCAGCCCGTTTTTCCCCTTGCTTAATAAATCTATCCTTTTGGTCAATCGGGTCATTTAATTCCGAAAATGCGTTAGCAATTTCCCTTTGCATAATAAAGACTTCAAATCTATCTGTGTATTGGGGATTATCCGCGTTCTTCTTTGCTAAAGGAGAGATTTCTACGGGATGTCCATAAACAAAAGTTGGTTGAATAAGCTTTTGTTCTACACACTCCTCGAAAACCTCATTTATAACTTCACCGCGGGTCATTTTATCATCTATTTTAATCTTTAATTCCTTAGCCGCCATACGCGCGTCTTCATCAGCAGTAATAATGGTGAAATCAACCCCAGTATATTCCTTAATCGCATCTAACATAGTAATACGCCGCCAAGGAGGGGTAAAATCAATTTCCTGCCCGTCAAATTCACCTATCATACTACCATTAACTTTAAACATTACGGTAGAAATTAAATCTTCCGTTATTTCCATCATCACTTCGTAATCAGCATAGGCTTGGTATAATTCTAACATGGTAAATTCAGGATTATGCCGCGTAGATATGCCTTCATTCCTAAAATTACGGTTAACTTCATAAACCTTTTCTAAGCCGCCTACTATAAGCCTTTTCAAATATAGTTCTGGTGCAATACGCAGATATAATTCCATATCTAAAGCATTGTGATGGGTAATAAAAGGTCTAGCGACAGCTCCGCCTGCAATCGGTTGCATCATGGGAGTTTCCACTTCTAAAAAGCCCTTATTATCTAAATAGTTGCGCATTTCCTTTATAATGCGACTACGCTTAATAAATACTTCCTTTACTTCGGGATTAACAATTAGGTCTACATACCTTTGGCGATACCTAAGTTCTACATCTTTTAGCCCATGCCATTTTTCCGGTAGCGGATTAAGCGATTTCGCTAAATAAGTTAGTTCATTAACATGAATACTCATTTCCCCTTTTTGAGTGCGAAATACTTCACCACTGATGCCTAAAATATCGCCTATATCTAGCTTTTTGAAAAGTTCGTATTGTTCTTCCCCTAAATCATCTTTACGTAAATATAACTGAATATTGCCCGATAAATCTTGCAAATTAGCAAAACCAGCTTTACCATGTCGCCTTTTAGACATTATGCGTCCCGCTAGCTTAACTATTTTACCTTCATAATTATCAAAATCATTTAAAATGGTAGCCGCCTCAGCATCTCGTTCAAAACGAGTACCAAACGGGTCGATATTCATATCCTTTAATTCCTGGAGTTTCTCTAAACGAACCCTTTTAAGCTCATTTATATCTTGGTCTTGGATTTCATGTTCTGACATTATTTACACTTCCTTAAAAACGGTTTACACAAATTATCTTTCTACTTTCATAATCTTATATTTTATAATTCCAGACGGAGCTTCAACTTCGACAACATCCTTAACCTTTTTCCCCATAACAGCTTTACCTACTGGAGATTCATCCGAGATTTTGCCGTCCTTTAATTTAGATTCTACAGATGCTACTAAGGTCAAAACAATTTCGCGCTTCGATTTCATTTCTCTTAAGGTTATCTTGGAACCTAAAGAAACTTCATCGGTGCGAATATCATCTTCCTCCATAAGCCGTGCATTTTTTAGGGTCTTTTCTAAACTGGCAATACGCCCTTCGATAAAAGCCTGCTCATTTTTGGCATCTTCATATTCAGAGTTTTCCGAGATATCACCAAAAGCAATCGCCTGCTTAATGCGTTCCGCCACCTCTTCCCTTTTAACCGACTTAAGGTGTTCTAACTCAGATTCGAGCTTATCAAGACCCTCTTTAGTTAGTAAAACCTCTTTTCCATTCACCATAAAATCTCTCCTATTCTGTAAGAATTTTTAATCTTTAATTTTTAATTCTTAATTTTTAATTAGTGGTTTCTTCTAACCATGAAAAGGAAAGCCCCGCTTTCCTCCATTAATTAAAAATTTATAATTCACCATTTAAAATTCAAAATTAGTTACTACTAATTCATTAAAGGGTATTATATAGACCTCATACTCCCTTGTCAAGAAATAGCTCCCATATCCCTAATTTTTCCCCGATTGCTTGTAAATGCAAGAAACTTTTACCATTGCTATCATTAGCCTTGTTATTTTCTGCATTACCCTCCAATAATCCTGCTTTTATTTTAAGCCAAGTTTCTAAAATAGGTGCTAGACTATGCATACCTGGATTAATTCCGCTAATTTCTAAGCTCTCCTCTAAACTCGGAGCCATCCCTACTCGACTATCATTAAAAGCAAAATAGAATAATGAAGGAGAGCCTAGGCTCAAAGCTCCCGCATCAGAATTAAAATTCACCACCATATCACCCTTTTCCCAATCCCTAGAATTTATGAAACTATTACTAATAGCACATCCTTTCTCATATAGCATACGATGGGAAATTATTTCATATTGATGAGGATTATAGCTTTGTATGGATAAGGGTAATTCATAAGTAGCTATTACTTCAAGAAAATCTGCAAATCCCTCCGTCTCCCCAATAAAAATAATCTTTTCAATCATATGGCGAGTTAAAGTCTCCCTAATAACGACATTAGCCAAAGCCTTAATAAAATCATCCCCAAATATTACCGGTAAACCAGCAACAAGCTCTGGTAACAATACTTTTAGCTTCCTATCAACCGCCATATAGTCTATGTTGTATTCTTGCATAATATTAAGAGATTTATTAACTAAATCTTCCTGCAGGTTGGTAGTTAAGGAAGCAAAATTATTTTGTCCTAATGGCAACATTATATTACACCCTTTAGCTCTAATTTCGCGCATTTCTATTAATTTTTCTAAACGAGGTTTAAAAAAGATAGGAGTCAGTATTTCTAAAAATGGTTTCCGAAACACTAACCCCTTTTTTTCGTCATCTATTAAATTAAAATAGGCAAAATCTAATGCAAACATTAGGCCTCCTTAAAATCAACTACCCCCGGTTTCAAATCTAATTCCTGCAACATATCATAATATTCTTGTGGTGCAATCTGCTCAATTGGCTTACGCATAATACTAACAATTAAGGCTTCAATAACATTAGTGCCAAAGGAGCGTCCCCCCATATCGGGAGTAGTAGTAATAACCTTGCTTATACCCCTAGCCTTCAAAAGTTGCATATCTTCCTGGGTAGTAGTATTAGTTATGATAATCTGACCCTCAAGTTTTTCCGGTAAATAACGGCGAATATAATTAAAATCTCCCGCTAATATATCCGCATCATAATAATATTTAGAATGTTTAGGAATTATGCTTTCTTGTTGTTGTCCAGTCGGATAAATTTTATCAAAAGGCATTTTTACCACAAAAGGAGCCGCTATCCTACCAAAAATCTTCAAGGTTTTTAAAGAATGAAGAGGTACTGGAATACCTACCGTATATATAAAATCACCTAAAGTAAGCTTTGCGCCTACTTCTTCGAAAGCCTCCGCCATACCAAAACGGTCAACAGCACATACCATTAGAACTTTTTTATCCTTGAGATTTAATATCCCATTATTATGAACATCTTGGATACATTTTCTTTCTAAGGTATTCTTAAGCCCTGACCCGTCAACCATAGGTGTTTTTTTAGCATGTACTAACAAACGGTTAGAATCCTTAATCGTATAGCGTTTTCCCGCTACATTTATGTAAATATCTATACCGCCCATACCGAAAGCATCGACTTTACCGTCATTATCTTTTATGAGCTGAATAGCTTTATCCCAATTTCCATCAGTACCGATACGCTCAATCCTAAACTTTTCCCCGGCAAATTCCGTTTCAAAAGCATGATCTCTCTTGGAAGAACCCAAACTTACACTTAAAATATGTTTCACCAATATTCCTCCTTTTTTTGTGTTAGGAGTAAGGGGTAAGGCGTGAGGCGTTAGATGTTATAAAAACCCCACGTCCCGCTCCTTACTCCTCACTTAAAATTATCGGGCGGATTTTATGTTTCTTAAGATTTGCCTAATCTGAGCCGGGTCTACCCATTTATCTTCGGTAATCGGCGAAGAACCGATTTCCACAGAAATTATTTGCCCATCTAAAAGATTTTCTACCAGCTTAATTCTTTCATCAGAACCTATACAGATTACTACCTCACAAGTTTTAAATTTAGTCATAATATCCATTAATTCATTGAGAAGTTCCCTGCCGCTATGTTTATTAATAAAATCTAGCCGTTCTTCTTCGGTCATGAGCAGTATAAGCTCTACCCCTTCAGCTTCTAAAATACTTTGGATTTCCTCTTTATTAAGAATAGGAAATCCTACACAAGCTAAAGTCTGACCTTTGCGCAGTTCCCCAATACCTTCTAAACGTGATATAAAGGTACGGTCTATACTTAAGCGGTCAGCCACTTCCTGTTGCGAGCAGCCCTTAGTTCTTAATAACAAAGCCTTACGCAAAACATCTTCTATCTTCTGCCAACTTATAATTTTATCTTGGATACGGTAAAAATTCATTAATCTTCCCCTGCGCACAAACTTGTTCACAAACATTTTTTACATTTTACAATTTTGGGGAGAAATATGCAAGAGAAATTAAGGGGCTTATAGGCAGGCACAATAAAAAAGAGCGGGTTACCATTAGAAGTAACCCACCCTTCTTAATTTTACATAAATTAAGCTTACATAGTGCTTGCTACTTGGTCGATAGCAGTTTTCATCGCATCATCTTCAGCTTGAACTACCTTTTGCAGGGCTTCATAATTTCTTACTACTGAAATTAGGTTAACCATTTCTTTTACGGCATTAACATTGGATTCTTCGATAAAACCTTGAATAACCTCGGGGTTCTCTAACTCTTCATAAGCAGCATCGGTCGCAAATAAATTATCACCTAGCTTTTGCCGATTTTGCAAAGTATCTTCATCAAAGGTAACAATCTTAAACCTCGTTATTTCCCCTTCTCGTCCAGAAATAATCCCTTGGGAATCTACTGCAATATCAGTATCATCTAAATATATATAGTCATCATAATCATCTAACACTGGGTAACCGTTATTATCTACTAGTAAGCCTTCCGGCGTAACTTTAAATTCACCGCCCTTAGTGAAAGCCTCACCTTGGGGAGTTTCCACCACGAAAAAGCCTAATTCCTGACCAATAACAAAATCAGTCGTCTGATCGGTCTTTTTGAAATTACCCATACTAAAATCAGTATAAACTCCATCTAAAGCAGCGCCCGTTCCTACCCGTCCGATAGTTTCTATAGGGGAATTTTTATAAGTAGCAAAACCAGTTTTCTCATTTTCTCCTATTCTAGTTATGAGCATTTCCGGAAAATTTTTAGCTACCGTAATTTCCTTTTTATAACCAGCCGTATTAACATTAGCAATATTATGTGCGATAGCGTCTTGTTTCGCCATTTGTAGCATCATTCCAGCACCAGCTGTATATAATCCTCTTATCAATTTTCTACCTCCATAAATAAAAAACAGTTATTTTACTATATGAATATCATCGTAAAATAACTGTTAATACTTTAATTTTATAAAATTCTGCGAGCACTTTTATTTCTAGTGCGGGTTAGTAAAGACATTTCATGTAACGCCTTCCCGGTGCCTTTAGCTACGCAAGAAATAGCATTTTCCGCAATGTGAACCGGGAGGTTAGTTTCTCTTGATAAGAGTAGATCTAGCCCCTCTAGCAGTGAACCACCGCCAGTCATAACAATGCCGTTATTCACAATATCGGCCGCTAGTTCCGGGGGTGTATTTTCTAGGACGCTTTTTATTCCCTCAATAACAGCTTCGACCGGCTCTTGTATAGCAGTCCAACTTTGCGCAGAAGTTATCGTAACCGTTTTAGGTAGACCAGTTACCAAGTCCCGTCCCCTTATCTCCATCGAATTATTTCGATTGCTATCCGTGACATAGGCTGTCCCTACCCGCCATTTTACCTCTTCAGCCGTTCTCTCGCCTATCATTAAATTATATTCTTTACGCACATAGCGGATAATAGCTTCATCAAACTTGTCCCCCCCAATGCGAAGGGAAGTATTACATACAATCCCGCCTAAAGATAAAACGGCAATATCTGAAGTCCCGCCTCCAATGTCTACCACCATATTGCCCGTCGCTTCAGAAATATTAATTCCCGCGCCTAAGGCGGCTGCCAAAGGTTCTTCTATAATAAATGAATGACGAGCCCCAGAAGATTGGGTAGCTTGTCTTACTGCCCTTTCTTCGACATCGGTAGCACCGGTAGGAATACAGACGATTACTCTGGGTTTAAAAAATACCCTTTTCCCGATAACCTTACGAATAAAATGAGCTAACATCTTTTCTGTCATATCATAGTCAGCAATAACTCCCTCTTTTAAAGGACGTAAGGCTACAATATATCCCGGGGTACGCCCTAACATCTGTCTAGCTTCTTCTCCTACCGCAATTACTTTATTCGTGTTTTTATCATAAGCAACAACTGAAGGTTCATGTAATACTATTCCTTTACCTTTTTTAAAGACCAACACACTCGCAGTTCCTAAATCAATACCGATATCTTCTTCAAAAAACATTAACCTAGAGCCCTCCCAAAATAATTCATATGATAACATTATTTTACCTGTTTTTTGTTAATATTGCTATTTATTATTTAATATTTTATTTGATTTGGGTAATAATGTCGGCATACTTTTTGCGAGTGGCTTCTCCCCCCCTAATATGGCGCTCCGCTTTATTCTGTTCCAAAATCTCTTTGACTTGTTCAGCTAATTCAGTATTAATTCTAGGTAAACGCTCTGCCACATCTTTATGGACTGTACTTTTAGATATGCCAAATATCTTAGCTGTTTGTCTAACTGTATCTGAAGTAAGTAAAATATGATTAGCTACTCTCACCGCTCTTTTACGAATATAATTTTGCATTAAGAAAATTTCCCCCTGTTTGATTTATATCAATATATTCAGGAGGTTAATAAAAATAGAACCAAATATATATGACAATCAGGACAGTGGTGGTTAGAGGCAATTTATAAAGAATGCGTAGCATTCTGAATTCTAAATTTTGAATTTTAAATTCTTAATTCTTAATTGATGTCTTTGATTACTACCGCCTGGGTATGCCTAATAATTAATAATTCAAAATTGATAATTAAAAATTAAAAATTCTTATGTCATAGGGACGGGGGTTTTGACACACCTTAATTGAATCGCAATAAATAAAGTAGGGGTGGGGCTCTGCCCCACCCGCAAATAATGTATATTATAAAATACCGAAAACTCATGGATGAAGCGTGAGCGACTTCTGAACCATAGACGGTGAATAGGAGCGCACCCTTTTTTCCTTCGCTGGTGTATCATCCTTTTATCTAACTGTCTCCAAGGCCATCCCGATAATCTTATCCGCATGATCCGCCATAAACAACGGAATATTCAGCAGGTCACCATCCATACGCAGGTTATTCAGTGAAAACCGAACCCGCAGCTTTACCTTATCCTCGTATTTTTCCTTATACTTTTTCAAGCTG
>CAZYLY010000011.1:0-16935 GCA_964648825.1 uncultured Syntrophomonadaceae bacterium
CAACAAATTCAACACCTTTGGCTTTTGAAACGAAAAATAATATTGGTTAATTGTATTTACAAATATGTAGGAGCCATAACGCAGCATGGCGGAAACACTTTGCGAAGACGAAAAGGAAAAAGGGGGCATGCCTCATGGATGAGGCGTGAGCGACTTCTGAACCATGGACGGTGAATAGGAGCGTACCCCTTTTTCCTTAAGACAAGCAATTAGTGTTTCCCCAGGCGCAGGTCAGGCGACGAAATATTTGTAAACAAAATTAGCACACCCTTAAAATTAAAAATTCAAATGCTGCGCATCTTCCTACCAATGTGCTGCATAACATATCGGATGGGCTCATTTTTTGAATTATAGGGCATAAACATAAAGGAGGGGTATAATTAAGGGGGCAGGTTAAATTAGATATTCCTTATTAGTTATAATGGGCTATATTGGCGCAGTTATAGGTGCAGGGTTTGCTTCGGGGCAGGAAATAGTCCGGTTTTTTTTGCTTTACGGAAGCTGGGGCTTTAAGGGGACTATAGTAGCGCTATTTCTTTTTGCTGTTTTGGGAGGAATTTTATTATTTGTTGCGCACTATGAAGGGGTATCATCTTATCAAGATGTATTAAGTCATTTGATGGGTGTGAAACTGGCCAGGATAATAGACTTTTTAATAGCTGTTTTTCTTTTCTTGGGCATAAGTACCATGTTATCAGCTAGCGGAGCAGTATTTGCTGAACATTTATATTTATCTAAGTATATGGGCATCTTTCTAGTATATATTTTGCTTTTTTTCTTCCTATTCCTTGGGAAAAAGGGCTTAGTCTTATCTTATAATATATTAGTGCCAATTAAAATTATCTTATTATTAGTAATTACTCTTTATGTTAATAGATCGTTTGAAGGTAGTCAGCTGCAAGAATATTCTCGGCTGCAAGAAAATATTAATATGTGGCTGATAGCCAGCATTTTATATGTAGCCTATAATTTCACTTTGGCTTTAGTAGTATTAAGTGAGTACCAATCTTTAACTGATAAAAGGGGAGGGATAATCGGGGGGATTATGGGGGGACTATTATTAGGTATCCTAGTAGTATTAAGTTTTATAGCTTTAAGTAAATTTATACCTACAGTGCTCCATTATGAGGTGCCGATGCTTTATGTGGCGGGTAATATTTCCTTACCTGCGAAGTATCTTTATACAGTTGTCTTATGGTTAGGTATAATAACTACTGCCTTGGCTAATACGTATGGTTTTACGCAGAGGATATTTAATTATACGGGATTAAATTATAAATTTGTTCTGTTAGCCAGTTTGACTTTAGCTATTCCAATTGCTACGCAAGATTTTTCCGTTTTAGTAGCGAAAATATATCCGCTTTTTGGTTTGCTAGGATTAATAATTATTTTAGCTTTAATTAAAAAGGCTATAAAAGACATTGCGAGGGAATTATATTATAATATAAAACAATAAGTTAAGGGGAAAAAATTAGTGAGTTGACGTCGTTGAATGGATAAATATGGAGGCCAGCGCCGGAATATCTATAAATTCAACAGCACCTCAACCTAGTCTCATGCTACATAATTAACTATGAATATAAGGTAACGGGAGGCAAGTATGAATAGTTTGCAAAATATCCCTTCAGTAGATGAATTACTCGCCCAGGAAGTGGTGCAAGGTTATATTGCTAGGTATAACCGAGAATTTATCTTGTTGCTGCTAAGGGAAGCCATTAATAAATTACGCCAAGATTTACGGAAAGAAAAACTAGCCTTGACTAGAGACGAGATTAGCAATTTATTAATAGGTGAATTAGCCATCCTTATCGAACCTAGAACTAGAGGGACTTTATGTAAAGTTATTAATGGTACGGGAGTAGTACTACATACTAACATGGGACGGGCTCCTTTAGGTGAGCAGGCCATTAAATATATGGTAGAAATGGCGGCTAATTATAATAATTTAGAGCTTGATTTAGCCAGAGGGGAGCGCGGTTCCAGGTATGACCATGTAGAGGAATTATTAGTTAAATTAACCGGCGCCGAAGCAGCTTTAGTAGTAAATAATAATGCGGCAGCGGTAATGTTAGGGCTTAATACTTTAGCTAAAGAACGGGAAGTTATTGTTTCCCGGGGGCAACTAGTAGAAATCGGGGGAGCCTTTAGGATTCCTGAAGTAATGAAATTAAGCGGGGCTGATTTAGTGGAAGTCGGCACGACTAATAAGACTTACGTGAGTGACTATGCCGAAGCTATTAGTGATAATACTAGTCTTTTATTCATGGCCCATACCTCCAACTATAAAATTGTGGGTTTTACGGAAGAAGTAAGTCTGGAGGAATTAGTCAGCTTAGGCAGAACTCGTAATTTACCGGTGATGTATGACTTAGGCAGTGGGGTATTATACGATTTAAGCCAAAATGACTTAAAAGACGACCCGACCGTCCAAAAATGTGTAACCTCTGGGGTAGATATCCTGACCTTTAGTGGGGATAAATTATTAGGCGGGCCCCAGGCGGGAATTATAGTGGGTAAAAAAGAATACATAGAGGCGATGAAAAAAAACCAGCTAACCCGTGCCTTAAGGGTTGATAAGCTGACTATTGCTGCATTAGAAGGGACTTTATTAGAGTATTTAAGCGGCAGACCGGAGGAAAATATTCCTATAATAACGATGCTAACTATGCCGGCCGACAAATTAAGTCTTAAGGCCCAGGAACTTTATAAGGTTTTAAAACAGGAATTTACTATTAATGCTAGTATTAATCATATTAGACTAGTTCCCTTAAAAGATATGGTCGGGGGAGGAGCCTATCCTACTCACCAGCTTTCGGGTTATGGGATTGAGATCAAGTTTAAACAGGATTTAGAAAGTATTGCTAAGCAGTTAAGGGTAAACCAACCGGCCTTAGTGACAAGAATACAAGATGATAGTATGTTAATAAGTGTTAGGACTTTAGTAGAAGGTGATATCGAATTAATACCTGCATTAATTAATACGGCTCTGGATGAGGTTTTAAGTTAAAGGAGCGATTTTTTTACATGAAAAGGTTAGTAATAGGAACTGCGGGACATATCGATCATGGAAAAACCACTTTAGTAAAAGCATTAACTGGTATTGAAACTGATAGGTTAAAAGAAGAAAAGCAAAGGGGTATTTCTATAGAATTAGGATTTGCCCCTTTTACCCTGCCTAGTGGACAAAAAGCTGCTATAGTTGATATGCCCGGGCATGAAAGGTTCATAAAACATATGTTAGCCGGGGCCTTCGGGATTGATATAGTTATTTTAGCTATAGCTGCTGATGAAGGCATAATGCCGCAAACGCGTGAACATATGGATATAATCGAATTATTATGCATTGATAAAGGGATTATTGCGATTACTAAAAGCGATTTAGTAGAAGAAGATTGGTTGATGCTAGTCGAAGAAGAAGTCCGGGAATATATGGCTAAAACTATCTTGAAAGATGCTCCTATTATTAGCGTTTCAGCAGTGAAAAAAGAAGGTATGACCGAACTTAACCAGGCAATCGAGGAATTATCCTTAACGATTGAGGAAAGGCCAGTTTTTGGTTATGCCAGGATGCCGATTGATAGGGTGTTTACAGTAGCGGGCTTCGGCACAGTCGTAACGGGCACTTTGTGGTCAGGCAGCTTAAGTGTAGGTGATACTATTGAAATAATGCCCCTGCAAAAAGAAGTGAAAATTAGAACCCTCCAGGTACATAACGAAAAAGTACCGACTGCTTATGCTGGGCATAGGGTAGCAGTTAATTTGCAAGGCATCGAAGTAGCTGAAATTAAACGGGGTTATTGGTTGACAACACCTGATTATTTAAGCCCCAGCCATCGGGTGGATGCAAAATTAAGATTAATTACTTCGACTAACAGGACAATTACTAATTGGAATAGAATAAGATTTCATCTAGGTACAGATGAAGCGTTAGGCAGGATAGTTTTATTAGATAGAGATGAGCTTATGGCCGGAGATGAAGCTTATGTGCAAATTGTTATGGAAAAACCGGTAGTAGGCTATAAGGGGGATCCTTTTGTAATTAGGCATTACTCACCAGTTACTACTATTGGCGGAGGCGTAATTATTGATGCTAAGGCCCCCAAACAAAAAAGGTTTAAAGAAGAGGTCTTAGAACAATTAGCGGTGAAAGAAGAAGGTAGTCTAGATGAAGTCATTTTACATGAGATGGAATCCCATCCTTATGAAATATTTAACTTAGAAGAATTAGCTAAGCGCACTGGCAGCACTAGTGAACAGATACAAACTGAAGCGGAAGTATTATGCGCAGATAATAAAATAGTAGATTTGAAAAAAGAGGAGTATATTAGCGTATACGGGCTAGATTTAATTTATAATACGATTATTAAAACTCTGCACGATTATCATGAACGTTTTCCTTTAAGGGCGGGGTACCCTAAGGAGGATTTACGCAGTAGATTATTTACTTCTATTAATAGTAAAGCTTTTAACTTAATTCTTAAACATTTTGAAGACCAGGGTAGTATAATTAATCGTAATAATATGCTTAGTATAACGGCGCGGGAAATAGAGCCTAATGAGAAGCAAAAGGAAGTGATAAATAAGCTGATAGCTAAATTAGAGGAGGATGTATTTGCCCCCCCTGCCCTTACAGAGATAAATGAAGGGTTAAATATTAATGATGAAGAATTAATGGAAATAATTGCGTACTTAATTTCTGACGGTAATATTGTTAAAGTTAATCAGGATATGTTTTTTACTTCTAAAGCTTTGGAAGCAGGAAAACAGATATTAAACGAGTATTTTAATCAAGAAAAAGAACTTTCTTTAGCTACGGCGAGAGATATTTTTAATACCACTCGTAAGTATGCCCTGCCTTTGATAGAATATTATGATAAGATTCGGGTTACTAGAAGGGTGGGAGACGTGCGGGTAAAGATGTAATTATTATAGTAATTAATTTTCATGTCGGACAGGCCTAGGACATGAAGTAATAATTTTAAAAAATAAGAAGGAGGATGTTTAATGAGGTTAAGTAGAAAAGTATCCCTGCTAGTTATAATGATGTTCATGCTTAGTATACTAGCTGGATGTGGTGGGGGAAGTCCTGCAACTGACGGAGACAAGGCAGGTGGCGGAGGAGATAAAGCCGCAACAATTAAAATCGGGATTAATAGTGAATTATCTGGTGATGTAGCCAGTTATGGCACTAATGCCAGAGATGGCGCGATGTTAGCTATTGAACATATTAATGCGGCTGGCGGCGTTTTAGACGCACAATTACAAGCTATAGTCAAAGACTGTAAGTCATTAGCAGATGAGGCCATGAGTGTTAGTGCAGCTTTAGCTGATGAAGGCATGGTTGCTCAAATCGGGCCTTTAACTAGCGGTAATGTAGCCGGAAGTATCCCCGTTATGATGGAAGAAGGAATTCCTCTAATTGCTCCAGCGGGCACGGCTGACTTTGTTACTGTTGATGAAAAAACCGGTGAAACTAGAGATTATATCTTCAGAGTATGTTTTGTGGACTCTTTCCAAGGGACTTTAATGGCGCAATTTGCGGCGGATAACTTAGGTGCTAAAAAAGTAGCCATATTTAAAGATGCCTCCACAGATTATGCTAAAGGTTTATCCGAGCATTTTACTAAAACCTTCACTGGCAAAGGTGGAACTATTGTAGCTGAAGAAGGCTTTGTTAAGGGTGACAGAGACTTTAAAGCAGCTTTAACTAAAATAAAAGGTTTGAACCCTGATTTTATTTATGTACCAGGTTATTATGAAGAAGTAGCTCCTTTAATTAAACAAGCTCGTGAGTTAGGCATTACAGCTCCCATGGGCGGACCGGATGGATGGGATTCACCGGACTTAGTAGGTGTAGTTGGAGCCGCTAACTTAAATGGTACTTATTTTACTAACCATTACTCGGTTGAAGATGAAAGTCCTAAAGTAGTAGAATTTGTGGAAGCCTATAGAGCTAAATATAAGAAAGATCCCGATGCATTTGCAGCTTTAGGCTATGATGCGGTGCAAATTTTAGCTCAAGCGATCAAAGATGCTGGACAAGCCGATTCTCAAAAAATTACGGATGCACTAGCTAAAGTAAAGAATTTTGAAGGTGTTACCGGTACTATGAGTATTGATGAGCAACATAACCCCATTAAAGCCGGAGTTATAATTGAATTCAAAGATGGCAAACAAGTCATGAATGCCAGAATTCAGCCGTAGGATAGCAGGGTAAAGGAAGGGCTTACCCCCTTCCTTTACAATTATTTAAAGGATGTGGCAATATTGCTGGAATTTATGCAACAACTCGTCAATGGTTTATCCTTAGGAGCTATATATGCATTAATCGCTTTAGGTTATACCATGGTTTACGGAATTATAAAATTAATAAATTTTGCTCATGGCGATATTATGATGGTAGGAGCTTATGTAGGTTTTTTCTCCATAAGCATTTTAGGAACTCATATAGTAGTAGCCATGCTATTCGCCATGGTAGCATGTGCAATCTTCGGGGTGGCAATTGAAAAGATAGCCTATAAACCCTTACGGGGAGCTACTCGTATAGCGGCTTTAATAACGGCTATAGGAGTTTCTCTATTTTTGGAATACACTACGATTTTTTTCCTTTCTCCCCAACAAAGAATTTTCCCGGAAACCGCTTTTGTTACTAAGCAATTAGCCTTAGGTGGGCTTTCAGTTTCTAATAAGGATGTTTTTATTTTTGTATCCGCCATTATTTTGATGATAATTCTTCAATATATTATTAAATGGACTAAAACAGGCAAAGCGATGCGGGCTGTTTCTCTAGATAGAGATGCCGCAGTATTAATGGGAATTAGTGTAGACCGTACTATATCAATTACTTTTGCGATTGGTTCAGCACTGGCAGCTGCCGCGGGGGTAATGGTGGGGGTCTATTATAATACTATCAATCCACTTATGGGAATTATCCCCGGCTTAAAAGCCTTCGTAGCTGCCGTATTAGGCGGAATAGGGATTATTCCGGGTGCTATGGCGGGTGGTTTCCTAATAGGTATATTGGAAACTTTAGTTAGTGGTTATGGTAATAGTTTATATAGGGATGCTGTAGCTTTTGGAGTATTGATACTAATACTCTTAATCAAACCTACCGGTATATTTGGTAAAAATACCGGCGAAAAAGTGTAGGTGGGTAGTTATGAAAATATTAGAAAATAAAATTTTTAAGTTTATTTTGCAAGTAATTATTCTGGCGGCTATCTTTTCGGTAGTCCAGTATATGTTAGTGGCCGGAATATTAAATAGATTTTATGAAATTAACTTAACTTCTATGTGTATTAATATAATCTTAGCGGTTAGCTTAAACTTAATTAACGGCTTTACGGGTCAATTATCTTTGGGTCATGCTGGATTCATGGCAGTAGGGGCTTATGTATCGGTAATTATTACTAATTATTATGATTTACCTTTTATAGTAGGGCTACTAGGGGGATGTCTAGGTGCTGCTATTGCCGGCTTTATTATCGGAGTTCCTACTTTAAGATTAAAAGGGGACTACTTAGCTATTGCCACCCTTGGATTTGGCGAAATTATTCGGGTTTTATTACAAAACATTGATTATGTCGGGGGGCCGGCCGGAATATCTGGTATAGCTAAAGCTACTAATTGGGCCTGGTTATTCGGTTCAGTTGTTCTAACTATATTAGTTATCCAAAACTTAATTAACTCAAGTTATGGACGGGCTATAATATCAGTTAGGGAAGATGAAATAGCCGCTGAGGTCATGGGAGTTAATACGACCAATTATAAGGTGTTAGCTTTTGTTATTGGGGCCTTATTTGCTGGTTTAGCCGGGGCTTTATATGGTCATTATTTTTATATTATTAAACCAGGCACCTTTAACTTCCTTAAATCTTTTGATATTTTAGTTATGGTGGTATTAGGCGGCTTGGGAAGTACGACGGGCGCAATTATTGCAGCGATTTTTATAACTACACTTACGGCTGCCTTACAAGCTTTCCCGGCTGTAAGGATGATAATTTATGCCTTAATTTTAATAATTATTATGATATACCGTCCCCAAGGCTTGATGGGGAACAAAGAACTAACGCTGAAGACTTTTGGCAAGATATGGAGTGGAAAAAATGGCTCTACTACAGATTAATAATATATGCAAATCATTTGGCGGCTTAAGTGCCGTTTTGAATGCTGATTTGAAATTAGATGAACACGAATTAATTGCGCTTATCGGTCCTAATGGAGCCGGTAAGACTACCTTATTTAATTTAATTACCGGCGTTTATAAGCCTGATGAAGGGGAAATAGAATTTAAGGGGGAGAAGATTCAGGGACTGCCCCCTTATACAGTGTGTAAAAAAGGCATAGCCAGAACTTTTCAGAATATCAGATTATTTAATGATCTGACGGTATTAGATAATGTGAAAATAGCCCTGCATATTGATGTACCTTATAGTTTACCTGCTGCCATATTAAGATTACCCTCCTTTTTCAGAGGCGAGACGGTCATTGAAGAAAAAGCTATAGAATTATTGAATTTATTTGATTTAGATAAGAAAAAGGACGAAATAGCATCCAGCTTACCTTACGGAGAGCAACGCCGACTAGAAATAGCCCGGGCGTTAGCTACTCATCCGACCCTATTGATTTTAGATGAACCGGCTGCAGGAATGAATCCTAATGAGACCCAAGAACTAATGACCTTAATTAAAAGGTTAAAAAATGATTTTGGTTTATCTATATTACTCATTGAACATGATATGTCGCTAGTTATGGGCGTTTGCGAGAGAATTTATGTTTTAGATTACGGGCAAATTATTGCGGAAGGCAGACCGGAGGAAATAAGAAATAATAAACGAGTAATTGAAGCTTATCTGGGCGAGGAGGTAGTATAGTGCTTGAAGTTAAGGATATTAATGTTTATTACGGGGCGATTCACGCCTTAAAAAACTTATCTATAGATGTGGAGCAAGGCAGTATTGTGACCCTTATCGGTGCTAATGGTGCGGGGAAAACTACGACCCTTAAGACTATTTCAGGCTTATTAAGACCGAAAACGGGTAATGTGGTGTTTAAAAATAATGAACTTAATAAAGTGGCCCCAGAAAAGATTGTAGCTTTAGGAATTTCCCAAGTTCCTGAAGGGCGGCGGGTTTTTTCAACTATGACCGTATTAGAAAATCTAGAAATGGGAGCTTACTTACGAAAAGATAAAAAAGCCATGCAAAGTGATTTAGATAATATCTTTACCCGTTTTCCCCGTTTAAAAGAAAGAAGGAAACAACTGGCCGGAACCCTATCGGGGGGCGAACAGCAAATGCTAGCTATCGGCAGAGCGCTAATGGCAAGACCTGAACTATTACTTATGGATGAACCCTCCATGGGGCTGGCACCCCTTTTAGTAAAAGAAATATTTGAAATAATTAAAGATATTAATGCCAAAGGAACGACTATACTTTTAGTAGAACAAAATGCTCACATGGCCCTATCTATTGCTGATAAAGCTTATGTTATCGAAACCGGACAAATTGTTTTACAAGGCACCGCACAGGAACTGATGAATAGTCCAGAAGTCAAGAAGGCCTATTTAGGGGGCTAATTTAGGAAGGGGGTAACTTCGTCATGAAGGTAAAAGACCGGATGGTTACTACAGTCATAACTGTAGAAATGGAAACTAGTTTGACGGAAGCGTTTAGGTTAATGAAGGAAAATGATATTAGGAGATTACCTGTATTAGATAAAGGTAAAGTAGTGGGAATTGTTACTTTAACCGATTTAAACCAGGCATCACCATCTTCAGCAACTTCGCTTAGTATACATGAATTAAATTACTTATTAGCGAAAACTAAAATAAAAGACATACTGCCTAAGAAACAAAAGCTAGTTACAGTTAGCCCAGAAGCTTATATAGAAACAGCCGCCAAATTAATGCGCCAAAGCAAAATAAGCGGGCTGCCAGTAATTAAAGATGAAGAAATAGTAGGTATTATAACCGAAACCGACTTATTTGAATCACTAATAGACATATTAGGGGTTAATACTACCCATACACGTATAGACTTATATGTAGATGATAAGCCTGGAGTTTTAGCTGAAATAACAGGATTAATCGCAGAGAAAAATATTAATATTTTAAACACAGTTGTTTATTTTGATAAAAAGATAAATCGCCACAAAGTGATTATTAGGATAGTAGATGCGCAGTACGGCTCGGTGGTTGAAGAACTAAAAAAGAGAGGCTATGATATAGAATCAGTAATAGTTAGAGATGATGCTTAATTAATACTCGACATCATCGTCTAATTTGACAACCAGCCAGAGATTTTATATACTACTTATGCTATAAATTCTGTGGAGGCGCATCGGTCCTGGTGGGCCGCCTGGACTTCAAATCCAGTCGAGCGGCAGTGATCCTGTCGTTGGTGTGTTCGATTCGCACACGCCTCCGCCAATGTTTTAGAGGGTTTTAGGAGATATTAGAGTTTAACCATATGGGTATAAAAATGTTTAGTTTATACTAGTTTTGCAAACAAATTCGCTGTAAGTTTTTTTAGTAGATACAGGTAAATTCAAGTATCTTAAAATAGTATCGTCCATTTTAATTACCTCAGTTATTAAACTAATTTTATTTGAAAATACTTATCGTCTAATATGTTGAATTATAATATCATGGTTTTCTACTTTTGCTTCTATTCTTTCCAGCCTAGCAGTATGGTCATCTAGGGTTTCTTTAAGTAATTCATATCCATCAAAAAGGGCTGAAAGTTTTTCTCCATGGGTAACTCCAATTCTAGCAAGGTCTTTACTTAGTTTTTCTTGTCCTTCGGTTAATTGGATTAGGTGTTTGACTACAAATTCTTTAAACTCATTATCATTCATCACTATTCCCCCCCCCATCTTCAAAGCTTTTGTGAGCTGATGGTCAAGCTACTGCGAAACATAATACTGCAGCAATTCTTCAATACTTATAAGCCCTACTACTTTAGCGTCTTCCACTACTGGCATGGCAACTATATGGTGTTGAAGAATTTTTTTGGCTGCATCTTGAATGCTTTCATCGGGGGAAGAGGTAATTACTTTTTTCGCCATAACCCAATCTACGGGGCTAACTTCGAAATGGCCTGGTTGAATCATGAAGCGATAAATATCGGCTTTAACTACCATGCCGACTAAAAGATTATTTTCATCTACAACTGGCAAGCCGTTAAGTTTCTTTTCCGTCATTATTTTAAGCACATTTTCAATCGTATCTGTTTTGGACACAGTAATTAATTCATTAGGCATGATATCTTTTATAATCATTATTTAAACCACCTTTACCAAGTATTGTATTAATAATATAGCAGTTTTTTATAAAAAAGGGGGTAATTAAATTAAGAAAATTCCTAAAGGCTTTCTTCATGTTCTTTATGGCGGCGAATTTCCGGGGAATATAAGGACATTTTTAAGACGCGCTTTACGAAAGGGGTAGCGGGTTGAAATAGTAAATCTTTCATGTAATTAAACAAGCTCTTACTATCATCGGTAATAATTGTATTACCATGGGCCCGCAGTATAGTTTTAGCTCCCAGGGCACCTAAGCGGTCATAAGATGCTGCCATTAGATTAGGAAAAACTATAGGCAGGGGCAGTTGCGGTTTTCCTTTAACTTCACAAATGAGATCGGCAATGTATAATACTTGTTCTTGCGCATTATAAAAAGCTAAGTCATGGAAGGTGTGTCCGGGAACGTGAAGAACTTGCCATTCGGGAAAAAAGGGCAAGGGTTCTCCATCTGGCAAAATATAGTCAGGATGAAGGCGAGGATTGAACACAATATGTTCAAGTTTACGTTTATTACTAAAAGCCACCGTACTAGCCATATAGCAATCGAGCTTATGTTGCAGGAGGCCCCCGGTGCCTTTATACCATAAGTCAGCATTAGGATGGGCGGCAATAGGAATACCATATTTCTTACGTAAGCTTCCGGCCCCTCCGGCATGGTCGGGGTGCATATGAGTTACAGCGGCTAATTTTATATCAGCGGGGGAACGCCCCAAAACGTCGTGACAATAAGCCGCAATTCGTTTTATATCATTTATACAACCACTATCTAATAATAAGAGCCCTTGCGGGTGTTCAATTAAAATAATGTTTTCTATATAGCCAGCGATTAAATGGACGCGAAATGATGAAAAGACTAATTCTGATTGGTCATTAGCCATATTCGGTTCCTCCCCCCCAAAAAAACCCTCTCTAATATACTTAATGATACCTATATAATAATCCTGCTAAGGTTAAGAAAATTTTAATTAATTATATTAACCTTACCTTTAGTTAAATATCTCCCCACCACTACGAGAGCGATTATAGCACCTATAATAATAAGGGCCATTTTAATATCTTGGGTATTAAATAGGCAAACTCCTAAACCAGTATATAATACGGCCGTTGGTATTTTGCCGATGGCTGAGGAAAACAGGAAATTGCTAAAGGAAACCCCGCTGACAGCCGCAACAACATTTATTAATGGTGTAGGTACAACTGGAATTATGCGGGCAATGACAATTGTCCAGAAGGCCATTTCTCCATTTACAGTTTTTAAATCATAATGGTATTTATGTTCTATTTTATTTATCACCCAATCAGCGGAAGATAAGCGTACCACCCAATAAGCTAAACAAGCCCCGGCTAAAGCTCCTGACCATGCTAATAAAGCGCCTATTTTAAAGCCGAACAATAACCCTCCAACGGCGGCTAAAATAACATAAGGGAAAACCGGCAGCGCCGCCTGTACGACAAAAAGACCAAAGGCAACGGCTGGGGCTAATACCCCAAAATCCTTGAGATATGAACTTACTGTAGATATATTACTAAAGCTTTGTATAAAATCCATATTTAACTCCTTAAGATTAATTCCTATTAATTCATATATAATAAAATGAAAGAAAATTCAAGAAAAATCCTAGTTATTCTTTTATTTGCCATTTATTTTATGACTATAACTCCTAAATTATTAATAAGTAATTTGGATGTCTATTCTTACACTATGCTATAATCAAGAAAAAAGGAGTGTAGTTATAAATAGATGCCATTTAATATATTAGATTATATTATTATTGCTATTGTAATATTAAGTGTTATTTCCGGTCTGAGGCGCGGATTTGTTCTGGCATTTTCCGATTTAATTGTCACCCTTTTAGCTGGAATTTTGGCCTTGGTCTGGTATGATGATGGCTTAGTATTGCTTAATGAATATAGTAATGCAGGTACATATTTAGCGGAAATTCTGCGTAATAAATTAACTGCTAGTGCGCTTTCTATGGATATGCCTTTAGTTAATATTCCCTTAACTTTAGGGGTGATTGATTTTAAAGATATGGCCGAAGTATTAGCCCACTTTGGCTTAGTTATAGTTAGCTTTATTTTAATCTTTTTATTAAGCTTAATCATGCTTAAAATAATCGTTAACCTATTAAATAAACTAGCTTCTTGGGGCGTTTTATCGTGGATAAATAAATTCTTAGGCTTAGTTTTGGTACCAGTAAAAAACTTGCTAATCTTAATGCTTATCGCCGGGCTGATTTTTCCGGCGGTGGAATTGGCGGCACGCTTAGAGCTTAGCCTGGCTATGACTATATATGATTTAATGAAACATTCGCTAATAACCGCGGTATTATTAGAGGTTTTCGCGGCTGTAAAGGGTCTAGGTATAGCTGTATTGGGAGTAGGGAATTATATCAACTAATAAAACTAAGGAGGAAAAAAGATGAGTAGTGCAAAAACGGAAAGAAATACGTGGCTAAGACTTAATGAAACTTCAATCGATAGGGCTTATGAGTTTAGTAAGGGGTATATTAATTTTTTAAATATAGCTAAAACTGAACGGGAATCGGTGGATTATATCGTAAATACAGCCTTAAAACATAATTTTATACCAGTTGAAGGAGTGAATAAATTAGTCCCGGGGCAAAAATTGATTTACCAATTAAAAAATAAAGTCTGTGCCCTAATAGTAGTAGGCGAAAAACCGTTAGCCGCAGGGATAAATATAGTAGCATCCCATATTGACACCCCGCGCATTGATTTAAAAGCACGTCCATTATACGAAGCAGATGGACAGGCCTTATTTAAAACTCATTATTACGGAGGAATCAAGAAATACCAATGGCTAGCAATTCCTTTAGCTCTGCATGGAGTAGTAATTAAAAAAACCGGAGAACAGATTAATATAAATATAGGTGAAGATTCGGACGACCTAGTCTTGACTATATCTGATTTATTACCCCATCTAGCTAAGGAACAAATGGAGAAAAAGATTTCCGAAGCGGTAAAAGGCGAGGATTTAAACGTTATTGTCGGCAATCGACCCTTAATCGGGGAGGAAAAGGATGGGGTCAAAAGTTATATAGCTCAGCTTCTAAAAGATAAATATGCTATTGAAGCAGATGATTTTACTAGTGCGGAACTACAACTAGTACCAGCACACAAAGCTAGAGAAGTCGGCCTGGATAGAAGCATGGTCGGCGGCTATGGGCAAGATGACCGGGCCTGTGCTTATACATCGCTGCAAGCAGTTCTAGAAGTAGATAAACCGGAATATACGGCGATTTGTTTATTTGTAGATAAAGAAGAAATTGGTAGTACCGGCAATACCGGCCTACAATCTTTAGTAATTGAAAACTTAGTCGCCGAATTAATGCAAAAAGATGGGGAAACTAATTATTTTAAGGTTCGTCAAGCCTTAGCTAATTCCCACGCTTTATCGGCTGATGTTAATGCGGCAGTAGACCCTAATTATCCAGAAGTTTTCGAGAAAATGAATTGCAGCTATATGGCACAAGGAGTAGTTTTAACTAAATATACCGGCTCACGGGGCAAAGCAGAATCGAATGATGCTAATCCTGAATTTATCGCGAAGCTCAGAGAGTTATGGGATGCCCAAGACATAACCTGGCAAGTAGGCGAATTAGGTAAAGTTGATATTGGCGGCGGAGGTACTGTAGCGCAGTATATGGCCTACTACGGGATGGAAGTAGTTGATTGCGGAGTAGCAGTTTTAAGTATGCACTCACCATTTGAAGTGACTAGCAAAGCCGATATTTACATGGCTTATTTGGCTTATAGGGAGTTTATGCAGGCTTTTGCAGGCTAAGATTAGATTTGATTTATAGTGATGAATTTGGTCAAGCTTAATAGAATGAGAAAATCTATGAAGGGGGAGAGTCGAATGGAAAAGGTACGCCTTACGCAAATGGTAAGGGCCGCTGGATGAGCAGCTAAGATAGGGCCGGGGGCCTTAGAAGAAATTTTAGCCGATTTTAAAGTACCTAGTCATCCGCATCTTTTAGTCGGAATAGATACGAGAGATGATGCAGGAGTTTATAAACTAAATGAAGCTACAGCCCTAATCCAAACCATGGATTTTTTTACTCCGATGGTAGATGACCCCTATACATTCGGGCAGATTGCGGCGGTTAATGCGCTTAATGATGTTTATGCTATGGGAGGTCAGCCGCTTTTAGCCATGAATATCGTATGCTTTCCTGAATGTGAGGACTTAAAAATACTTAGAGACATTTTAGCCGGAGGTTTAAGCAAAATCGAGGAAGCCGGTGCCTTGCTAGTCGGAGGACATACCATAGATGATAAGGAACCAAAGTACGGGTTAGCAGTGACCGGCATAGTTCATCCCGATAAATTATTAACTAATGCCGGGGCTAAGCCAGGGGATTATCTATTTTTAACTAAGCCTATTGGCAACGGAATTATTGCTACTGCTATTAAGGCGGAAATGGTAAAAGTGCACGAATATGAAGAAGCAGTAAAATGGATGACTATGCTTAATAAGGGTGGCGCAGAGCTTATGCAAAAGGTAGGAGTAAATGCCGCCACAGATATTACTGGTTTTGGACTTTTAGGTCATTTGTTTGAGATGGCTTATAGCAGCAAGGTAACCGTGGAAGTGTCGGCAGATAAGGTGCTGCTAATGGGCGGAACATTAGAATACGCAACCATGGGGCTTATTCCCGGCGGTGCATATACTAACCGCGACTACTTAGCTAGATATGTCGAGCCTAACGATAGTATTAATCCTATTTTAATTGATATATTATATTCTCCCGAAACGGCTGGAGGCCTTTTAATTTCCTGTCCGGCGGATAAGGCCGAACAATTAATAAAAGGGATGGCTAAGGATAATATTACGGCCGCTTATATAGGAAAGGTTGTAGCTGATGGATTTGCACCTATTAAGTTAGTCTAACGTTTAGGGGGAGGGTTTTTATGCAACGTAAGGAATTTGATTTAGGTAATATTGTAAAAATGAAGAAGCCCCATCCTTGCGGGAGCTATAACTGGGAAGTAATTCGCATGGGGGCTGATATTAAAATCAAATGCCAAGGTTGCGGGCGGGTAGTTATGCTGGCCAGGTCTGAATTTGAAAAAAGGATGATTAAAGTAATCGAATAGATAAATAACCTTTGGCCTTTTTTTGCATACAATAATAGTAGGAATATTGTAAAAGGGGGCAGGGCAAGATGAGGTTCAAGCTTGTTACTAACCCTGGCTTTCTCGTGGGCGATTTAGTAAAAGTTAAAAATATGCCTGAAGATGAACACTTTTGCATCATAGCCTTTAAAAATCGTACAGATGATGAACCGATTGCCGTACTTAAAGCCCTTTTTAATGAAACCTACATCATAGAAAAACCTATTTCTAAACTTTCAAGCCTCCTAGTTAGAGGTAAGTTATAAATATACTATACTTGACTATAATGGAAACTATATTTCTGAATGTATAAATATGGAGGTGCATGACGTAGCACTGCTATTTATAATAATTACTTGCATTAGCTAGGGATTATTTGCTATAATCAACTGAAGTCCCTGCCCCGGCTCAAGACCGGGGCCGCCCTATTAAGGGTAGTCCGTAGGGAGGAGGTGTAACGATGCGCACATATGAAATAATGTTTGTTTT
>CAZYLY010000011.1:16945-22580 GCA_964648825.1 uncultured Syntrophomonadaceae bacterium
GACAATTCCATCACCGTGAACGACAACGGGCGCGGTTTTCCTTTTCCATGATGTCCACGGGGATACCGCGCCCGTTGTCGTTCACGGTGATGGAATTGTCTTCGTTAATGAAAACCTGTATGTCTGTGCAATAGCCAGCCAAGGCTGGGGCAAAAAGCGCCTTGCGTATAGTATTGAAAACTATATGGAAGGCATTTATAGCTTGTGGTATTTTAAGGGACAACCTGAAACTGCCCAAGAACTAGACCGTATCATCAAATTATCTGATAAATTCCTGCGCCATATAATTATTCGTAGAGATGAAGAATAGGTGTTTTTTAAGGTAAGGGGGAGAAAACATTGTTTAACAGAGTTATTCTGATTGGAAGACTGACGAGAGATCCAGAGCTAAGATATACACCCAGCGGGACTGCGGTATGTAAGTTTAACTTAGCCGTACAACGTAAGTTTAATCGTGATGAAGCTGATTTTATTGATATTGTAGCTTGGCGGGGCTTAGGCGAAAACTGTGCTAATTATCTTAATAAAGGTAGTCTAGTTGCCATCGAAGGACGTTTACAGATTAGATCTTATGAAGGCCAAGATGGACAGAAACGCAAAGCTACAGAGATTATAGCTGACGAAGTCCGTTTTCTAGATAAAAGAGGTTCAGGATCCGGCGGTGGTTCGGGAGTAACTTCTACAAGCACACATAGCTCCTCAGATGATTGGAATGATTTAGGCCGTGAAGTTAGCCTAGATGATATTGATATAGTTGATAGAAACGGTGAAGAAGAGATACCTTTTTAGCAAGGAGGGAACAAGTTGAAAAAGGAAAGACGCAAAAAGAGACGTCAGTGTAATTTCTGCGCTGACAAGGTTGAGCATATAGATTATAAGGAAATTCCTAAGTTACGCAGATATGTTACCGAAAGAGGTAAAATCCTGCCTAGAAGAATTACCGGGAACTGCGCTCACCACCAAAGACAATTAACTAGTGCGATTAAAAGAGCTCGAGTAATGGCACTACTACCTTACACATCAGAATAAAATGCTGCATTATAAGCCCTCCTCATGGGGGCTTTTTTGTACTTGCGCCTATAAATAGTGAGTTGCGTTTTTAAGCCGGCAGTTAAGCGAAAAGCCCAACGAGGCTAATAAAACGAAGTTAATAAATAGGGCAGGGTATATTACAGCTACTGTCGAAATATATACAGGGGTGATATAAAGTGAGTTTCTTTTTTTTCTTAACAATTTCTACACTATTATGCCTCTTAATGGCTATTTTACCGCAGACAACCTTTGTAGTCGCGATTTTATGGGGGGCTAGTCTAATATTAGCCGCCCTGTATATTGAGAAACAGCGTTTATTATTAATATTCCTGATAAATTTCCTTGCCATATATTCAGGAAGCGGGGCCGGAGGACTTTTCTTTTATGTATCATTTTTCGGTACAGCAGCTATAGTAATAAGCTATCTGATTAACCAAGGCAAGGGATATTATGAAGTACAAAAATGGGGTTTAATCAGCGCCTGTATAGGTGTATCGATTTTTTTGGTTCTTATTTATTTTAGTACCGGTGATATTGGAATAAAATCTATGGAAACACAAGTAAAATCATATATGGCAGATTCGCTTGACTATTATGCTAATAGCGGAATGTTGGATTTTTATGAAAAACAAGGAATGATGCGAGCTGATTTTGAAGAAAAGGTGTATAGCTTTGCTACTGCTATGGCGAAACACTTACCGGCGATTTACTATCTTCAGGCTATTATGGCAGTATTTTTCATGTTGCTTTTAGCTTCCAGAGTGAGCCTAAACAGGGGATTTGAACGTCTAAAGAAAAGACCGTATAATCAGGAGATTATGCCTTGGCAAATAGTGTGGGTAGCTATTGCCGGGCTTTTGCTCTGGTTAATAGGTCAAAAAGAGATGTCCTTACTCTATTATGCCGGTTCGAATATTCTAGTAGTTTTAGTACCTATAACTGTATATTTTGGTTTAGCTGCCTTAATATATAAATTAAGAAGGCCTGAAGGAAAAGTAAATAAACCGCTCATAGCACTTTTAGTTTTTATCGGAATACTATTTCCCCTCTCAGCGGTGATGTTTTTTAGTCTTTTAGGGCTCTTTGATGCATTACTTGATATCAGAAAACTGCGCAGGATAGAAAAGGAGGATATATAATGAAGGTTATATTATTACAAGATGTAAAAAATATTGGCAAAGAAGGAGAAGTTAAGGAAGTTTCAGATGGTTATGCCCGTAATTTTCTAATACCAAAAGGCTTAGTCTTAGAAGCAACCAAAGCTAATTTAAAAGAAAACCAAGAAAAAAATGAGCGTTTGCAAAATCGTAAAGAAAAAGAAAAGGGTGACGCGATAGCCCTGCAGGCTAAAGTTGATAACAAACAAATTGAAGTTAAGGCGAAAACTGGTGCTGGGGATAAACTATTTGGAGCTATTACCGCCAAAGAAATCGCCGAAGGCTTAGAAAAACAACATAAAATAAAAATTGATCGCAAAAAAATAGAGCTAAAAGAACCTATAAAACATCTAGGTGAATATACTATTACTATTAAAATTTACCCTTCAGTACAAGCACAAATTAAGGTAGTAGTATCACCAGATTGATTCTAGGAGGTAAATTGTGCAGTATTGGTTAAAACAGGAACAGCAGAAACAGTTACAGCAAGATGGTGACAATAACTTATATATCCATTGGAAAATAGATTCATTGTACAAAAAGCTCGAAGGGTTTTACGGAACCCAAGAGTTTATTTTAAGGGCTAGTAAGCTAGATGTGCTAGACTTAATGAGTTCTGATAATTTAGCAGATAAAGTACTAGCCTTACATAAAATATTACAAGAAAAACCGGTTATACCTGAAAATGAAGCAGATATGCCCCAAGTATTAGAAAAACTAGAAGACTTAGTTGCAGAAAGTTACGCTAAACGGGAAGTAGAAGAAGAAATTTATAATCGTATTCAAGCTAAAATAAACGAAAGATATGATGAATATGTGGAAGAAATTAAGATTCAAGTTTTAAAGGAGAAAAATAGTTCCCCTGAAAACGCTCAAACTCTTAAAAAGTACGGACAATTAGAAAAGATGGAACAGATACATCTTAGCCGTTCCGCTTTAGAAATATTAAGACCTAATACCTTAGCGGAAATTATTGGTCAAGAAAAAGCGATTAAATCCCTAATTTCTAAGCTTAACACCCCTTTTCCCCAACATATCTTACTATACGGGCCGCCAGGAGTAGGGAAAACTACTTGTGCCCGTTTAGCCTTAGAAATGGTCAAAGGGCGTCAGCAAAACCCCTTCAGCCAGGAAGCCCCCTTTATTGAAGTGGATGGTACTACCCTGCGGTTTGATACTAGGGAAGCGACTAATCCCCTACTTGGTTCTGTACATGACCCCATTTATCAAGGAGCCAAAAAGGAATTAGCCGATGAAGGCATTCCTGAACCGAAGCTAGGTTTAGTATCGGAAGCTCATGGGGGGATATTATTTATCGATGAAATCGGGGAAATGGACCCCATTTTACAAAACAAATTACTTAAAGTATTAGAAGATAAGAGAGTTTTTTTCGAATCGTCCTATTATGACCCCCATGATGAAAAAATTCCCCAGTATATTAAGCAAATGTTTGAAAAAGGGGTGCCGGCTGATTTTATACTTATCGGAGCTACGACTAGAAGCAAGGAAGATATTAATCCCGCTTTTCGTTCCCGCTGTATGGAAATCTTTTTTGAGCCATTAGCCGCAGCTGATATCCGTAAAATTATTAATATATCAGCTACTAAGTTAAAAATAGAACTTGAATCTGGGGCCGGGGAAATTATAAGTAGTTATGCTACTGATGGCAGAAGTGCCAATAAAGTATTAGTAGATGCTTATGCTCTGGCGCTAAATGAGGATAAACAGGAAAAAATATTAGTTAGGAAAGACCATGTATGGGAAGCGATAAGTAATAGCCGCATTACCCCTAATGTTATTAGTAAAGCTTCAGATACTAGTGAAGTAGGGAAGATTTTTGGTATCGGAGCTAGGGAGTATAAGGGCGCTTTAATTGAATTAGAAAGTATAGTATTTCCTGCGGAGACAAATGGTGACGGACATATTAGGTTTAATGATACGGCCGGTTCCATGGCTAAAGACTCGGTTTTTAATGCCGCCGCAGTTTTACGCAAAGAAACTGGCTATAATATCAAGAATTTTGATTTACATATAAATATAATCGGGGGAGGTAAGGTTGATGGGCCTTCAGCCGGTGCAGCGATTTATTTAGCCCTATTAAGTGCGATTAAGAATAAACCTATTCGCCAAAATGTAGCGATTACAGGCGAACTATCAATACAAGGAAAAGTCAAACCAGTAGGAGCCTTATACGAAAAGATTTATGGTGCCAAACAAGCCGGCATTAAGAAAATATTAATACCCCAGGATAATTATAAAGATATTTTGCCCAGTAGCAGCGGAATTGAGATAATCCCGATTAAGTATATTAATGAAACTTATCCCCATATTTTTATTGATTAAATTAGATGCTGAAAAGTTAAATCCTATGGGACGGGAAATAAGTCTAAAAAGATTATTAAACGTCGTGGATTAAAATAATCCCATCGCCTGTAAAGAAGGGTGTTATAAAATACCAAAAGT
This sequence comes from uncultured Syntrophomonadaceae bacterium, assembly GCA_964648825.1. Lineage (GTDB taxonomy): Bacteria > Bacillota > Syntrophomonadia > Syntrophomonadales > Syntrophomonadaceae > JAAYRQ01. The sequence continues at coordinate 21,598 of CAZYLY010000011.1, forward strand.
GTATTATCTAATCTTGCGCATAATGATATAATATGCATTAGAGTTGTCGCTTGGCGGGTGGTCACTTCCCCGTAAAGGGGGTGATGCCTTGATAAACTGGCTAGAGGTATTTACCTTTTGTCTAGTAATCATAGGGGTTATCGCTTTATGTTTATCATAAAATAACCAACCCGCCTTATTGAGTAAGGCGGGTTAACCATTTTTTCGGACTAGCCGCCGGTCAAAAGCGGCAACTCCTTTTATTATTTATATCGTAACATAGGTAAAAATATTCGTCAATAAACGGAAACTTTAAGGAGGATTTATTATGATGAAAAAACTTAGACTGTTGACCGTGATTTTAACCTTATCACTATTAACCATGGTTGTACCACTAACCAATGTAGTGGCAACCCCCGATGTAACCGTAAAAGTAGATGGGCAGGTACTAACCTTCCCTGACCAGAAACCATATATTGATAAAGCTAACCGTACGATGGTGCCAGTAAGAACCCCGATGGAAGCTATTGGCTGTAAAGTAGACTGGAATGAACAAGCTAGAAAAGCTATTATCTCCAAAGGCGATACTACCGCAGAATTTACTATTAACTCCAATACCTATACCGTAAACGGGGTTAAGAAAACCATGGATACTAAAGCAGTAATCGCAGGAGATAGAACCTCCTTCCCGATTAGATTTGCCGCCGAAGCCATGGGAGCAGCCGTAGGATGGGATGCTGCTACCTATACAGTATTAATCAGTACCAAAGCAAGCCCGATTGAAACTAAGGTAGTTGACTTAGGCAGAAACAGCGATGATGGGCATGAAGATTATATAAAAGTGGGTAACTACAATTTGAACATTAGTAATTGTGGTGTTAGTGACCCTGGTATTTGGTTTGGCATAGGGGACTCTACCTATCCCATAAAAAACATCAAAGTAGTTTGCACCAGCCATCCAGAGTGGAATACTTGTAATCAACAAATGTTGAATGGTGAATGGA
>CAZYLY010000012.1:0-693 GCA_964648825.1 uncultured Syntrophomonadaceae bacterium
ATGTATGCCACGATTTAGAAACAGGTAAAGTGCCGGTGGTTAATTTGCAGCAGGAGAAGGCTTTAATTGATGTGCTTTTGCAAGGAGCGGGGCTGTTTAACTCTTGCCATGATATTTCTGATGGCGGCTTAGCTGTAGCTATAGTCGAATCTGCTATTAAAGGCAACTTCGGAGTGCAAGTTAATATACCTGCTAATGGTGAGCGTAAAGACGGAATATTATTTAGCGAAGCAGCATCTAGAGCAGTAGTGAGTATTAATTCGGAAAATCTCAAAATAGTAGAAGATTTAGCTGAACAAGCTGGAATTAGTGCTACCGTTCTAGGTATAGTGCAAACTTCCGATATAGTAATTAGTTTAGATGAACAAACAGTAATTGATATAAGTGTAGACACTGCCCGGGAAGTTTGGGGGGAGGCCATTAAATGTATTATGGGCTAGAGGAAGACAAATTAAAAGATGAATGCGGAGTTTTCGGTATTTATGTTCAACATAATGGGGCCGATATTGAAATAGCCCGGACTACTTTTTACGGTCTATATGCCATTCAGCACCGGGGGCAGGAAAGTGCCGGCATAGCTGTATCTGATGGGCAGAAAATTGAACTGCATAAAGGTATGGGTTTAGTTTCAGAAGTATTTAGCAATGAAAATATTGATAAGCTTAATGGTCATATTGCTATCGGGCACGTACG
>CAZYLY010000012.1:703-22513 GCA_964648825.1 uncultured Syntrophomonadaceae bacterium
TGATGGGAGAAAGTGCAGTCGTTAATGCGCAGCCTTTAGTCTTTCATTACCTAAACGGGATGATTGGACTGGCGCATAATGGAAACTTAGTTAATGCGGCTGAACTGCGAAAAAGACTGGCTACTTATGGCTCCGTTTTTCAGACTACTACTGATTCTGAAATTGTAGCTAACCTTATAGCTCGTTATTCTCAGGATAAGCTGGAAGATGCCTTATCGAAATGTATGATTGACTTAAAAGGGGCTTTCGCTTTAGTTATTATGACTGAAGATTGTATAATTGGGGTACGCGACCCATTAGGAGTGCGTCCCCTGGTTTTAGGTGAATTAAAAGGGAATTATGTTTTAGCTTCGGAAACAGCTGCATTTGATACTATCGGAGCTACTTTTATTCGGGATGTGAATCCCGGAGAAATAGTCGTCATTGATAAAGAAGGCGTACACTCAATGCAAACAGCTATTCCCGCAGATAGCGCTCATTGTGTTTTTGAATATATTTATTTTGCCCGTCCCGATAGTAAAATTGACGGGATTAATGTGTATAAAGCGAGAAGGGATTTAGGGCAACAGTTAGCTAGGGAATGTAAAATTGAAGCTGATTTAGTAATTTCCGTACCTGATTCGGGAACGGCGGCCGCCCTCGGATATGCCGAAGAAGCGGGACTGCCTTTTGAAGAAGGCCTGATGAAAAACCGCTATATTGGGCGCACTTTTATTCAACCTACCCAGCAGATGCGGGAATTAGGAGTGCGCTTAAAATTAAATACTATTCCCGAAATTGTACAAGGAAAAAGAATAATTATGGTGGATGATTCTATTGTGCGGGGCACTACGAGTAAAAAATTAGTGCAAATGTTAAGGGATGCCGGAGCTGCTGAAATTCACATGGTAATTGCGTCACCACCGACTAAGTATCCTTGTTTTTACGGGATTGATACCTCCAGAAAAGAGGAATTAATCGCTAATAAGATGGATGTGAAAGCAATTGCCGATTTCATCGGAGCTGACAGTTTGCATTTTATAAGTCAGGAAGGAATGCTAAAAGCTTTAGATAGAGGGGACAGCTTTTTTTGTGATGCTTGTTTCAGCGGGAATTATCCGATTGAGATTTAACATTAATGAATTATAAATTTTGAATTATAAATTATAAATTAAACATTAAACATTAAACATTAAACATTAGAATTCACGGAGGGTGTTTATGGATAGTAAAATGAGTTATAAACAAGCTGGAGTTGATATTGATGCGGCTAATCAATCGGTAGATATGATTAAAAAATGGGTAGGGATGACGAAGCGTTCCGAAGTCTTAACTGATATCGGCTCTTTTGGAGGTTTTTTTGCGCTTAATGCGGGGAAATATAAAGAGCCGATTTTAGTTTCGGGTACTGACGGAGTAGGAACCAAACTAAGAATTGCCCAAATGATGAAAGTCCATGATACGGTGGGCATTGATTTAGTAGCCATGTGTGTTAATGATATTTTAGTTCATGGAGCTGAACCGCTATTTTTCCTGGATTATATTGGTATAGGTAAATTAGAACCGGATTTAGTAGAAAATCTAGTCAAAGGGGTTAGTTTAGGTTGTGTAGATGCAGGCTGTGCTTTAATCGGAGGCGAAACTGCTGAAATGCCGGGATTTTACGCAGAAGAAGAATATGATTTAGCTGGATTTGCAGTCGGGGTAGTCGATAAGCCTAAGCTGATAAACGGAAATAATATTACGGCTGATGATGTTCTTATCGGTTTGCCTTCTAGCGGCTTACATTCTAACGGCTTTTCTTTAGCGCGCAAAGTTTTACTTGAAATGGCTGGACTTAAACTTGATCAATACATAGAGGAATTTTCCAAAACTTTAGGTGAAGAACTGCTTACTCCTACCCGTATTTATGTGAAAAACATTTTAAGCTTAATAGAGGAAGCTGAAATAAAAGGTATGGCACATATTACTGGTGGGGGTATTCCAGAAAACTTACCCCGAATTTTGCCGGCTGGTTTAGGTGCCCAAATAGATAAAAAGGCTATTAATATTCTGCCAGTTTTTGATTTAATTGCCCGTTTAGGCAATGTAGATAGTGAAGAAATGTTTAGAACTTTTAACATGGGGATTGGATTTATCATAGTTATACCACCACATCAACTAGATGAAGTATTAAAGTGCTTGCATATTAAAGGAGAAAAGCCTATAGTAATAGGCAGGGTTTGTGAAAATGAGGGAAGGATTATTATAAAATGATAGCAATAATCCCAGCTAAACGCCTAAATCTAGCGATTATGGCATCGGGTCGGGGTAGTAATTATGAAGCTATTAACGCTGCAATTAACCGGAATGATTTAGATGCCGACATAAAAATAGTAATAAGTGATAAAGAAAATGCCGTAGTTTTAGATAAGGCTAAAACAGCTAATATACCAACATTATACATTAATCCGCGCGGTTTTAATAGTCTAGGTGAATATGAGGAACATTTAATAAAAGTATTAGGGGAATATGAAATCGATATAATTGTTTTAGCCGGTTATATGCGTTTAGTAGGAACTACTTTATTAAACGCTTATAAAAACCGAGTAGTTAATATTCATCCGGCCTTACTTCCAGCTTTCCCCGGACTACAGGCCCAAAAACAAGCGCTAGATTACGGAGTTAAATTCTCCGGCTGTACAGTACATATAGTTGATGAAGGTATGGATACGGGCCCGATTATTCTTCAGGCAGTAGTACCAGTTTTGCCTGAAGATAACGAGGAAACATTAAGTAAACGCATTTTACAAGAAGAACATCGCCTATATTGGCAAGCTTTACAACTACTTGCTGAAGGGCGTTTATATTTAAAAGCCGATGGCAAAGGGACGCTTTGTTTACCACATGGTGATTAAAAAGGAGGAATTTAAGATGCCCAGAGCACTAATTAGCGTATCAAATAAAAGCGGAGTAGTTGAATTTGCACAAGGATTAGAAAACTTAGGTTATGAAATTATTTCTACCGGCGGAACTTATAATACCCTTAAAGATAATGGGGTTAATGTGAGCCAAGTAGCTGATATAACTGGATTTCCTGAAATATTAGACGGACGGGTTAAAACTCTTCATCCAGCCGTACATGGAGGTATATTAGCTAGGAGAACTCCAGAGCATTTAGAACAATTAGAAAAAAATAAGATTACTCCGATTGATATTGTAGCCGTTAACTTATACCCTTTCCGGGAAACTATAAGTAAACCTGGAGTTACTCTAACTGATGCGATTGAAAACATTGATATTGGCGGGCCGGCTATGGTCAGGGCCTCGGCTAAGAATTTCGAAAATGTGATTATCGTAGTTAATCCAGCTAATTATGAAACGGTTTTAACTGAAATTAAAGAAAAAGGCACCGTTAGATATGAAAAACGTTTGGAATTAGCTTTTGAAGCTTTCAGCCATACGGCAGCATATGACAGTATGATTAGCAGTTATTTAGCTAATTTACAAGGAATTAAATTACCGGAAACGATGGTAGTGGCTGGTGAGAAAGTCTATGACTTAAGATACGGGGAAAACCCCCACCAAAAGGCGGCGTTTTATAAGCTATCTAAACCAGGCTTAGGTCTGCCTGATGCTATACAACATAATGGTAAGGAACTTTCTTATAATAACATTATTGATACCCAGGCAGCATGGGAATTAGTAAAAGAATTTAGGGAGCCGGCCTGTGTCATTATTAAGCATACTAATCCTTGCGGAACAGCGATGGGTGATACGGTCTTAGATGCTTACACTAAGGCTTTTAATGCTGACCCAGTTTCAGCTTATGGAGGTATTATTGCCTTTAACCGCATCGTGGATAAGGCCACAGCGCAAAAAGCGGCCGAACCATTTATGGAAGTAATAATTGCGCCTGGCTATGAGGTAGGTGCTTTGGAGATATTTGCGGCGAAGAAGAATTTGCGTATTTTAGAACTGCCTATAGATAATGGGGAAGAATTATTAGTTAGAAGTGTCGAAGGTGGTTTTGTCGTACAAGAAGCTGATACGGGGATTCCTGCGCTAAATGATATCCAAGTTGTGACCAAGCTTGAACCTACAAGTGAACAGATGGAAGAATTACTATTTGCCCAAAAAATTGTAAAACATGTGAAATCTAATGCGATAGTTATTACTAAAGATAAACAAAGTCTTGGAGTAGGGGCGGGACAGATGAACCGGGTCGGTTCGGCTAGTATTGCTCTCGAACAGGGGGGAGATAAATGCCAAGGCGCAGTTCTGGCCTCTGATGCATTTTTCCCTTTTAAGGATACGGTGGAATTAGCTGCTCGTTACGGTATTAAAGCTATTATTCAGCCCGGTGGCTCGGTAAGGGATGAGGAAAGCATTGCCGCTTGTGATGAACTAGGAATTGCCATGATATTTACGGGTATGCGCCATTTCAAACATTAATTTGTACTTGATGCAGGAGGAGAGCAATGGGGAAAACAGTTTTAGTAATCGGTTCAGGCGGGCGTGAACATGCTTTAGTATGGAAACTCGCTCTTAGTCCCAATGTGAGTAAAATATATGCTGCACCCGGAAATCCTGGTATAGCTGAGTTAGCCGAATGTGTAAATATAGCAGTTGAAGATATAGGGGGTTTACTAAAATTTGCCCAAGCGAAGGCGGTTGATTTAACGGTAGTAGGGCCGGAAATACCGCTCATGCTAGGGGTCGTTGATGAATTTAGGCAGGCCGGATTAAAAATATTTGGACCTACTAAAGGAGCAGCTCAACTCGAAAGCAGTAAAGTTTTTACTAAAAACTTATTTAAAAAATATAATATCCCTACGGCTGATTATGAAGTATTTAATGAATTAGATGCAGCGAAGGAATACGTAAAAAAATGTTTTAAAGCAGATAAAAATATAGTAATTAAGGTAGATGGTTTAGCTGCTGGTAAAGGGGTAATTATTCCTACTAGCCTAGAAGAAGCTTATCAAACCTTAGACAGTATGCTCTTAGATAAAAGCTTTGGTACTGCTGGTGACAATGTAGTAGTAGAGGAATTTTTAGAAGGTGAAGAAGTAAGTGTTTTCGCCATAAGTGATGGAAATAATTATATCACCTTAATTTCAGCCCAAGACCATAAAAGGATTTTCGATAATGATGAAGGAGCTAACACCGGTGGAATGGGGGCTTACGTAAACCCTCCGATTTATACGGCAGCCTTACATAAAGAAGTAGAAAAAGGTATTTTAGCACCAGTTGTGGCTGCTATGAGACAGGAAGGTTATCCATATACAGGAGTATTATATGCGGGTCTAATGATTACATCTAAAGGGGCTAAGGTATTAGAATTTAATGCCCGTTTTGGGGACCCGGAAACCCAAGTCATAATGCCTATGATTAAAAATGATTTGTATGATATTTTGGAAAAGACGTGTAGCAACGATTTACATGGCTATCAAATTGAACTTGAACTAGGCAGTGCCGTATGTGTAGTTATAGCTTCAAAAGGGTATCCCGGTAATTATGAAAAAGGCTTGCCTATTACTGGTCTGAACCAGCTAAGTAAAGATACGATGGTTTTTCATGCGGGAACGAAAGCAGAAGGCGAACAACTTGTAACTAACGGCGGGCGGGTACTGGGAGTAGTATGTAAAGCCGATAATATTAATGAGGCTATTGAAGAAGTTTATGCGCAAATTAAACATATTAATTTTTCAGGGATGCAATATAGAACTGATATTGGCAGGAGAGCGATTAAATAGGGGGAGCTTATTTAGGGGGTTAAGAATGATAACATTAGAAACGGTTAAAAGTAGTCCGAAGCTACATGAATATATGACTAGAGGTAATACTTACATCGGTAACATGGGGGCTATAGAGCATAATGATAGTCACGCTGAACTTACTTCTAACCTTACCCGCAGTATTTTAGAGAAATTAGGCTATCCAAAACGCGAAACAGAATTAGGGGCTATTGCCGGCTATTTACACGATATAGGTAATTTAATCAACCGTTATGGACATGGCTTATCAGGAGCTATTTTAGCTTTTAACTTACTGGTCGATTTAGATATGGAACCAGAAGAAATTGCTATGATTATGGGAGCTATAGGCAACCATGAGGAACAAGCTAATGGGACGAGCGTAAATAATATAGCTGCAGCACTTATTCTAGCTGATAAGTCGGATGTGCATCGCTCTAGGGTTAGAAAACGGGAAATGTCGGCTTTTACCCCAAGAGATAGGGTTAATTATGCGGTTACTGAAACTAGTCTATTAGTAGACCCCGAAAAACGAAAGATTGTTTTAGAAATTACTATTGATATAACTGTTTGCTCGGTTATGGTATTTTTAACTAAAATGTTGATGTGCCGCCGTGCGGCTAATTATTTAGGATGTGAATTTGCATTATTAATTAATGATACTCAGTTATTATAAAGGAGGTTTACCATGGCTTATTCGCCTAATTGGAAAGATAAACAAACCGATTTATTAGTAAAAGCGTTATTAAGCTTACAAACCGAAGATGATGCGTATCGCTTATTAGATGATTTATGTACTATAAGTGAAGTTAAAGCCATGGCGCAAAGGATTCAAGTAGCACAGTTACTAAAAACTAATATTACTTACAATAGTATCGCCAAAGATACCGGGGCTAGTACGGCTACGATCAGCCGGGTGAAACGTTATCTTAATTATGGTGCTGATGGTTATAAGAGGGTATTAGAGTATTTGGATGGGGAGAAGAAAGATGAAAAATAAAGTTATCCCCCGGGGTTTAAGAGATTTATTACCGGAACAAGTCAAGGTGTTGAGAGCCATAGAAAGCCAAATTTGCGGCTTATTTAAAGGGTACGGCTATCAAGAGGTTATTACCCCCACCTTTGAATTTCTTGATGTAATCGAAACTGGCACTGGAAATATGCGGGAAGAGTTATTTTTATTTATGGATAGGGAAGGCGGTATTCTTTCCCTTAGACCCGAGGTAACTGTGGCTATTGCGCGTTTAGCTGCTACCCATTTCAAAGATACTAAGTCGGTGGAACGGCTATTTTATGTAGCTAACGTTTTTCGTCATGTACAACCGCAGAAGGCTAGATATCGTGAATTTATGCAAACCGGCATTGAGCTGATCGGAGCCTCGGGGGTAAGGGCTGATGCGGAAGTAATAAGTATTGCCGTAGAAGCTTTACGTACTATCGGAGTACCTAATTTCAAAATTAGTCTTAATCAGATTGGAATTTTTAATAGTTTATTAGAAGATAGTGGTATTAATAAGGACGAAAAAGAAGTAATTAGAACCTTAGTTGAGAGTAAGGATTTAGTGGAATTGACTAAAACTCTAGACGCGATGGCTATTGATGATGAACTGAAGGAAACGATTGGTGAACTACCGGTATTACACGGGGGCACAGAAGTATTAGAGCAATTACCCTATGTGGAAAAAAACGCGAAAGCGGCTCAAGCAGTTAATGAGCTGATGGAAGTGTATGCCGCCTTACAAGTCGGTGGGGTTATAGATGATGTAGTCTTAGATATGGGAGTTCTTAGAGGACTTGATTATTATACCGGCATAGTTTTTGAGGGTTATGCGGCTGAATTAGGGTATGGGTTATTAGGCGGAGGCCGTTATGATAATCTATTGGGACAGTTCGGCTACCCCTGCCCGGCTACTGGTTTTGCCATGGGATTAGATAGATTAGCTCTAGTGTTAGAAAATAAAGATGCCCCAATTACACGCTATGTAGTGGGAGGCAGTGATTATATCCAAGTAGTAAATAAGTGCCGAGAGTTAAGAAGCCAAGGGTTTATAGTAGAAATGGATGTATCAATAGATGTGGGTGTAAAGGAACTAGTTGTGCTTGAAAAATAGTTGGATACTTGCTTGGAACTTTCTTTAAACAATTAGTGAAGGTCTGTGTTTAAAAAAAGTAGTCACACCCAGATATATTAAAAAGGCGGTGAAGTTATGAGTGAGGAATTGACGATTGCCCTTTCCAAGGGAACCTTATTAAAACCTACTATTAAGCTTTTTGAGGAGGCTTTGCTTCCGATAGATAATTTAGACCCGGATAGTCGAGCCATGGTATTTACTTATCCGAAAGAAAATATTCGCTATATAATGTGTCGCCCGACAGATGTACCTACTTATGTAGAGCAGGGGGCGGCTGATTTAGGGATTGTAGGTAAAGATGTAATCGTGGAGCAGGGTAAAGACGTATATGAACTAGCCGATTTAGGCTTTGGTTACTGTCGCTTTGTAGTAGCCGTACCGAAAAAGTTAGCTGATAAATCACTGCGGGATTTTAATTACAAAAGAGTAGCGACTAAGTTTCCGGTGGCAGCGGAAAGGTTTTTCCGTAGCCAGGGGTTACAAGTAGATATTATAAAATTACATGGAAATATCGAGCTAGCCCCGATTATGGGCATTGCTGATGTGATTGTAGATATAGTTTCTACCGGCAGGACTTTAAGAGAAAATGATTTAGTAGAATTAGAACCGATTATGGATTCAACTACTCGTTTAATTAGCAATCGGGTTAGTTACCGGACTAAGCACCAACGGATACAGCCTTTAGTCGAGAAGTTTGAATTAATTACGAAAGGTGGTAATCTATCATGAAAATACGCAGATTGAAAGCTAATACTCCCGAACTAGATAATTTTATTCAAGCTAATTATGCCGATATGAAGAAATATGAAGCTGGGGTAGCTGAAATTGAGGCAATAGTAACAGAACAAGGTGACCAAGGGGTATTTGAGTTAACGGCTAAATACGATAAAGCCATTATCACCCCAGAAAACTTTCGGGTTAGTGAGGAAGATATTAAGCACGCCTATGCGCAAGTTGATGATGAATACATAATAGCCATTCAAAATGCTATCGATAATATAACTGATTTTCATGCCCGGCAGTTAAGAAATTCGTGGATGGAACCAGATTCGAGGGGGAACATTTTAGGACAAATCCACCGTCCTTTACGCAGAGTAGGTATCTATGTTCCCGGAGGGACGGCGGCTTATCCTTCTTCGGTATTAATGAATGCTATTCCTGCTTTAGTAGCGGGGGTGGAGGAAATTGCTATGGTTAGCCCCCCGGATAAGGAAGGCAAAATGAATCCTTATACTTTGGTGGCGGCCGCAGAATTAGGACTTAGGGAAATTTATAAAATGGGCGGGGCCCAGTCGGTATTCGCTCTAGCTTACGGAACGGAGACGATACCAGCCGTTGACTTAATCAGCGGACCTGGAAATATTTATGTAACTATAGCTAAGAAAATGGTTTATGGAACGGTAAATATAGATATGTTGGCAGGACCAAGTGAAATTCTAATTATTGCTGATAAAGATGCTGACCCCGCTTTTTTAGCCGCAGACATGATGTCCCAAGCGGAACATGATGTTTTAGCCCGTAGTATTTTAGTTACTGATAGCGAAGAGTTAATGGCAAAGGTAGAAGCGGAACTTAAGCGGCAAATAGCGGACTTATCCAGAAAAGATATTATTGAAGCATCGCTTAATAGTTATGGGGCCTTTATCCTCGCTAAAGATATAGAGGAAGCGTGCGCCGTTTCTAACCTAGTAGCACCAGAACATTTGGAGCTTATGGTGGAACACCCTTTTGAATTTGTAAGTAAAATTCATAATGCAGGAGCTATATTTATGGGTCAATATACCCCTGAGCCGGTAGGTGATTATTATGCCGGACCTAATCACATTCTGCCTACCGGGGGGACGGCGAGATTTTATTCGCCGGTAAGTGTAGATACATTTATGAAAGCATCGAGCATTATTTATTACTCGAAGGAAGGAATCAACCAAGATGCGAATGATATTATAAAAATTGCTACATTAGAAGGGCTAACGGCTCATGCTAATGCAGTAAGGCTAAGGAAGGAGAGATTATCTTGAATAATAAAAGGATAGCGGCCCTAGAACGGCAAACGGCAGAAACTAATATTTCCTTACAATTAGATTTAGACGGCGTTGGAATTGCTGAGATTAATACCCCTATTCCTTTCTTAAACCACTTACTAACTTTATTTACTGTACATAGTCTAAGTGATGTAACGATAAATGCTATCGGGGATGTAGAAATAGATGACCATCATACGGTGGAGGATTTAGGGATATGTTTAGGTCAAGCTATAAAAGAAGCGGTAGGGGATAAAAAAGGGATTAATAGATACGGAGAAGCGACGGTACCGATGGATGAAACTTTAGTCAGAGTAGTTTTGGATTTATCAGGACGGGCTTATTTAGCCTATAATCTTCCTTTTACCCGCCATGAAATCGGCAACTTAGCCACTGAAAATATAAAAGAGTTTTGTCAAGCCTTAGTTAATAATGCCGGGATGAATTTACATATTGATTTAATTCGAGGTGAAAATAACCATCACATTGCAGAGGCGGCCTTTAAGGCTTTAGCTAGAGCGCTTAAAATGGCGATTCAGTATGAACCTAGAGTTTCGGAAGTATGGTCATCGAAAGGTAAGTTATAAAAAAATGGAGAGATAAGAAATGATAATTTTTCCGGCGATTGATATAAAAGAGGGACAATGTGTACGGCTTATCCAAGGACGGGCTGAAGATAAAACTATTTATTCTAATGAACCGCAAAAAGTAGCGCAAAGTTTCGAAGCAGTTGGGGCTGAGTGGCTGCATATCGTAGACTTAGATGGTGCATTTACTGGTCGTCCTACTAATATTAAGGGTATAGAAGCGATTGCGGCTAATATTAATATCCCCTTTCAAGTGGGGGGCGGTTTAAGGGAATTAAAAGATGTGGAATTACTTCTAAGTCTAGGGGCGGCTCGGGTAATTATTGGCACAAAAGCGGTTAAAAATCCTGATTTCATTAAAGAATTATTGGATAAATTCGGGGAAGAACGTATTGTGTTAGGGCTTGATGCGAAAGAAGGCATGGTAGCTATTGAAGGCTGGGTTAATACTTCAGCTATATCGGCCTTAGAATTTGGCGGGCAAATGAAAGATTTAGGGGTTAAATACGCCGTCTATACTGATATAGCTAAAGATGGACTTTTACAAGGGCCTAATTACATAGCTACGGAAAATATGACTACTACTGGTTTGCAAATCATTGCATCTGGAGGAGTTTCTAGTGTGGAAAATATTTTGGAACTGAAAAAATCCGAACCTCAAGGAGTTATAGGGGCTATTATCGGTAAGGCCATTTATGATGGTAAAATCGACTTAGCAGAAGCCCTAAAAGTCTGTTAATAGGGAGTGGAAATGATGATGGTAAAAAGAATTATTCCTTGTTTGGATGTGAAAGACGGGCGGGTGGTTAAAGGAGTTAATTTTGAAAATTTACGCGATGCAGGTGATCCGGCCCAGTTAGCCGTTTTATATGAAAATGAAGGTGCTGACGAGCTAGTATTTCTTGATATTAGTGCTACTACTGAAGGACGTAAAACTATGGTAGAGGTAGTTGCCAAGACTGCCAGCCAAATATCTATACCTCTTACTGTAGGAGGCGGTATAAGCACGGTAGAAGACATTAGAAATATTTTAGCGGCGGGGGCAAAAAAAGTCTCCATTAATTCCGCAGCGGTTAAAAATCCAGGCTTGATTAATGCCGCAGCTAAGGAATTTGGCAGTGAATCTATAGTTATAGCTATTGATGCCGCCAAAAAAGGAGAAACTTACGAAGTCTTAGTTAGCGGAGGTAAAGTCATCGCTAATCTAGATGTAATTAATTGGGCAATGGAGGTAGAAGAGCGGGGTGCTGGCGAAATTCTACTTACTAGTATGGATAAGGACGGGACTAAGGATGGTTACGATTTGGATTTAACGGCTGCAGTTAGTGAAGCCGTGAAGATTCCGGTCATTGCATCTGGTGGAGCCGGTAATTTGGAGGATTTATATCAAGGAATCGCCCTAGGTAAAGCCGACGGTGTTTTAGGAGCTTCCATATTTCATTTTCGGGAATATTCTATTAAGGAAGCCAAGCATTATTTAAAAGAAAAAGGAGTTGCGGTTAAGCTATGATAAGTAAGCTAAAATTTGACGAAAAAGGCTTAATACCCGCCATTATTCAGGATATAAAAACAGGCAAGGTTCTCATGCTAGCATATATGAATGGGGAATCCTTGGCTAAAACTATGGCAACGGGCAAAACCTGGTTTTATTCGCGTAGTCGTCAGTCTTTATGGCAAAAAGGTGAAACTTCCGGTAATGTGCAAGTAGTCAAAGAAATTCGTTACGATTGTGATGAAGATACTTTATTAATATTAGTAGAAGCAACTGGGGCCGCATGCCATACGGGACATTACAGCTGCTTTTTCCGTAGCTTAGATGGTGAAATAGTAGAGGAAAAAGAATTTGATTTAGAAACAACCTATCAAGCCAAGACGGGGCCTAGCATTCTACTAGAATTAAGTGAGGTAATTAAGGATAGAAAAGCCAAAATGCCCGAAGGGTCTTATACTACTTATTTATTTGGAAAAGGGTTAGATAAAATTTTAAAAAAAGTCGGCGAAGAAAATGCCGAGGTTATAATCGCGGCTAAAAACCGCTCTAAAGAAGAAATTACTTATGAAGTGTCGGATTTAATATATCATTTATTAGTACTTTTAGCTGAGCAGGAAGTGGAATTAGACGATATATTCACAGAATTAAAGGCTAGAAGGTAAATCCCCTAGCCTTTTTAATATATTATTAAAAAGGCTTTTAAAGTAAATCTTGTCGTTTAGGAAGCAATTCCACAAAAAGCCTCGCAATATCAGGGTCAAATTGGGTGCCTGCACCCCGTTTGATTTCTTCTAAGGCAGCTTCTGGAGTTAAGGCTTTACGATATACCCGGTCTTCAGTCATAGCATCATAAGCATCAGCTACAGCGAGAATTCTTGATAATAAAGGAATTTCCATGTTTTTAATTCCATTAGGGTAGCCCTTACCATCCCAACGTTCATGATGGTGGAGGATATATAAAGCGATATGTTCTAATTCGGGAGTGGACATAGCAATATGATGCCCGATTTCGGGGTGTTTTTTCATTTCTAGCCACTCTTGGTCAGTTAATTTCCCTGGTTTATTTAAAATGCTATCATCAATGCCGATTTTACCAATATCATGTAACATGGATAAAAGCTTTAAAGAGTCACGGTTTTTTTCATCTAAACTAAGAAATTCGGCAACCATATTAGTAAGTTTTGCTAGTCTTTGTCCATGTTCCTCAGTTTCTTGACTTTTAGCATATAATGTAGCCATAACCGAAGAAAGAATAGCGTAATGGGAACTTTTCTGATTTAAAAGTTTGCGGTGCTTAAGGATTTCTTCGGTATTTTTAATAAGTACTTCCATCGTAGGCTGATGTGATTCCTTAGTACTATATCCGATGCTCACATTTACATCATACATAGGTAGTTTTTTAATCAGGTTATATTTATCAATAGTGTCTTTTATTAAATCAACTTGTTGTTTAGCAGTCTCATTATCGGTATTAGGCATAATCAGCATAAATTCATCCCCGCCTACACGGAATAATATATCATGGGGACGACAACTACTCGCTATTAGTTGTGCTACGCGAATAATAACTTTATCTCCTTCGGTATAACCATAAGCATCATTTATCATACGCAAAGCATCTATATCACAAATTGCCATAGAAAGGGGCCAGTTTTCAGGTCTATCTAGTTTGGATTTTTCTTTTTCTAGATAATTGCGGTTAAATAGGTCGGTAAGATAGTCGTGTTCACTCAGGTAAATTATTTTTTCCTCCCGTTTCTTTTGTTCGGAAATATCAAAAATTATACCTTCTAAGGCTTCTATATTATTATATTCATCATATACCCCCTGTCCTAACTCTAATACCCACTTGCGCTTTCCTGATTTAGTGATTATTTCATATTCACTACGAAAGTTTTCTTTACTCGAAAGAATATTAGCCCATTCCCGCCATAATGTTTCACGGTATTCTGGTGCGATTACATCGTTGAAGGAAAGGGTGTGATTATTAAGTAGATTTTCTGGTTTATAACCAGTTAATTCTTCACAACCTGCGGAGACAAATTCCATAGTCCATTCCCGGTCATAATGGCAACGGTATGCCATACCTTGCAGATGGGAAAATAATACGGATTTGCTCCGCTCACTTTCGACAAGTGCTTTTTCTACCTTTTTACGCTCAGATATATCCTCTAGCAAACAAAGGTAAGTGGTAATTGCGCCCGCATACGCGGAAAAAAGGGATAATTTTATGCTTACCCATAGTAAGGAACCATCGGGCCTAATGACACGCTTTTCCATGGTGTGGCTATTTATTTTGCCCGTTTTTAATAGTTCATATATCTCATAATTTACTGGTTTATCTTCGGGATGAATTATGTCTCCCCATTTTATATCTATTAGTTCCTCGCTGTTCCTACCGGAAATAAGCTGAAACATGGGATTAGTATATAAGAAAGTTAGTTTTTCCAAAGGTTCAAAATCGGTGTAATCAACAACAGCTATACCGATAGTTGCCTGGTCGAATATATTATGATAAAGGGTTTCATTAAAAAATAAAGCGCGGGTACGTTTTTTGAAGATAATGATAACAAACCATATTAGAAGCGGAAAGAGTAATAATAATAGCAGGCTAATTGCGATGAGCAGATCAGGGATAATTATTTGCCCAAGATTAATTAAGAATATCATTATGGCAATCCCCTCCCTTTTTCTGCAAAATTATTAGGTAAAATTATCTAGAATATTAAGTTAAATATAACATAATTGTCGAAATAAATACACAATTAAAAGTTTCTTCTAACGTTGGAATTATAAATAGTGTTCCAATATAATTAAAGTATATGGAGTTTTTATTAAGGTGATAAAATTTATGGAGGATCCTAATATGCATCATTTAACCTCTAAATTAGTAGTTTACAGGAATATTGGTACAGATAGCATATTATTTAAGCTAGCCGACATATGCCAACATTTTGAGGAAGGCAAGTATATAAAGGATAATTTGGCTGCAGAGATTTTAACCCAAATTAATCGTTTGTTAGACCTTGCCACCCGCTATGGTTTTGATATAAATTTATGGCATAATTACTTAGCTTATCTGTTAGCGATGACTGAAAACCCCTTCACCCTCGTCTCGGAAAAAGTAGGGGCTAATGACGGTACAGTAAATGAGTTCGTAAAAAATGATTTGGCTATTTTTATACAACTCTTAAATTACGATTTCTCTAAAATGGAAAAAGAATTAGACATTAGTTGTTTCTCTATTATTAAAAATTATAAAGCCGTAGCTAAACAGGAACATGTCTTTAATAAAAGTGTCAGTGAAAAGGTTCAAGAGCTTAGCCTTATGATTGGGAAAGCTAAAGATGAGAATGAGATGTATCAAATGGTTACCGATTTTTATAAAAAATACGGGGTAGGGGAATTAGGCTTAAATAAAGCCTTTCGAATTTCTTTGGAAAAGGATGCCAGCTGTATTATTCCTATCACTACCACTGGAGATATAATATTAGATGATTTAGTAGGTTATGAAGAGCAAAAAAGACTATTGCTGCAAAATACCGAAATGTTTGTGCAGCGAAGAAAAGCTAATAATGTGTTATTATTCGGGGATGCAGGGACGGGAAAATCTTCTAGTATTAAAGCAATTTTAAATCAATATTATGATCAAGGATTGCGCATGATTGAAATATATAAGCATGAATTTAAGGAGTTGCCTAAAGTAATTGCCCATATAAAAAACCGCAATTATCGTTTTATCATTTTTTTAGATGACCTATCTTTTGAAGATTTTGAGATAGAATATAAATATCTTAAAGCCATTATTGAAGGCGGACTAGAAATAAAGCCGGAAAATGTCCTGATTTATGCTACTTCTAATCGGCGCCATTTAATCCGTGAAACTTGGAATGATCGCAGTGACATGTCACGGGACGAAATACGCCGTTCGGATACCATGCAGGAAAAACTGTCTTTAGCGGCGAGATTTGGCATAACTATCGGCTATTATAAGCCTAGCCGGGATGAATATATTAAGATTGTAACTACTTTAGCTAAGAAGCATCCAGTAATAACGTTAAGTGAAGAAGAACTAATAGCAGAGGCGTATAGATGGGAAATGAGACACGGAGGAGTTTCAGGGCGGACTGCACAACAATTTGTCACCTATTTATCGGGAACAGCCTCTCTCACCAATAAATAATTATAAAATATAAATCCGAACTAATCATCCCTAAAAATAGTTTTTAAGGATATGAGTTCGGATTATTGTCATTATGGTGCGGATGAAGGGAGTCGAACCCCCACGCCTCGCGGCGCTAGATCCTAAGTCTAGTGCGTCTGCCAATTCCGCCACATCCGCTTAATTGGTACAAAGGTTATTATAGCGCCTTAATTGAAATATTTCAACTAAAAGTTTAGACAAATTTAAAAAAACTGGTCATGAGGTAAAAATATTTGCCCTTTGTCGCACTTACAATGAAGTTATTTTCCTCAGACGGGGGTCGTGGGAGGCTAGAAAAATATCACCGCGACCTTTGATATTAGGAAATCCTATTATTTGCGGGTTTATAAGCTCAGATTTCCCTGCAGCATTTAGCTTAGCTTGAATGGCATTTTTAACTTCCGGGTGCCAAAAGAATTTGGAATCAGCATTAGCTAAGTATTGTTGCCAGATTTTTTGGGGAATCATTTCCCACCAATTTCCATAAACGAAGGGGCTATCTCCGCCTAGTATTACGATGCCTGATTTAGTCTGCACCTCTACTACTTGATGTCCTTTGGAATGCTTCCCGGAACATAGCAGGTTAAGCCCCGGTCTTAATTCATAGTGTCCATCGATTAAGGTAAAACGGTCTAGACACGGTAGCCAATGATTGGGGTTAAAGGAAGACTCTTCAAAGGTTACTACCTCTAATAAGCCTAACAGTTCTAAAGTCTGCACATAAAAAGCAGCCTGGGGGAATAAGTCCATACCTCCGGTATGATCCCAGTGTAAATGCGTTTGGATAATTGTTTTAATTTCATCAGGATAGACATTATGTTTAAGTAAAGCATTAGGCAGTTCATCTTCAGGTTGGCGTGAATATGTAGAGCCAAACCCCGGTATGTAGTTGGTGGCAAAGCCGGTATCTACTAATATTTTCTCTCCATCTTCACTAATTAATAGAAATACGTAACTGGGGATATTTTTTATATCTTTAAAATAATCGTAATCGGCGCTAAAGGTTACGGAAAAGGAACCATTATATATAGGATATAACTCATAATACATTATCTTCACTTCCCTCATACTCCATTATACTATCGCCATTAGTATATTCCTACTAAGTAATAAATTATTTTGGCTATTTTAGCTAATGAAGTTAATTCATTTGTTATAATAGGTTAAACTTATGAATAAAAGGAGGTGAGGAATCAGGGAAGTCATGCTTAAATATTTACTGTTAGCCAGCCCAATTTTACTAGTGCTAGGTATTGCCATTTATAGTATATGGGCTTTACAAAAACGCAGAAAAGAAAAGATTCAGACTAAAATTCAAAAAAGTGGAGACCGGGGCGAAGAGAAGGTACAAACGACTTTACAACGGTTAGAGAAAATTGATAAGCGCTATAAAATTTACCACAATATAAAATTAGGTCCTGATATTAATCATACTAATGAATATGACACGGTCATCGTAGGCCCTAACGCAATTTTTCACATTGAAACTAAAAATTATGGCGGAGAACGGGGCGGACTGATAGACATAGATAGCCGAGGCAATTGGATTTTACATAAGAAGAATGGATATTCCAAAATGCTGGTCAATCCCGTAAGCCAAGTGAATTCGCACGAATACCGTTTGCAAGGATTTCTTTATCGACGATTAGGCTTGAAAAATATTCCTACCCGGGGCATTATTGTTTTATCTTGTGATCATACAAAATATAGGTTAAGTAATAAGATGCGTATTAATATTCCCATACTTAACAGGAGAGAGATTATTAAATTTATTAAAGAATATAAAGAGGGTCAAAAATTTATTAATTCTCACACGATTAATGAAATATGCAAGGAAATCGAATTAATGAATAATATTTAGCAAGTATTTTTCTGTTATTGTGAGATAATATAAGTATTATAAAGGTAAGTGAAAATATAAATTTATAGGGGTATTAATATGAAAATATATTATAAAAAGATATGTTTAATAATTTTTATGGCTATATTTTTTAGCATTTCGCCATTAACTTTATTAGCCCAAAATGATAAACCTTTAGTCTACACGGTGACAGTTGAAAATACAGTAACTGCCGGAACTTATCAACACATTAACCGGGCTATTAAAATGGCGGAGGAATATAATGCTGCGGCTTTAGTTATTAAGCTAAATACGCCGGGTGGTTTAGTCAATTCTACTCTAGATATTATAAAAGCTGTATCAGGAACGGATATTCCGGTTATTACTTATGTTACCCCCAGCGGCGGAATAGCCGCATCAGCGGGGACTTTTATACTACTAAGCGGTCATGTAGCGGCGATGACACCTGGTACTACTTGTGGTGCCGCCATGCCAGTTACTATGTCAGCCCCCGGGGATGCTCCGCAAGCCGCAGACCAAAAAACTATTAATTTTTTAGCCGCCCATATGAAAACTATAGCCCAAGATAGGGGCAGACCAGGTGATATAGCGGCTAGTTTTGTTATGGAGAATTTATCTATTGATGCTAAGGAGGCTTTAGAAAAGAAGGTTGTAGAATTTACCGCTATTAACCTGGAAAACTTATTAACTCAAGTTGATGGGATACAAATTACGGTTAATAATAAACCGGTTACTTTATCTGTAGCTGAGGCTAGGATAGTTGACCTAGATAAGATTGCTGAAGAAAAAGTAATGGGGGTTATAAGTGACCCAACTATTGCCGTTATTTTACTGATGCTAGGAATTTACGGTTTAATAATCGGTTTTAATTCACCCGGATTTTTCTTGCCGGAGGTCTTAGGCTCCATATGTCTAATATTAGGGTTGCTAGGTATGGGCACTTTTGAAGTTAATATTGGAGCGGGACTACTAATACTTCTAGGTGTTGCTTTATTAGTTGCAGAGGCTTTTACGCCTACTTACGGGGTTTTGGCGGCCGGTGGTGTTGCTAGTATTGTCTTAGGGATAATATTTGTACCAATAGAACCGATGATGCCGACGGGATGGTTTACTAGTTTTAAGTTCATCGCTTTTGGAATAGGCATTATTGGAGCTGGTTTAATATTAATCATATTAGCAGGGATATGGCGTTTAAGGAAAATTAAGCCTATGCACGGGGCTACCGAATTTATTAACCAGACTGGTATCGTCATAACAGCCTTAGAGCCTTATGGTCAAATTAGGTTTAAAGGCGAAATATGGGGAGCCGTAGTGCAAGATAAAGATGCAATTATACCGGTGGGAGAGAAAGTGGAAATAGTCGATAGACAGACTATGCTTTTAGTAGTTAAGCCAAAAGAAATATAGAATAAGGAGGCAATAATATGACATCGTTTTTTAGTGTAGTTTTTGATTGGATAGCCATAATAGTCATTTTAGTAGCCATACTAGCATCCGCAATAAAAATTATTCCCGAATACGAAAGAGCCGTTTTGTTCCGTTTAGGAAGATTAGCCGGAGTTAAGGGACCGGGGTTAATACTTATAATCCCGATTATAGACAAGATTCAAAGGGTATCCCTGCGAGTTATTACTTATGATGTTCCCCCTCAGGAAGTTATTACCCGAGATAATGTTACTACTAAAGTTAATGCGGTATTATTCTACCGGGTAGTCAATGCCGATAAGGCTATTGTTAATGTGGAAAGATTTGATGAAGCCACTAACTTATTAGCCCAAACAACTTTACGTAGTGTAGCCGGAACTGCTGAATTAGACCAGCTATTATCTGACCGGGAAAGCCTTAATAAAACTATTCAAAAGATAGTTGATGAAGCTACTGATCCATGGGGTATAAAGGTAGTGTCAGTAGAAATAAAGGACGTAGTATTACCAAATGAAATGCAAAAAGCTATTGCTAGGCAGGCTCAAGCCGAAAGGGACAGAAGAGCAGCTATTATCCAAGCGGAAGGGGAAAGACAAGCTTCGGAGAAATTAGCTGAAGCTGCTAATATCCTGGCTTCTGCGGAAGGGAGTTTAACTCTTAGAATGTTTAGGTCTTTATCGGAAGTAGCTAATTCTCAAAATACTACTATATTATTCCCCATACCGATGGAAATAAGTAAGATGTTTACTAATTCTAAACCTAACGAATAAAAATTAATACTAAACTTATTAAAACACCCTAGCGGGCTTGCTAGGGTGTTTTTAGCTATTTAATCACTATTAGTAATACCGTTACATGGTATAGAACAGCAACAATTTTCAGTGTACCACACGGTTATTCTCGGCCAGTAGTCACTATTAGGATATTCACGGCTGAAAAAGCTTAATAAACTATCAAACCCCTCATTACATCTAAGCTGTAAACCGAAATTAGGATAAAGACCAGAATACCACCAACTTACTAATTCGGTAATATTAATATAAACAAAATCATCACTAGGTGTAACCAAAGTTAAGCCATCAGGTATTAAGGCAGTTATAGGCTGGTTATTCCAGGTGATAGCACCTTCAGCCCAATCTTGTAAAACTCGGTAAACATAAAGCTCATTATTACATACAGGCACTTCATTTCGGTCTAAAGGAAACCACAAAGAAGCATATCTTATACAGCTATTAGGCGGAATTTGGTTACATGCCATACTACATAAATCAAACTGAATATAAGTTCTATAAATATCACCGCAACCTTGGAAACGGTTAGTAAATAAATAAGGAGAAAAGCCAAAATTAGTATTCGGATAAAATTCTGCTACATACGCATCTTTGGTAGGAACAAATGTAATACTAGTTGAATTGCAGCACATCCATATCACTCCTTTCTATAGGTGTCTTAAATATAATATGTTGAGTATGGTAATTTGTTACAGGTGCTTATAATATTAATACTTGTTTAAGCTGTTTTTAAATCAATAAATTTTAACTGGGGAAGTTAAAGTAGGCAGGAAGGTGTCAAGAGCTTAAGGAGGTTTGAAAATATGCATATTAGCGAGATTATCGAATTTAAAAAGACGGGTAAGTTAAGCGCTACTGAAATGTACAATGACAGAGTAGAATTATTAGATCTATCCATATGAAACAGGCCCAATGAAATAGGTAAAAGAAAAAATTATATATGACCCGTTACAGAGAAAAGCTTACATGCCAGGCTGTTAGTACTAAGTATACAAAAGCAATAAGCGAGCTAATTATGAAGGTGCGCATGAAGTGCTTTGTTGAATAAAGGAGCATAGTAAATGCAAACAGAATGGTAACACCCATTTTGAAGACTATAGCTAAACGAGGACTAATTTGAAGTAAAAACCTAATAAATGGATTGCCCTCAATGATATTGGTTGAAGAACAAAGATGAATAGTATGCATTATATCGTAGTAATTTAATACTACAATTAGTATTAGCAATAGAGTTAAATACATATGGGGATGCACCTTTATAACCTCAACCATGCAACTAGCATTTCTAAAACCAGTTAATTTATTCCTGTGCTTCATTCCTGTCTCACTGTTTTTACAACAATTAATATATTACCTTATTAGGCAGTATTAGCATTCCCGCCAAGTGGTGTGGTTATGCACAAGGAAAATATTCAAGGGGGGTATATTAATATGCAAGCTGAGAGGCAGATAAACGTGGCACAAAGCACAACAAAAAACCTGCAACATACCCATTCCATCCGATATGTGATTATCCTTGATGACCGCCCCCGGGACATTTCCTGAGTGATTATATTTCTCAGCTCTTTTTTCAGTATTCT
>CAZYLY010000013.1:0-6549 GCA_964648825.1 uncultured Syntrophomonadaceae bacterium
CTATTTTGGAACAACAATTATCTACTAATGAACTAATTAAAGAAATGATGATAGCTCAAGAAAAATTTGATAATTTAATGCAAGCCGTATATTTTGCCTTAAACCAAGCGATATCTGGCGCTGATGATTGTTCCTCTGGTTGCGATTCATGCGGGGGCAGTTGCGGAATGTAATATATCTGCACAATACTATAGAGAAAACTCAAAAGGCTTAGCTTATTAAGCCTTTTGCTATCTAATATAAGAAAATACTTGCGAATTTTAATAAAGAATTAGAAATAAAAGGCTGGTGCTAGAAAGTTGTCTGCAAAAGTAACCCCGATGGTACAACAATACTTAATGATAAAAGAGGATTACCCTGATACTATTCTTTTTTTCCGGCTAGGTGATTTTTATGAAATGTTTTTTGAAGATGCGAAAATTGCGTCCAGGGAATTAGAAATAGTATTGACTGCTAGAGATGGGGGAACCGATAAGATTCCCATGTGTGGGGTACCATATCATGCTGCTACTAATTATATAGCTAAACTTATAGATAAGGGCTTTAAGGTGGCTATATGCGAGCAGGTTGAAGATCCTAAAATGGCTAAAGGAATTGTTAAAAGGGAAGTAGTCCAAGTAATTACTCCAGGTACAGTTTTGGAAAATAGCATGTTAGATGAGGCTAATCCTAATTATTTAGCAGCTGTATATAACTTGGAACAAGTAGTCGGTTTAGCTTATATAGATGTTTCTACAGGTGATTTCTGGGTTACTGAATTTTCCTCTCCTGATTTTTTCCCTAAATTTGTGAGTGAAATGCAAAGGATAAGACCGGCGGAATGTTTATTACCCTCCTGGGACACATTAGTAGATGAAGGGGATAACTGGCAGAACACTACACTGACTTCTACTAATACCTATATTAATCAAACTAGCTTTACTCTATCAGATGCCATTGAAATTTTATCCAAGCAGTATAAGGGTTTCGCTATAGAGGGGTTAGGACTAGAAAATTATAGTGCTGGTTTATGTGCGGCAGCTCTTATTATTCAATTTCTGCAGCAAACCCAAAAGGTGGCTTTAAAACATATCCAAATCCTTAAACCGTATAATACTAATTCATTTTTAGAAATGGATTATTCTACTAGAAAAAATCTGGAATTAACTATGAATTTAAGAGAAGGGAAAAAGGAAGGTTCTTTATTAGCTATTTTAGATTATTGTGCTACAGCTATGGGCAAAAGAGCCTTAAAAACATGGACTGAGCAACCTTTAAGAAATGTTATTGAAATTAATAGGCGTTTAGATGCGGTAGAAGAAATAAAAAACGATTTATCCCTGATGAATTCGTTACAAGATGTTCTTAATAATATTTATGATTTAGAAAGATTAGCCGGAAAATTAGGCAGTAGTCTTATTAATCCACGGGACTTAATAGCTTTGAAAAATTCCCTTTATGTTTTGCATGATATAATTAGTTTATTAGAGCCAAGCAAAAGTAATATGCTTAAAGACATAGCACAGTTAGATTTATTAAGTGATTTATATACTATTATTGATCAGAGTATAGCCGATGATGCTCCTTTAACCATAAAGGAAGGTTATATCTTTAAAGAAGGTTATAATGAAAATATAGATGAATTGCGCCATTTATCTAAAAAGGGCAGTAATTGGTTATTAGATTTTGAAGCAACTGAAAAGGAACGCTTAGGTATTAAAAATCTAAAAGTCGGATTTAATAAAGTGTTTGGCTATTATATTGAAATTACTAACTCTAATTTATCTTCAGTGCCGCCGGAATATCATCGTAAACAGACCTTAGTTAATGCGGAAAGATTTATTTGTGAAGAATTAAAGAAATATGAAGATAGCATTTTAGGGGCGAGGGAGAAATTATTTAATCTTGAATATGAAATGTATAACCAATTAAAAGAGCGTTTAATTCAATATATTAATCGTTTACAAGCTACAGCTCATCAGGTAGCTGCTTTGGATGTAATATATTCTCTAGCTAAGGTGGCTTACTTAAATGATTATATTAGACCCGCAGTTAATAATAGCGGCATTATCACGATAAAAAATGGACGTCATCCAGTAGTAGAAAAATATTTAACTGCTACTCGTTTTGTACCTAATGATTTACATATTGATAACCAAACAGCTAGCTTTGCCATAATCACTGGTCCTAATATGGGCGGTAAAAGTACTTTTATGCGCCAAGCAGCTTTATTAGTATTAATGTGTCAAATGGGAAGCTTTATACCGGCTGAAAATGCTTCCATCGGCATAGTTGATAAGATTTTTACTCGCGTAGGGGCTTCCGACGATTTAGCTGCCGGGCAGAGTACTTTTATGCTGGAAATGCTAGAGGTAGCCAATATTCTAAATAATGCAACTTCGAGTAGTTTAGTAATTCTTGATGAAATTGGGCGAGGAACTAGTACATATGATGGCTTAAGTATTGCTAAGGCTGTAAGTGAATATATTTTATCTAATATAAAAGCCCGTACTTTATTTGCTACTCATTACCATGAATTAACTGCATTAATTGAAACTTACCCTACAGTTATTAATTTATCCGTGTCCGTAAAGGAAACGGGAGATACCGTAATTTTTCTTAAAAAAGTGTTCCCCGGAAAAGCCGATAAAAGTTACGGGGTACATGTAGCCAGGTTAGCTGGTTTGCCTAATTCTGTAATTACTAGGGCTAATGAAATTCTAGCCGAATTAGAATTATGTCAAGAACTGCCCATAAACAGGGATGCAGTTGTTCAACCTTATTTATTTAATGAGGAGCCTGATTATATTGACGAATTAAAGGAGTTAGATGTAGATAGTATAACACCACTAGAGGCTCTAACTTATTTACATAAATGGAAAAAGGAAATAAGTTGACCAAAGGGGGATTTATTATGTACCTGATTGGAATTGATGTAGGGGGCACTTTTACAGATGGGGCTTTAATTAAAGCGGGAAAAATTGAAGCTACAGTTAAAGTCGCTACTAATAATGATAATATTAGCACTAGCCTTTTAACTGCTTTAGATCAATTGATAGACAACCTGCCAAGCTCTGCCTCTATTGAGCGTATAGTAATAAGTACTACTGCTGTTACCAATCTTTTAGTTACCGAACAAGCTGAACCTACGGCCTTAATATTAATGCCTGGTTATGGTTTACCTAATTCATATTATGAACTAGGTGAGCATTGTTATTTCCTGAAAGGGGCTATTGATTTTAGAGGTCGGGTGGTAGAAGAAATAGACACGAAGGAAATTAGCCAATATGTACAAGATATAAAGCAGCAAAGTATAAGAAGAATAGCTGTTAGTGGCAAGTTTTCTAACCGTAATGATGAACATGAAAAAAAGGTGAAGATGGTATTGGACCAGGAATATCCCGAAGCTATAGTATTAACCAGTTCAGAAGTCTCTAACCAGTTAAACTTTGCCCGCCGGGCGGTAACTACATATTATACGGCGATGACTTATTATGAATGGAACAATTTTGTTGACAATGTTGATGAGGCTATTAGAAAAAGGGGCATTAATACTGAAGTCCATGTATTAAAAGCTGACGGGGGTACGATTCCGCTTGATATTTCACGAAAATATCCTTGTCAAACTATATATTCAGGTCCTGCAGCTAGTACTATGGGTGGTATAGCCTTGACGATGGATAATTATAATTCAGTAGTAATCGACATTGGAGGGACAACTACTGATATTTCCTTAATTATTGCCGGGGAACCCCTTTATGCTTCGAAAGGGGCCAATATAAGGGGCAGATACTCCCATATAGAAGCATTTTCTTTGACTTCACTGCCTATTGGCGGGGATAGCCAAGTTATTATTAGAGACGGAACAGTAGAAGTATTAAATAGAAGGCAAGATGTAGCTATGTGTTTTGGCGGTAAATTTTTGACGGTTACTGATATTTTTAATACCCGCTATGATTTGAAAATCGGAAATTACCAGGCTTCTCAAGCAGCTTTAGAATCTATGGCTACTGAACATAAACTTGTTTCTATTGAAATTGCCGAACAGGCGGTTAATATTGTTTTAGAAAAGTTAAATAGCGCCATAAATAATATGTTTGGTGAGTGGGAACAAGAACCGGCTTATAAAGTATGGGAAGTAGTAAATAAGCGCAAATTTAAGTTAGAACGAATTATTGGGATTGGGGCTGCATCTACAGCAATAGTTCCGGTATTAGCAAATTATGTAGGTGTTCCTTATTATCTTCACCAATATAGCCCTATAGCTAATGCCCTAGGTACCGCTGTAGCCAGACCTACTTTAAACATTAATTTACATGTTGATACTGAACAAGGTTTTTATTCTATACAGCCGAATGGTGGTTTAGAAAGAATAAATAATCCGCATAATTTTAACCTAGAGGATGCCAAGGATTTAGCTTTAAACCACTTATATTTAGAGTTAGCCGCTAGGGGTATAGAGAATAATGATTATGATGCTACCTTTTATATGGAAGAACAGTTTAATGTTATAAGGGGTTATAATAGAGCCGGTCGGATATTTGACATCGGTGTACAAGTGCAGCCTGGCTTTATCAAAGAGTTTAAGGGGGTATTAGAATAATGAAAAAAACAGGAGTATTATTTTTCCCTGCCTTTGATTGGGCTATTTCCCCTACTCATCCAGAAAGGGAAGAAAGATTGTTATATACGAGAGATCAGCTTTTTGAAGAAGGTATTATGGACTTACCGGATATAAAAGAATACCGCCCGGAACTTTGCACGGAAAAGGATATTTTAAGAGCCCATTTTTCGATACCGGATGTAGGGGCACATTTAACTGAAGCCCATTTTATTGCAGCTGGTTCAGCTATAACTCTGGCTGATGCCGTGTTAAATAAGGAGGTTGATAATGCTTTTGCCATTATTAGACCGCCAGGACATCATGCTATGACTATAACTCACGGTAACCGCGGTTTTTGCAACATTAATAATGAAGCGATTATGGTGGAGTATATTCGTAAAAAATACGGCCTAAGGAAAATCGCTATTATAGATACTGATGTTCATCACGGGGACGGCACCCAAGAAATTTTTTATAATGACCCGGATGTTCTGTTTATATCTTTTCACCAAGATGGACGCACTTTATATCCGGGGACAGGCTTTATGGAGGAGCTAGGCGGGCCATTAGCTTATGGTACTACGATAAACATTCCTTTACTACCCAAAACTACTGATGTAGGTATTCATTATGTAATCGACCATTTAATTAATCCTATTTTAGAAGATTTTAAGCCAGAGCTAATAGTTAATTCAGCTGGTCAAGACAACCATTTTAGCGACCCTTTAGCTGATATGTGTTTTTCGGCCCAAGGTTATGCGGAGCTTAATAAAAAGTTAGCTCCAGATATAGCCGTTTTAGAAGGCGGTTATTCTGTCGAAACGGCCCTGCCTTATGTTAATACCGGAATTATAATGGCAATGGCAGGGATTGATTATTCTAATCTTAAAGAACCAACTTATGTACCGGGAAAACTAAAAGAGCCTGCTGGCAACATAGAACATATTAAGAAGATGATTGAGATACAAAAGCGCAATTACTTTACCCGTAATGAAGTAGTGGAAAATTTTCGCTCTACTCTGGGTGAATATAAAAAAGAATATATTCGCATTTTCTACGATACTGATTATATTCATGAGGAACAAAATATTGTACAGCGCATTTGTCCTGCTTGTTTAGGTTTTAGAATAATTAAATCAGAAGCCCAACAACGAAATGGTAGATTGTATACAGTTAATTGTATATCTATCCCTATTTATGCCTGTACTAATTGTCAAAATCAAGCCCGAGAAGCTTATAAAGATAATGTGCGCAGTAGTCATTATGATATGGTATATTTACAAGACAAAGTTTTAGACGAATACCGTATTTTCGATATTAATAATGATATGGAGACCGTTTATTAATGGGTATTAGTTTATTAAACGATGATTTAATTAATAAAATAGCAGCTGGTGAAGTAATAGAACGCCCCGCATCGATTGTAAAGGAATTAATCGAAAATTCTATGGATGCTAATGCTACTAGGATTAATGTAGTTATTATCAATGGGGGAAAAGATTATATTGAAGTAGAAGATGATGGAGTAGGGCTCACAAAAGATGAAATCCCGCTAGCTTTTCTGCGCCATGCTACCAGCAAGATTGAGAATGAAAATGATCTGCATAATATAAATACAATGGGATTTAGGGGGGAAGCCCTGCCTAGTATTGCTTCTGTATCTCAGATTACTGTATTCAGCAACCAGAATGATGGTCTTGGAGTTAGGGCTGAAATTGAAGGGGGGGTTATTAATCAATTAGAGAATTATGCCTGTCCTAAAGGAACTAGGATTATAGTTAAAAACTTATTTTATAATACTCCAGCTCGTAAAAACTTTCTTAAAACTACGATTACTGAAGGTAATGTTGTCTATGAAATGGTTAATAGATATGCCTTGGCTAGACCGGATATATCTTTTAGTTTCACCAAAGATAATAAATTATATTATAAAACTCCTGGTAATGGGGACATAAAAGATGCGGTTA
>CAZYLY010000013.1:6559-10386 GCA_964648825.1 uncultured Syntrophomonadaceae bacterium
GGGGCAAGATTTTGCTGGTTCTTTAATAGATGTAGATTTCCAAGGGGAGGATTATGCACTAAGCGGATTAATATCAACTCCCGATTTTACTAAAAATAATCGCAAACACCAATACTTTTTCATTAATTCTCGACCTATACGCAGTCCTATGTTATACAAAGCTATAGACACTAGTTACCAGGGATTATTAGTTAGCCGGGAAAATCCGATTGTTATATTATCACTTCGACTTAAGCCGGAGGATGTCGATGTTAATGTTCATCCGCAAAAAAATGAAGTCCGCTTTAAAAATGAAAAAGATGTTTTTCATATAGTCTACGAAATTCTTAAAGACAGACTGACTAAGGTGGAATATAACTTAATGCCTAAATGGGAGGCTGCTGTTTTAGATAATAAATACATTTCACAGGTTAAAGAATCCTTAACTAATAATGGGACTGCTCATAATAATAATTTTAATTTTGAACTGGGGCAAAAAAGTGATAATTTTTGGTATCAGCCGGCAAAAACCCAACTAGATATTATTATGCCCGAAGCAGTTACAATCTCCTCTGTCTACAAAATTATCGGGCAATATGCTGCCACTTATATCATTATGGAGTATGAGAATAGTTTATGGCTAGTTGACCAACATGCAGCGGAAGAAAGAATAATTTACGCTAAACTTATAAAACAATATGAAAATGATAATTATAGCTCCCAATTACTAGCATTTCCCTTAAATCTTGAATTATCTTCTATAGAAGTGGAAATCATAATGAATAATATGGAAATATTTTCGGAGCTAGGCTTTACTATTGAGTTATTAGGATATAATTCTTTAATAATAAGGGAAGCACCAGCAATTTCTTTAGGTAATGAGAGAGAACTAATCAGAAGTATAATTGAAAGCCTACAAAGCGGAAAAAATATTGATATTCATAATGAAGCTTTAGTTACAATGTCTTGTAAAAGAGCTGTAAAAGCTGGAACCCATTTAAATTATATGGAAATGGAAAGTATAGTAAGGGATTTATTAAAAACTGAAAACTATAAAAATTGTCCCCATGGCAGACCTACCTTAATTAAGTTTAATCATACTGATATTGAGCAAATGTTTAAGAGGTAAAGATAATGAAGCTAGTTGTAACTACTACACAGTCCAAAGCCGGTGTTAATAATTATTTAGCTGAATTTTTGGATGCAACTAATCTAAAATATGTGGAACGTCAAGGATTAAGTATAGAACAAATACAACAAAAATATAATTCTGATGGAGTTATGGTCTGGCACCAAGAAGGACCGGTTTTATATATAGAAAAACAGAAGTTTTATTTTCACCCGAGTATGGCAAAAAACCGCATTTCATTTTATAGGCAATTTAACACAATAGATCCTTATATAAGGGCTTGCAACCTAACTGGTACAGATAAAATACTAGATTGTACACTAGGTTTAGGGGCGGATGCTATTGTGGCATCTTACTTTAATCCTGACGGGCAAATCATAGGGCTGGAATCTTCTTCACCCATTGCCTGGGTAGTAAAGTGGGGGATGAAGTTATATAAGTCTAAAATGAGTTGGCTTGATGAAGCTATTAAGCGTATTCAAATTATTAATGATAATCATTTAGCATACTTAAAAACACTGCCGGATGATTCTTTTGACATAGTATATTTTGACCCTATGTTTAGGAAGCCATTATTAAAAAGCACTGCTATATCTCCTTTACGCCTCCTAGCTAACCATGAACCCTTAACCGCCGAGTCAATAAATGAAGCTAGCAGAGTAGCACGTAAAAGGGTGATAGTAAAAGAATTAGCTAATAGTATGGAGTTTGAGCGGTTGGGTATTAAGGAGTTTTCCGGCAGTCCTAATAACAAAATAACTTATGGAATTATTGAGAAATAAAAACATGGAGTGATGAAAATTTGCATAAACTGGCAGCTATAATAGGACCTACTGCAATTGGTAAATCTGATGTGGCTCTTAAAGTAGCTCCATTATTAAAAGCTGAAATATTGTCTTGTGATTCTATGCAGGTTTATAAAGGGATGAATATAGGAACTGCCAAAGTCACTATAGAGGAGCAAAAATTAGTTAAACATCATTTAATCGATATAGTAACTCCCGACCAAGATTATAGTGTAGCTGATTATCAAGCCGAAGCGAAAATAATTATTAGTAATCTTAATGGAAATAATATAATACCTTTATTAGTTGGCGGTACCGGATTATATTACCAAGCAGTAGTTGATGATTATGTATTTTTCCCTATGGAAACTAAAAACGCAGTACGGAAAAAATGGAATGAAATTATAAATGTAAAAGGTTTGGATTATGCCTATAATTATCTGGGAAAAATTGATAGCCAATATGCCGCAATGATAAGTAGCAATGACCAAAAAAGGATAGTACGTGCCATTGAAGTATATGAATTAACTAAAGAACCTTTTTCAGCTTTACAAAATAAAAATATTAATACTTATAATTTAGTTCCGATTGGTTTGCATCTGGAAAGGCAGGAACTGTATTCAAGAATAAATACTAGGGTTTTACATATGTTAGATAATGGATTAATAGAGGAGGTAATAAGTTTAAGAAATAATGGTTATGATCTAAATTTTAGCTCGATGCAATCTTTGGGGTATCTGCAAGTTTGCTATTATCTGGATGGATTTCTAACTAAGGAACAAATGATTCATGAAATACAAAGGGAAACAAGACACTATGCAAAAAGACAGTACACTTGGTTTAATAAAGATAAACGTATTAAATGGTTTGATATGGCTAAACACAAGAATAGTGATGAATTAGTT
Organism: uncultured Syntrophomonadaceae bacterium; assembly: GCA_964648825.1. Lineage (GTDB taxonomy): Bacteria > Bacillota > Syntrophomonadia > Syntrophomonadales > Syntrophomonadaceae > JAAYRQ01. The sequence goes on from CAZYLY010000013.1 coordinate 9,358, forward strand.
AAAAATATTTCAACATATTTTAAAGGACAATTTTACGTAATGTAGAATTTATGTGATGATAGCAATATGAAATGGGGGTTAAATTTTGATGAGTAAAAACCAACTTAATCTACAAGATGCTTTTTTAAATCTAGTTAGAAAAGATAAAATACCTGTAACAGTTTATCTTGTTAACGGATTTCAAATAAAAGGCTTAGTAAAAGGATTTGACAACTTTACGGTTATAATTGAAATGGAGCAGAGACAACAATTAGTATATAAGCATGCTATTTCTACCATCTCACCGCTTAAACCAATTGCAAACTTGTTAACGGACAATAAAAATGAAGATGAATAAAAGTTGAAAGCCCGGCTAACCCCGGGTTTTATCTTGTAGTTCTTTATTTATTAAAAATATCACCACTTTGGTCTATTTTTCATATAATAAATTAGATATTGGGGAAGTGGTGATATTTTGGAGATTTCAATGAGATTTGCTGCTAAGGATAATCAAAGTCCGTCTAATAACATACCTCATATGATACAAAATTCTTTTGAGCAAAGTAGCTCATTTAAAGAATTAGAAAAACTAATCGGCTTAAAGGAAGTGAAAAAAACCTTAGCAGAAGTTACGGCATTTTCTTTAATCCAAAAACGCAGGACCCAACTACATTTAAAAGCTGCCCCCACCGTTTTACACATGGTTTTCAACGGTAATCCTGGGACGGGTAAAACAACGGTGGCCAGAATATTAGGAAGTATCTTTAGTGATATTGGATTGCTAACCAAAGGACATCTAATTGAAGTGGAAAGAGCCGACTTAGTCGGGGAATATATTGGCCATACTGCGCAAAAGACTAAGGAAATGCTTAGAAAATCTATGGGTGGAATTATGTTTGTAGATGAAGCCTATACTTTAGCCCAAGGCGGAGAAAAAGATTTTGGGCTGGAAGCAATTGCTACGGCTATAGTACCCCTAGGTGGAAGAAAAATCAGTACACTTTTTTGACAAAAACCAAGCAATTAGCTATATTAAATTAGATAGTAAAA